>JALHNV010000056.1 GCA_022843325.1 Pseudolabrys sp. | reverse complement strand
GTGCTCTTCCGATCTCTCTTCCTCGACCGACGATGTGACGGCCGAGTTGCCGATATTGGCGTTGATCTTCACCAGGAAGTTGCGGCCGATGATCATCGGCTCGAGTTCGGCGTGGTTGATGTTGGAGGGGATGATGGCGCGGCCGCGCGCGATTTCCGAGCGCACGAATTCCGGCGTGATGAACGCCGGCACCGCGGCGCCGAAGCTCTCGCCGTCGGCCAGCGCCGCCTCGGCGCGGTCGAGCATCTTCTTGCGGCCGACGTTCTCGCGCTCGGCGACGTAGATCATCTCTTTGGTGATGACGCCCGCCTTCGCCCATTCGTATTGGGTGATGGGGTGCTGTGTCTGCGACACGGCAGAGCCTGCTCCCTCTCCCCTGTGGGGAGAGGGTTGGGGTGAGGGGGTTCCTGAGCCGGAAGTTTGTAACCCCTCACCCGGACCGCTGCGCGGTCCGACCTCTCCCAATGGGAGAGGTGAAGAAGAAATCGCCCGCCACGGCCTCGGCGTGTTGGGGAAGTTGCGGGCGAGGTATTTGCCGGTGGCGTTGCCGTTGTCGACCGCCTTGATCGGCCGGCCGTCATATTCCTCGACGCCGCCGCGCTCCTTGACCCATTCGATGCGGGTGCGCGACAGGCCGCGCTCGACGTCGATGGTGACGTCCGGGTCCGAGTAGGGGCCGGTGGTGTCATAGACCGGCAGGTTCGGCTCCTTGGCGCTGGGATCGAGGATGATCTCGCGCACCGGCACGCGCAGCTCGGGCGCGGCGTCGGGCGCGGCGTAGACCTTGCGCGAGGCGGGTAGCGGCCCGGTGGTGACCTTCGGCGTGACGAGGTCGGCGGCGGTGACGGCTTTGTTCATGGATGTTCTCCCTGTCGTGCTTATAGCACGGTGTCGCGGGTCCGCTCGCTGGCGCGCGCGGACGGTGCAGTCTGTCCGAGCCAGGCGCGCACACGCGCGTCCGGATCGGGGTTCTGGGTGGTGTCGGAAACGACGGCGATGGCGTCCGCGCCGGCGGCGTAAACGTCCGCGGCGCGTTCGAGCGTGATGCCGCCGATGGCGACCAGCGGCGTGGCGCCGATGCGGCGCTTCCATTGCCCGATGCGGGCGAGCCCCTGCGGGCCGAAACGCATCACCTTCAGCGTGGTCGGATAGATCGGGCCGAGCGCCACATAGTCGGGCTCATGCCGCAGTGCGGCTTCAAGTTCGGCTTCGTCGTGGGTCGACAGGCCGAGCGTCAGCCCGGCGCGGCGGATCGCCGGCACATCGGCGTCGGCGAGGTCCTCCTGGCCGAGATGCAGATGCTGCGCGCCGGCGTCGATGGCGGCGTGCCAGTAATCGTTGACCACCAGCTTGGCGTGGCCCGCCGCCGTCAGCGCCTCGCGCACCAGCGCCAGCGCCTCCGCCGGCGCCAGATCCTTGGCGCGCAGCTGGATGGTGCCGACGCCGAGCGCGGCCAGGCGTTTGACCCAGGCGACGCTGTCGACCACCGGATAGAAGCGATCAGGATACGGCATGCCAGAACGGGGTCCCGACGACGGGGGTTGACGGAGAGGCGAAATCGCGCGGGCCCATCAGGCCGGCGTCATGAGCGATGCGGCCGCTTTCGACGGCGAGGCGGAAGGCGTTCGCCATGGCGACCGGATCGGCGGCCCTGGCGATGGCGGTGTTCAAAAGCACGGCGTCATAGCCGAGTTCGAGCGCGTCGGCGGCGTGCGACGGCGCGCCGAGGCCGGCATCGACCACCAGCGTCACGTCGGGCAGCCGCGCGCGCATGAGCTTGAGCGCATCGCGGTTGGTGATGCCACGGGCCGAGCCGATCGGCGCCGCCCACGGCATGATGACGCGGCAGCCGAGATCGCGCAGCCGCATCGCCACGGTGAGATCCTCGGTGCAATAGGGGAACACCTCGAAGCCGTCTTTGATGAGAATGCCGGCGGCCTCGACCAGCCCGACCACGTCGGGCTGCAGCGTCTCGTCGTCGCCGATCACCTCGAGCTTGATCCACGGCGTGTCGAACAGCTCGCGCGCCAGCTGGGCGGTGGTCACGGCCTCGCGCACGCTGCGGCAGCCGGCGGTGTTCGGCAGCACGCTGACGTCGAGCGCGCGGATCAAATCCCAGAACGCGTTGCCGATGCGGCCGCCGGCGGATTCGCGGCGCAGCGACACCGTGACGATGCCGGCGCCGGAGGCGCGGATCGCCGCCTGCATGATCGCCGGCGAGGGATACAGCGCGGTGCCGATCAGCAGCCGGGAGGCGAACGTCTTGTCGTAGAATTGCACCATCCGTTTTACCTTCTCACCGTAACCACCCTCCGCTCATCCCGCGAACGGTTCTCGTGTTACCCACCTTGCCGCGGCGTGATGATCTCGATCTGGTCGCCGTCGTTCAGCGCGGTCTCCGGCCAGCGCGCCCGCGGCACCACCTGGTAGTTGATGGCGACCGCCATGTGCTTGCCTTCGTATTCCATCTCGCCGAGCAGGCCGCGCAGGTCGCGCGCCGCCACCTCTCTGGTCTCGCCGTTCACGGTCACGCGCATCGCACCACCTCGGCGTCGGTGCGCTCGCCCATGACATGCGCGACGGTGACTTCGGCCAGCGCCGGCGCCAGCAGGAAGCCGTGGCGGTACAGGCCGTTGACGGTGACGGTGCGGTTGCCGGCGACGATGCGCGGCAGATTGTCGGGGAAGGCCGGCCGCAGCGCGGCGCCGAAGGCGACGATGCGCGCTTCGCCGAAGGCGGGGTGAATGCTGTAGGCCGCGGTCAGCAATTCGAGCGCGGAGCGCACGCTGACGCCGGTGTCTTCGGATTCGATGGTGGTGGCGCCGATCAGAAAGCGATTGTTGGCGCGCGGCACGACATACAGCGACCAGCGCGGATGGATCAGGCGCACCGGGCGCGACAGCGCGATCTCGGCGGTCTCGACCGTGACGATCTCGCCCTTGACGCCGCGCAGCGTCGGGCAGGTGTCGCGGGCGGCGATGCCGCGGCAATCGATCACGGCGCCGTCGAAATCGTCCGGCCCGGCTGCCGACTTGAATTCGATCGGCACGCCGGCGGCGCGCAACTTCTCGTGCAGCGCCGGCAGCACATGTCGCGGATCGACATGGCCTTCCTGCGCGAAATACAGCCCGTCATGGAAGCGGCCGGCGAGGTCAGGCTCAAGGTCGGCGATGGCGCCGCCGTCGACGCGGCGGTGGCCCTCAGCAAGGCGCGCGAAGCGCTCGAAGTCGGCGCGGTCGCGTGGATGCGAGACGACCAGCGAGCCGTTGAACGGTGTTTCCGGCAGCGCGCCGCGCCACAGGTCGAGCGAACGCAGGCCGAGCCGGGTGATCAGCGGTTCCGCCGCTTCGCTCTCGCAAAACGGTGCCAGCATGCCGCCGGCCCAATGGCCGGTGCTCTCCGTCATCGACGCGTCGCCGCGCTCGTGCAGCGTGACCTTGCAGCCGGCCTGCGCGAACAGCAATGCCTGCCAGGTGCCTGCAATACCGGCGCCGATGATATCTATGGACTCGGGAACACGCGTGCGTGCGTGGTGATTCATTCTTTTCCGTCCCTTCGCCGGCATGACCCGGATCAGGTTCAAAGGGACTCTCTCAGCCCAACACGGGCACCCCTCGGAACGCCCTTCTAATGTAGGCAGAAGGTGCGGGGTGTCAATGCGTCAGCCCGGCTGGAACGTCAGACGCACAAGATCGCGGTACAGCAAGATCTGCCGCGGCAGGATGGTGACGTCCTTGAGCATGCGCCCCAGCAGCAGGCCGCCTTCGACATTGGACGCCGCCATGTCCGACAGCGCCTCGAGATCAACCAGCTGCTTGGGCGGATACTTCGCCGCGATGGCGTCGAAGCGGGCGCGGAACCGCGTGCGCCAGCTAAGAACGCTGGCCGCGTTCATGTCGCGGATCTTCTTGTTGAACAGCTGGTCCTGGTAGCAGAAGGACGCCGCGAGGCAGCCCGGGTGGACCTCCGGCAGATTGGCCATCATCTCCGCGAACAGCTTCAGCGCCACCAGCAGCCCGTGCAGCGGATCGTCGTTGAGTTCGTCGGCGCGCCGGAAGATATCGTCGAGCACCGCCTTGTCGTGCGCGACGTAGCGCTGCATCATCGCCTCGGCCAACTCGCCCTTGTCCTTGAAGTGATAGAAGAAGCCGCTCTTGCTGATTTTCGCGGCGGCGACCAGTTCGTCGATCGAGGTGGCGGCAAAGCCCTTGGCCAGCACGGCGGACTCGGCCAGTTCGAGCAGGCGCTCGCGGGTGTCGAGCTTGCGGCTGGTGCTGTCGAGCATGGTCTCACTGTACCACGGGTGCAGTTTCGGCGGCGCGCGCGCCGGCAAATTTTTGCGTCCCCATAAAAACGTACGGACTTCCAACGATTTAGCGCGAGCGCAGCGGGCGCGGATGCTGCACCACGAGTCGGCTAGGCGGGCCGCGGCCGTCCCGTTACTCCCTTCGCAACCGAATACGGATTTTGCACGAGGGATTTGCCATGTCGAAATACCGCAGCAACCTGCCGCAGCTAAGCGGGAAACTGTTTCTCACCGACGCCGGGCTGGAGACGACCCTGATCTTTCATCAGGGCGTCGACCTGCCGCACTTTGCCAGCTTCGATCTGATCAAGTCCGAAGAGGGCCGCCAGCGCATCCGTGACTACTACGCGGGCTTCATCACGATGGCCAAGCGCGCCGGCGTTGGCTTTGTGCTGGAAGGCTTCACCTGGCGCGCCAATCCCGACTGGGCGGCCAAGCTCGGCTATTCGCGCGAGCAACTCGCCGAAGCCAATCGGCAAGCGACCGCGCTGCTCGACGGCTTGCGCCGCCAGCACGAGACGCCGCAGACGCCGATTGTGCTGTCGGGCAATATCGGCCCGCGCGGCGACGGCTATACGATCGAGAAGGCGATGACCGCGGCCGAGGCGGAAGACTATCACGGCGAGCAGGTGCAGGTGTTTCGCGACACCGCAGCCGATCTGGTCAGCGCCTTCACCATCAATTACGTCAATGAGGCCATCGGCGTGGTGCGCGCCTGCCAGAAGGCCGGCATGCCGTCGGTGATCTCGTTCACGGTCGAGACCGACGGCAAGCTGCCGAGCGGGCAGAGTCTCAAGGACGCGATAGAACAGACCGATCGCGAGACCGGCAACGGTCCCGCCTATTACATGATCAATTGCGCGCACCCGACGCATTTCGCCAATGTGCTCAAGAGCGGCGAGGCGTGGATCGGGCGCATCCGCGGCGTCCGCGCCAACGCCTCGATCCGCAGTCATGCCGAACTGGACGCCGCGCCCGATCTCGACGCCGGCGATCCGGTCGATCTCGGCCGGCGCTACCGCGACCTGCGCACGCGCTTCCGGCATTTCAACGTGCTGGGTGGCTGCTGTGGCACCGACCATCGCCATATCGAGGCGATCTGTATTGCGTGTGTGGAAGTCGAGGCGGTCTAAGAAATTCACGTCATTCCGGGACGGCGCTCTTCGCGCCGGGCCCGGAATCCATAACCCCGGTTTGTGTTTATGGATTCCGGGTTCGCGGCCAAGCGGCCGCGCCCCGGAATGACAAGCGAAAGCTGCGACCTGAAAGTCATGGCTTATGTCTTTTGACACACCTTAATTTCGGCTGAATCGGAACCGAAAGATCGGTCCATCCAACCTTGCGGGGGCGCAAACGAGGACGCGGCAGAAATGCGCGCGGCTTGCTCATGTCGATAGCCCTGCGCGACGGCGTTGCCGGTCTCGAAGTCACCACCAAGGTCACGCTCGCCGTGCTGGCACTGGCCAGCGGCGTCTACACCTATCTCGGCGTCCGCGACCTGCTCAGCGGCAACAGCACCATCGTGTTCTTCGCGGCGGTGATCTACTCGGTCGCGGTGTCGATCGGCATCTACACGTTCTGGACTTTCCTGATGCGGTTTCTGCCGCACACGCTCGATAGCAAAAGCCGCGGCCTGCTGTTTGCCTGCATGGGGCTGGGCTCGCTGATGATCATCGCCATGTCGGCCTGGCTCAACGCCTCGGCACTGGCCGGCTCGGCGGCGATCCAGCAGCATCTCGCCACCGCGGTGCAGTCCTATACCCGCGACCTCGACCGCGCCCATAATAACGCGCTGGCGGCGCAAAGCCTCTTGCCCGACATCCAGATGGCATCGACGCGCTTCACCCGGCTGGCGGACGCCGAGCGCGGCGGTTCGCTCACCGGCACGGCGGGCTCCGGCACGGTGGTGCAACTCCTCACGCAGATGTCGAACCAGCTCGGCAGCCTCGGCCAGGAAGTGGCCGGCTCCGATGCGCGGGTGAAATCGCTGTACGAGCAGGGCGGCAAGCACCTCGAGAAAATGCGTGAGTTGGTGTCCGACCGCGGCCCGATCAACGCGCGCAGCGATGCCTTCGGCAAGGAGGCGATGGGGCTGATGGGCACCATCGCGAAATTGCAGCAGACGTCCGTCGCGCCCGCGGTGAAGCGTGCCGCCGACGGCCTCATCTCCGGCTTCATCGCGCCGGCAGCGGGCGGGCGTGGCGGGCTGGCCGAGCGGCAGACCTCGGTGGTCGGCGCGGTCGAGACCGCGGTGGCGGCGCAGTCCAAGGCGCTGTCCGACGCAGCCGACAAGATCCTCGCGGTGCCGATCGTGGAGCCCGAACGCTTCCAGCCGCTGTCGACCGCCGAAGCGGTGCTGCGCTATGCCGGCGACTTCCTGCCGAGCTGGGCCGGCGCCATTTCCATCGATCTGATGCCGGCGGTGCTGGTGCTGATCCTGTGCGTGGTGCATGCCGGCATAAGGCGCGAGAACGAGCCGGTCGCCGCCGAGAGCATGACGGCGGGGCAGATGCTGACGGCACTGAAGCTGGCGCGCGATGTCGAGCGCGCGCAAGGCGAGCGCATCGTGGTGACAGAACCGGTCCCCGTCGAGCGCACTGCGGCCGTCGACGAACAGCCGCCGGTGGCGGACGAGAACGTCACGGCGCTATCGACCGCGCGCGCCGCCAAGAAGGAATAGGCGGAGTGACGAGCGGCTCCATCAAAGGCTCCGTGCAGCGCTGGCTCGGCGGCAAGCCCGACGACGACGTGCTGCGCTGGCTGTACCGCGGCCTGGTGGTGGCGACGGTGGCGGTGCTGGCGCTCGACTATGACGATCTGCGCAAGGCGGTGACGGCGGCGCCCCCGGATATGCCCGCGACCGAGATGCCGTCGGCCGAGCCGCTGCCGGCGCGTGACAAAGATGGCAAGCGCCGCACCTCGCCGCTGCCGCAGCCCGACGCCAAATTGCGCGACCGGATGACCTTCGATCTCACCGGCGACGGCCGCATGGTGGCGACCGGCACCATCACGCCCGGCACGGCGAAGACCTTTGCCGACGAGATCGCCAAGCGCGGCACCTATGTGAAGACCGTCGTGCTGCAATCGCCCGGCGGCTCGGTGCAGGATGCGCTGGCGATGGGGCGGCTGATCCGCGAGAAGAAATTCGCCACAGAAGTCGAAGGCGGCCGCTATTGTGCCTCGTCCTGTCCGCTGGTGTTTGCCGGCGGCACCGAGCGGCGCGCCGGCGCCAAGGCGGCGATCGGCGTCCACCAGGTGTTCGCGGTCGGGCAGACCGAGCTGTCGCAGGCCGACGGCATGGACAGCGCGCAGCGCATCAGCGCCACGGCGCAGAAATACCTGCGTGACATGGGCGTCGATCTCGGCGTCTGGGTGCACGCGATGGAGACGCCGCGCGACGAGCTGTACTATTTCCAGCCGGCCGAATTGCTGGAGCTCAAGCTGGCGACCGACGCCGCCGGCGCCAAGCCGCCGGTGCCGACCGCGAAGGCGAAATCGTAGCGGCGCGGCGAAAGTCGTTTCAGGCACAGTCAGGGCCTCACATTCTGGTCATGCCCGGGCTTGACCCGGGCATCCATGATGAGGTGCAGCGTGATGAGACCTTTCGTATAGGGCTGCATCTACCGCGCTGCCTCATGGATGGCCGGGTCAAGCCCGGCCATGACGACGGATGGGACTTGCGCTGCGGTGAAGACAGAGGTGCCTACAGCCGCGGCAATTCCGTCACCGCGACCTGCGCCGTGCCGGCGGCCTCGACGATCACCCGCAGCGTTGTGGAGTCGAAGTCGATGCCGGTGACGCGCAATTCGCGCACCGCGGCGTCGACCCGCACGCCGCCCGTGTCCTTGGTGAATTCGGCCAGCGTCGCATCGATCTTCGCCTTGGCGTCGGCGATGAACGGCCTGAGATCGATCTGGGCGTGCTTGGCCAGCGCTTCTTCCAGGTAGGGCACGGCGGCGCGGGCGGCCGGGCCGAGCAGGCCGAAGGCCGCCTGCGTCTCGACCGCCAGCGCCAGATCGGTGAGCCGCAGCACCTGCGTCTTCGGATCGAGCACCGGCTTGCCCCAGATGTTGACGTCGGCATCGGCGCCGAAGCCGAACCAGCTCCTGCGTTCCGTGGCCTTGACCCGCAGCGAGATCAGCAGCCGGTCGCCGGCGGCGGCGAGGCTGGCGCCCTGAACCTGGGCTTCCACCGGCGCGGTCTTGTCGTCGGGGAAGACGCGGCCCTTCAACTGCGCCTCGAGCAGCGGACTGAGCGTCTTGAACGGCATGTCGATCGGCACCACCACGTTGAGCTTGCCACGCTCCAGCGTCGGCACCAGATCGAGCGCCGCGGGGAACGGGCAGGTCGGCTTGGTGGCGGCGGCGACGATGCGGGTCTCGGCCTGCACGCCGATGGTCAGCGTCAGGTTGGTGGCGTCGATCTGCGGCTGCGCGGCGGCGGCACGCACCGGGCGCATTTCGAGATACAGCGGCGGCAGACCGGTAGCGCCGCCGCCGAGCGGCAGCGTGCGGCAGAGCTGAGCCCACTGCTCGCGGGCGACGCGTTCGATGGCCGGGTCGTTGCGCACGCGCTCCTGCAACTCGGCGATCTGCTTGTTGACGGTCTGGTCGATCAACGGCTTGGCCTCGGCGGCCAGATTGATCTTGATGCCGCCGAGCGACAGCGCGCTGTCGGCAAGCGATACCTGCGCCGCCAGATTGGGCTCCAGCCGCCAGTTGCTGGTGAAGGCCGGCCGCGCCCGCACCACCACATTGCCGCGCAATTCGGCCTTCTGGTTGAGCGCCTGGGTGAGGTTCTTCACCTCATTGCCGAGCGAGCCGCCGAGCAGGCCCGACAGTGCGTTGGTGATGTTGCCGATCTGCGACGCGATCTGGCCATCCACCTGCAACGTGCCGTTGATCGGCGTGGTGACCGTCAATCCATCAGGCCGTCCTGTCGCCGCTATCGGGCCGCGCGTGACCGTCATGCCGACTTTGGCCTGCGATAACAGGCTGCTGACCGGATTGTTGCTGTTGCCGCTGAAGTCGCGCGGTGTCGCCGCCTCGAGGCTGCGGCCGATCGCGGCAATCGAGATCGCCACCGGCGCGATCACGTTCGACGGCCGGTTCACCGCCTTCATCGGCGGCAGCGCCGGCAGATTGGCGACGGCTTTGCGGGCGCCGCTGTCGCCGGGAAGATAGCGGTCGAGCGCCCATTGGGTCGCGGCGAACGCGACGCCGACGATCACCACCGCGCCGAGCGTCCAGCGCAAGAGCCGCGAGCGTCCGAACAGCCGGAGCGGCGCCGTCAGGATATAGATGATCGTGCCGGATCTTCCGCGCATCGGGGCCCTCACGCGATTCGTCGGATCGGGGAATGGTAGGCGGCGCGCGCGCGCTGCGCCAGCCGCCGCCCGTGCGCAAATCGATACTGGCGCATAGGCATTGAAGGAGGCAGGATTGCGACCGGGCCAGTGCCGGCGCGGGGAGCAATCGCAGTGCCAGATCAAGTCGATAGCACGCGCGATGCATTTGGTGCGCCCGTCGTCACGGCGATGCGGGTGATCCCGGTGGCGGGCGAAGACAGCATGCTGCTCAATCTGAGCGGCGCGCATGGCCCGCTGTTCACGCGCAACATCGTCATCCTCGAAGACAGCGCCGGCCATACCGGGGCCGGCGAGGTGCCGGGCGGCGAGCCCATCCGGCAGACGCTGGAGGATGCGCGGCCGCTGGTGACAGGGCGTTCGATCGCCACCTTCAATGCCGTGCTCAACGACATGCGCGGACGCTTCGCCGACCGCGACGCCGGCGGCCGCGGTGGCCAGACCTTCGACCAGCGCACCATGATCCACGCCGTCACCGCGATCGAGGCGGCGATGCTCGATCTGCTCGGCCAGCATCTCGGCGTGCCGGTGGCGGCGCTGTTGGGCGAGGGGCAGCAGCGCGACGCGGTGCGGATGCTCGGCTATCTGTTCTATATCGGCGACCGCAAGCGCACGACGCTGCCGTATCGCGATGGCGGCGGTGTGACGGATGACTGGCTGCGGCTGCGCGACCAAGAGGCGTTGACGCCGGCCGCGGTGGTGCGGCTCGCCGAGGCGGCGCAGCAGCGTTATGGCTTCCAGGACTTCAAGCTCAAAGGCGGCGTGCTGGCGGGCGACGACGAGATGCGCGCGGTCGAAGCGCTGGCGCGACGTTTTCCCGACGCGCGCATCACGCTCGATCCGAACGGCGCCTGGTCGCTGGCGGAGGCGGTGCGGCTGTGCCGCGGCCGCGGCGACGTATTGGCCTATGCCGAGGATCCGTGCGGCGCCGAAGGCGGCTTCTCCGGCCGCGAGATCATGGCCGAGTTTCGCAGGGCCACGGGGCTGCCGACGGCGACCAACATGATCGCCACCGACTGGCGGCAGATGATTCATGCCGTGCAACTCAATGCGGTCAGTATCCCGCTGGCCGATCCGCATTTCTGGACAATGCAAGGCGCGGTGCGCGTGGCGCAGCTATGCCGCGACGCCGGGCTGACCTGGGGCTCGCATTCGAACAATCACTTCGACATCTCGCTGGCGATGATCGTCCACACGGCGGCGGCAGCGCCTGGCGACATCACCGCCATCGATACGCACTGGATCTGGCAGGACGGGCAGCGGCTGACCCGCGAGCCGCTGTCGATCGTCGACGGGCTGGTCACGGTGCCGCAGCGGCCCGGTCTCGGCATCGATCTCGACATGACGCAGATCGAGGCGGCGCACCGGCGTTACACTGGCATGGGATTGGGCGCGCGCGACGACGCCGCAGCCATGCAGTTCTTGATCCCGGGATGGACCTTCGACCCCAAACGCCCGGCGCTGCTGCGCTAGGCGGCGGTTGTACGGAGATCAGCCTTGCGTGCCCATGCGGTGCAGCTTGAGCACGGTGTAAACCGTGTCGCTGGCCGGTGTCGGAATTCCGAGTTCGCGGCCAAGCGCGCGTACCTTGCCGGACAGCCAGTCCAGCTCGAGCCGTCCGCCGCGATCGAGGTCGTTGGCCATCGAGCCTTTCATGGTCGGCACGGTTTTGGTTTCGACAAAGGTCATGCGCTCGTCGATGTAAGCGGGATCAAGCGGCACGCCGCGCGCCTGTCCGACCGCGAGCGCTTCCTGCATCAACTGACGAAAAAAGGCTTTGGTGTCGGGATCGGCGAGGATCGGACCGATGCCGGAGCGCAATGCGGCGGTGCCGCCGGTCATGGCGGTGAGGAAAATGAATTTCTCCCACAGTTCGCGTTCGATCGCCTTCGAAATACCGATGTCGAGTTTGGCGGCCTTGCCGGCGGCGACAAAGGCTTCCAGCGCCGGGTCCGGACGGTTGTCGGCATGGCCGAAACGCAGATGATGAAACTGGCTGGTGTGTTTGATGATACCCGGCGCGCGGATGTTACTGGCGATATAGGCGAAACCGCCGACGACCTTGTCGGCGCCGATGATGGGGCCGAGGCGCTCGACGCTGTCGATGCCGTTCTGCAACGTGATCAGCCGCGTGTTCGGGCCGATCAGCGGCAACGCGCGCTTGGCGGCTTCTTCGGTGTCCCACAGCTTGACCGCGAAGAGAACGATATCGACCGGGCCGATGGTGGCCGGATCGTCGGTGACGTTCGGCTTTGGCAGATGCAGGTCGCCGTGCACGCTCTCGATCTTGAGCCCGTTGCTGCGGATGGCCGCGAGGTTCGCCCCGCGGGCGACAAAGAAGACGTCGTGTTCCGCGTCCGCCAGCCGCGCGCCGTAATAGGCGCCCACCGCGCCCGCCGCCATTGCCGCAATCCGCATCGTCTTCTCCCGTTTTCAGGGGAGCAAACTAGACAAAAAAAATTGCCCGGCACAATGGCCGGGCAAAGTTATTGGGGGAGGTTCAGAAAGAAGAAAGTTAGTACAGACCGGCGGGGCGAATACTGGCCCACGTGCGCCGGGCGTTGCTCTCGGGGACATAACCCGAAACCAGGCTGCTTTGTTCCACACGATTTTGCGTTTGAATCGGCGCCTGGGCGACGGTGGCGGGGCGATTCTGCGGCAACACGACGACCTTGGCGCCGATCGCTACGCGGGAATAAAGGTCCTGCACGTCCTCATTGGTCAGACGAATGCAGCCGCTCGACACGTTCTGGCCGATGGTGGTCGGGTCATTCGTGCCATGAATGCGGTACATCGTGTTGCCGAGGTACATGGCGGCGGCGCCCATCGGGTTGCCGGGACCGCCAGCGGTCATGCGCGGCAAATAGGGCTGGCGCTCCAGCATTTCAGCCGGCGGATGCCAATCCGGCCATTCGGCCTTGCGGGCCACCTTCTGCACGCCCGACCAGGTGAAGCCTTCGCGGCCGACACCGATGCCGTAACGGACGGCCTGACCGCCGCCGAGGACGAAATAAAGGTAGGTGTTGGCGGTGTCGACGACGATGGTGCCCGGGGCTTCCTTGGTGGCGTAGCTGACAATCTGGCGCTGGAACCGGGCATCGGCAGCCGGGGCCTGCTCGGCCGGCAGCGCCTGATACTGGGGCTGCGTGTAGGCCGGAGCGGCCGCGTAATACTGGGCCTGTGCGGCGCCGCAGGACATGGCGGCTGCTGCGATCAGCGCGGCCAGGGAAACGGTGGATTTGGACTTCACGGACATGACACCCTCCGAACAATTACTCGCCATCATTCGTCGAGGTAACCGCGTGGCAGGTTCAATGGTTCCTGCTCGGCCCGAATACAAATGCCTGCGAGCAGGCGGAACCACCTGCCACTGAGCGGGTTGTGGCCCGTTTATTTAGGGTTTTTGGCGCTGTGCCAGCCGACCGAGGCGTCAGGCACGCTGTCGGTGGAGGCGAAATAGGGCTTGATGTCGAGCAGCGGGGTGCCGTCGAGGCAGTCGAGCCCGACCACCGAGAGGCGGTTTCCTTCGATGCCGAGCAACCTCACGACGCTCATGGCGATCGGATTGGGGCGGGCGGGTGACCGCAGCGCAAAGGTCCCGCGCTGGACGCCGTAATGGCCGGGCACCTGCAGCACCAGGTTTCGCGGCGCCTTGTCCATCCAGTAGAGCAGCACCAGGTGCGAGCAACTGCCCACGTCTTTGAGGCCCGCAGTCCAGCGCGGATCCAGCTCGACGGTGCAGACGGCGTCGGACTCGCGGGCGTTCTTCGGGCAGTCCTTGCGCTCCCGCCACGGCGTGTGAATGCGGCCGATGAAATAGACCCCGGCGTCGGGCTGGGCCGGAAGGTCGGCGGTCTGCTCGCCGTCACGTAGCCCGAAGCCTTTGGAAGAACTCATCTTCTCACCCCGTAGACCAGCGCCATCGTCAGCCGGCTGGCCGAAAGCCCATCATGGAGGGCGGGGTCGAGCCCGGCAATAACCGGGGCGGAGGCTGGACAGCGAGGCTTTCCCCTGGGGAAAGCCTTGCGGCCATCCTGTTAAAGGCATAAACATATCTTTATATGATGGGAAATGGCCCAAACGGACACCGGCAGGTCACGCTTCGATGAACGGTCAAGAGCAGCTCGGCTTCGATGCCCTCAACGCCGCCCTCAAGGCAGCCGGCGAGGAGACGCGCCTGCGGGTGCTGGCGCTGCTTGGCGAGGCCGAACTGACCGTGTCCGACCTGACCGACATTCTGCGCCAGTCTCAGCCGCGCATCTCGCGCCATCTCAAGCTGCTCGCCGAGGCCGGCCTGGTCGAGCGCTTCCGCGAGGGCACCTGGGCGTTCTTCCGGCTGGCCGAACACGGCGGCGGTGCCGAAGTGGCGCGCGTGCTGCTGGAGCGGCTCGATCCGACCGACGACACCATTGCCCGCGACCGCGCCCGTCTGGCTTCGGTGCGGGCCGCCCGCGCCGCCGCGGCGCAGGCCTATTTCAGCACGCACGCCGCGCAATGGGACCGCATCCGAAGATTGCACGCCGCCGATGAAGCGGTCGAAGCCGCCATCCGGCAGGCGCTGGCCGACAAGCCGTTTCGCTCGCTGCTCGACCTCGGTACCGGCACCGGCCGCATGCTCGAACTGTTCGGCCCGGAGATCGAGCGCGGGCTTGGTCTCGATCTGTCGCTCGACATGCTGCTGCTGGCGCGCGACCGGCTGGAACGCGCCGGTCTCAAGAATTGCAGCGTGCGGCAGGGCGATCTCTATGACCTGCCCATCGGCGATGACTCGTTCGACGTCGTGATCCTGCACCAGGTGCTGCACTTTCTTGACGACGGCGGGCGGGCGATCAAGGAAGCCGCGCGCGTGCTGCGGCCGGGCGGGCGGCTGCTGGTCGTCGACTTCGCGCCGCACGAGCAGGAATTCCTGCGCGAACAGTTCGCGCATCGCCGGCTCGGCTTCGCGCCGGAAACGGTGTCGCAGTGGATGGCGGCGTCCGGCCTCGAGCCGGTGCTGCACAACAGTCTGTCGCCCGAGCCCGGGCCCGACGAAAAAATTGCCGTGTCGTTGTGGCTGGCGCGCGACGATCGCGCGCTTCTTGCAACTGCGGCGCGGCGGGAGGTGGCGTGATGATCAGTGCGCTGCGTCCCAGCCGCTTCATGCCGCCCGGTCATAACCGGATCGACGTGTCGTTCGAGTTCTTCCCGCCCAAAGACGAGGCGATGGAAAAGACGCTGTGGGAGTCGGTGACGCGGCTGGCGCCGCTCAATCCCGATTTTGTGTCGGTCACCTACGGCGCCGGCGGCACGACGCGTGAGCGCACCCACGCCACCGTCAAGCGCATCCTGAACGAGACATCGCTGACGCCGGCCGCGCATCTGACCTGCGTGTCGGCGACGCGCGACGAAATTGACGGCATTGTTCGGCAGTATCACGAGGTGGGCGTGCGCCACATCGTGGCGCTGCGTGGCGATCCGGCCGGTGGCGCCGGGACGAAATATACGGCGCATCCGGGCGGCTACGCGACCTCGGCCGAACTGGTCGCCGGCATCAAGCGCATCAGCCCGAATTTCGACGTTTCGGTTTCGGCCTATCCGGAGCGCCATCCGGACAGCCCGACGGTCGATGCCGACATCGACATGCTCAAGGCCAAGGTCGACGCCGGCGCGACGCGGGCGATCACCCAGTTCTTTTTCGAGAACGATCTCTACTTCCGGTATCTCGACCGCGTGCGCGCCCGCGGCATCGACATCCCGGTGATCCCCGGCATCCTGCCGGTGCAGAACTTCAAGGCCGCGACGAACTTCGCGGCGCGCGCCGGCGCTTCGGTGCCGGCCTGGCTGGCCGAGCGCTTCCACGGCCTCGACGACGATCCGGCGACGCGCAAGCTGATCGCCGCCGCCGTTGCCGCCGAACAGGCGCTTGATCTGCTCGATCGCGGGGTCACCAGCTTCCACTTCTACACCATGAACCGCGCCGACCTCGTTTACGCGATCTGCCACCTGTTGGGGTTACGGCCCTCGGTGCAGCAAGCCGCATGATCTGGAGTACCTGTTAGTGTCCTCGCCTCAAACTTCCACCCGCGACGCCTTTATTGCCGAGATGCGCAAGCGCATCCTGGTGCTCGACGGCGCCATGGGCACCATGATCCAGGAGCTCAAGCTCGACGAGCAAGGCTATCGCGGCGCGCGCTTCGACGCCTGGAACCGCGACGTGCGCGGTAACAACGATCTGCTCAATCTGAGCCGGCCGGACGCGATCCGCGAAATCCATCTGAAGTATTTCCTCGCCGGCGCCGACATCGTCTCGACCAACACGTTCTCCTCCACCACCATCGCCCAGGCCGACTACGGCATGGAGGACATCGCTTACGAACTGAACCAGGCCGGCGCCACGCTGGCGCGCGAGGCCGCCGAAGAAGCGCAGCGCCAGGACGGCCGCCGCCGTTTCGTCGCCGGCGCGCTGGGGCCGACCAACCGTACCGCCTCGATCTCGCCCGACGTCAGCGATCCGGGCTACCGCGCCGTCACCTTCGACCAGTTGCGCATAGCTTACGGCGAACAGATCCGCGGCCTGCTCGAGGGCGGCGCCGACCTGCTGCTGATCGAAACCATCTTCGACACGCTCAATGCCAAAGCGGCGATCTATGCCATTTCCGAAGTCTGCGCCGAGCGCGGCGTCGACGTGCCGGTGATGATCTCCGGCACCATCACCGACATGTCGGGCCGCCTGCTGTCCGGCCAGACTCCGGCGGCGTTCTGGAATTCGGTGCGCCACGCCAACCCGATCACCATCGGCCTGAACTGCGCGCTCGGCGCCAAGGAATTGCGGGCGCATGTCGCCGAACTTGGCCGCGTCGCCGATAGCTTTGTCTGCGCCTATCCGAACGCCGGCCTGCCCAATGAATTCGGCTATTATGACGAGAGCCCGGAATTCATGGCCGAGCTGCTCGAGGAATTCGCCGCCGCCGGGTTGGTCAACGTGGTCGGCGGCTGCTGCGGCACCACGCCCGACCACATCGCCGCCATCGCCAAGGCGGTCGACGGCAAGGCGCCGCGCGCCATTCCCGAAATTCCGCGCCAGCTTCGCCTGTCCGGCCTCGAGCCGTTCGCGCTGACGCCGGAAATTCCCTTCGTCAATGTCGGCGAGCGCACCAACGTCACCGGCTCGGCCAAATTCCGCAAGCTGATCACCGCCGGCGACTATGCGGCGGCGCTGTCGATCGCGCGCGAGCAGGTCGAGAATGGCGCCCAGGTGATCGACGTCAACATGGACGAGGGGCTTCTCGACTCCGAAGCCGCGATGGTGACGTTCCTCAATCTGATCGCCGCCGAGCCGGACATCGCGCGCGTGCCGGTGATGGTCGACTCCTCGAAGTTCTCGGTGATCGAGGCCGGCCTGAAGTGCCTGCAGGGCAAGCCGGTGGTGAATTCGATCTCCATGAAGGAAGGCGAGGCGTCCTTCATCGAACATGCGCAGATCGTGCGGCGGCACGGCGCGGCCGTGGTCGTCATGGCGTTCGACGAAAAGGGCCAGGCGGACACCTTCGAGCGCAAGACCGAAATCTGCGCGCGCGCCTATGACATTCTGGTCAATCAGGTCGGCTTTCCGCCGGAAGACATCATCTTCGATCCGAACATCTTCGCCATCGCCACCGGCATGGAGGAGCACAGCAATTACGGCGTCGATTTCATCGAGGCGACGCGCTGGATCCGCCAGAATCTGCCGCACGCGCATGTCTCGGGCGGCGTGTCGAACCTGTCTTTCGCCTTCCGCGGCAACGAACGGGTGCGCGAGGCGATGCATTCGGTGTTCCTGTTCCACGCCATCAAGGCCGGCATGGACATGGGTATCGTCAACGCCGGCCAGATGGCGGTCTATGACGCGCTCGATCCGGTGCTGCGCGAGGCCTGCGAGGACGTGGTGCTGAACAAGCGCCCCGACGCCGCCGAGCGGCTGCTGGCGCTGGCCGACAAATTCCGCGGCAAGGGTCAGGAAGCCAAGGAAGTCGATCTGGCCTGGCGCGAGCGCGAGGTCGAGAGCCGGCTGTCGCACGCGCTGGTCCATGGCATCACCGATTTCATCGAGACCGACGTCGAGGAAGCGCGGCTGCGCGCCAAGCGTCCGCTGGACGTCATCGAAGGGCCTTTGATGGACGGCATGAACGTGGTCGGCGACCTGTTCGGCGCCGGCAAGATGTTCCTGCCGCAGGTGGTGAAGTCGGCCCGCGTCATGAAGCAGGCGGTGGCCTACCTGATGCCCTTCATGGACAAGGAGAAGGAAGAGCGCCGTCTGGCCGGCGGCGCCGCCGAGCGCTCGTCCAACGGCAAGATCGTCATGGCGACGGTCAAGGGCGACGTCCACGACATCGGCAAGAACATCGTCGGCGTCGTGCTCCAGTGCAACAATTACGAGGTCATCGACCTCGGCGTCATGGTGCCCGCGGCCAAGATTCTGGAAACCGCGCGCGCCGAGAATGCCGACATCATCGGCCTGTCCGGCCTGATTACGCCGTCGCTCGACGAGATGTGCCATGTCGCGGCCGAGATGGAGCGGCAGGGTTTCAATCTGCCGCTGATGATCGGCGGCGCCACCACCAGCCGCGTCCATACCGCGGTGAAGATCCACCCGAACTACCGCCGCGGCCAGGCGGTCTATGTCAACGACGCCAGCCGCGCCGTCGGCGTGGCGCAGGCGCTGATGTCGGCCACCGCCAAAGGCGGCTACGTCTCCGACCTGCGCGGCGAATACGCCAAGATCGCCGCCGCGCACGCGCGCGCGCAGGAAGACAAATTGCGTTTGCCGCTGGCCACCGCGCGGGGCAATGCGCTCAAGCTGGACTGGTCGGGCGCCTACCAGCCGCCGAAGCCGGCCTTTACCGGCCCGCAGACGCTGGTGGACTATCCGATCGCCGAACTGGTCGAGTTCATCGACTGGACGCCATTCTTCCAGACATGGGAACTGGCCGGCAAATTCCCGGCCATCCTCGAGGATGAGAAGGTTGGCGAGGCGGCGCGCGCGCTCTATGCCGATGCCCGCGCCATGCTCGACCAGATCGTCAACGAGCAGTGGTTCAAGGCCAGCGGCGTGGTCGGCTTCTGGCCGGCCAACGCGGTCGGCGACGACATTCATGTCTATGCCGACGAAACCCGGCAGACGCCGATCGCGGTGATGCACGGTCTGCGCCAGCAACTGTCCAAGCGCGAGGGCCGCGCCAACGCCTCGGTGTCGGATTTCGTCGCGCCGCGCGACAGCGGGTTGGCGGATTACATCGGCGCCTTCACCGTCACCGCCGGCATCGGCGGGGATGCGATCGCCGAGCGCTTCAAGCGCGCCAATGACGACTATTCGGCGATCATGGTCAGCGCGCTGGCCGACCGGCTGGCCGAAGCCTTCGCCGAGCGGCTGCACCAGCGCGTGCGCAAGGAGTTCTGGGGCTATGAGCCGGAGGAAACGCTCGCCAGCGACGACCTGATCGCCGAGAAATATCGCGGCATCCGTCCGGCGCCCGGCTATCCGGCGCAGCCCGATCACACCGAGAAGGCCACGCTGTTCAACCTGCTGCAAAGCGAAAGCATCGGCGTCAAGCTGACCGAGAGCTACGCCATGTGGCCGGGGGCGGCGGTGTGCGGGCTCTACTTCAGCCACCCGCAGAGCCACTATTTCGGCGTCGGCAAGATCGAGCGCGACCAGGTCGAGGATTACGCGCGGCGCAAGGGCTGGAGCGTGGAAGAGACCGAGCGCTGGCTGGCGCCGATCCTCAACTACAATCCGTACGCGGCAGCGCCGAGTATCGCCGCGGCGTGATGCACATGAAAACACCGGAGAGCGAGGCTCCCCGGTGCCGGAATGTCAGCCGGATCAAGCCGGCATTTTTGATTCGTGAGGTGGCGTCGGGGCTACTCAGAACGCGCCAAACATAACCGCGCCGACAAACGCGAATACAACGCACACCGCGAGCATGTTCAGCTTCAAGGCAAGGTTCACGGTCGCGCCTCCCTTGTTGACGTGGTGAAAATCTAACATGGCCGATGTGGTCGCCGAAGCGATTTGCAAAGCGGCGACACGAATATCTGCAAATCGGCATGCGTTTTGAGCATGTCGGCAGCAAGCGTTTGATTGCTCGCAAGAAAAATATTCACAGCCGCAAAAACTGCGATCGCCGGAGCGACATATCGCGCTTGTTGCGCCGCACTCTGCGGCCATTGGCGTCGATTGCTGCGGTGCCTGGCTCCGCCGTCGATGCAGCCGCGATGAAATTGCATAAGCTTTCATGCGTGGCCCGCTTGCCCACACACGCTGCGGCGACATGGAGCGTCCTAAAACAGAGGTGACGAACGCACATGCCGCCTGTAGAAAGTTATGCCATTGTTTTTCAGATTTCATCTGCCGGGAGATCATCATGCTCAGCCGTCGCTCGTCTCTGCTCGCAACGCTCGGCCTGATGGCCGCCGTCACGCTGCCGGTAACCACATCATTTGCGCAGGCGCCGGCTTGGCCGCAGCGCACCGTCCGTTTCATTCTGCCGCTGGGCCCCGGCTCCGGCGTCGACATCACCGCGCGTCTGCTGGGCGACAAGCTGTCGGCGAAGTGGGGCCAGCCAGTAGTGATCGAGAACCGTCCGGGCGGCGATGCCATCGTGGCCATCACCACGGTGCTCACCGCCAATGACGATCACGTGTTGCTGTTTGCGCCCGCCTCGACCTTCACCGCGCATCCGCTGCTGCACGAGAAGGTGCCCTATGCCGCGAGCGATCTGGTGCCGATCGCCCGCGTCACCAACACGATCATTGCGCTCGGCGTGCCGGCCGACATCAAGGTCTCGTCCGTCAAGGAACTGGCAGCCAAGGTCAAGGCCGAGCCGGGCAAGCTGAATTACGCGTCGGTGACCGGCGCCAACGACCTCTTGTTCGCCGCGTTCCTGAAGACCGAAAAGCTCGACATGGCGAAGGTGCCTTACAAAAATCCGGTCGAGGCGATCAACGATCTGGCGGAAAATCGCATCCAGGCCTTTGTCGGCGCCTATGCGATCATGCGGCCGCGGGTGGAGGCTGGGAAGGTGAAGGTGATTGCCTTGACCAACGTCGATGCCGCGCAGCAGCTCAAGGATATTCCAACCGCTACACAGGCCGGCTTCAAGTCACTCGAACTGGATGGGCTGGTCGGCGTGCTCGGCCCGCGCAGTGTGCCGATGGCGATCCGTGAACGCATCGCGGCTGACATGCGCGAGCTGCTGGCCGATCCGGACATCAACACCAAGCTGGCCGCCACCGGTCAGGTGGTCAATCCCGGCACGCCGGCGGAATTCGCTGCGGCGCTGGCCGATCAGACTGAGAAGGTGAAGGAGATCGGCAAGACGCTCGGCATCAAGCTCGGGCAGTAGACGTCCGGCTGCGCCATCGTCCGCCCCGGATTTCGTCCGGGGCGGATTTTTTACGGCCCGTCATGCGACAGTGATGACGACGCTACCCTTCTTACGGCCGGTATCGACATAACGGTGCGCCTCGACGATCTGATCCAGCGGATAGCTGCGGTCTATTGCCGGCCTGTATGCGCCCTCGCGCGCCAGCGCGCAGAGCGTGGCGAGGTCGGCCGGATTTTCGGCGGCCGGACCGGCGACAACGCGCTTGCCGCTCGTCATCGCGATCCACGGGATTTGTAGCAATGCCGGCAGGCCGGATAGCACCAGCAGCAGCCGGCCCTTGTCCTTGAGCGAGGACTTGCAGCGCGCGAAGCACGTGGTGCCGGCAGCGTCGAGGATAATGTCGTAGGTCTCGCCGTTGCGGGTGAAATCCTCCTGCGCATAGTCGATCGTGCGGTTTGCGCCGAGCGACAGCACCAGAGCGCGGTTGGCGGCGCTGCATATGCCGGTAACGTCGGCGCCGAAGTGTCTGGCGATCTGCACGGCCGCGCTCCCGACCGCGCCGGAAGCGCCGATGATGAGAACTTTGTCGCCTCTCCGGAGGTTGCCTTTGGTCGTGAGAAAATCGAGCGCGGTCGAGCCGCCGAACGACAGCGCGGCCGCTTCTTCATAGGACAGGTTCGCGGGCTTGTGCGCGATCGCGCCGGTCTCGCGCATGGTCCGGTATTCGGCATGACACCCGAGGCCGATACCGGGGAAGGCGACGACGGCGTCGCCAGGTTTGAAGACGCGGACCTGCGGGCCGACCGCTTCGACGTCGCCGGCGAGTTCAGAGCCGAGCACGGGTTTGCGCGGGCCGAACAGGCCGAGCGCCGGACGCGCCAGCAGGGTGAAGCCGCGCGGCATGTTGAGGCTGCGCATTCGCCAGTCGCCGGACGACACGGTGGTGGCGCGAACGCGGATCAGGACCTCGTCCGCCTTGGGGACCGGTTTGGCCATGTCCTGGATGGTGACGACATCGGGCGCGCCGTAACGGGTATAGACCGCGGCCTTCATGGTGTTATCGGGCCGCGATGCGCCGCAGGATGCCGTCGGTGGCGCGTCGCGCCACCGGCATCACCAGAAACCCTGTCGCCGCCGCGACCGGCCAGGCAATGGCGTAGGCCTTGGCCCACTGCATCAGAAAATCGGAGCGGAAGCCGAGATTGAGATAGGTGACCAGCAGCGTCACCATGAACACCATGACCGACGACATGACCGTCGCCATGATCAAACGCGTTTTGGCGTCCATTTCCGTCCCCCGGCCGCAAGAATCGTGCGCCGGATGTGAGCCGAAACGCGAACCCCGATCAAGGGCGGCCAAAACTGGTTTGCGGCGTCAAAAAGGGCGCCAGCGGCCCGCGGCCGGGACAAACAAAATCATCCGTAACACTTTCTTATCCTTAACAAATTCCTTCGGCTTAGCGTTGAAGTCCCGTTAAATAAACTGCTCGCATTTTCGCAGCCATGAAAGTGGGACTGCGTTTTCTGCTGGGAGGTACTGCTGTGCTGTTGGCGCTCGCGGGATGCGGGCGCGGCATACTGCAAACCGGCGAACGGGAAGCCTGGCGGCATCAGGCCGAAGCCACCTGCATGCAGTCGGGCGCCGTGAAGTTTGGTGCCGGCGTGGTGCAGATCAAGCCGATCGAAGGTCCCGGCATGTGCGGGGCGCAGTTTCCGCTTAAAGTCGCGGCGCTCGGCACCAGTTCGGCGATCGGCTATGCGCAGGAATTGCGGCCGCCCGGCAGCATTCCCGGCGGCTCGGCGCAGATGCCGCGCTGGCCCGCCCAGCAGCCGGCGTATCGGCCACCGCCGTCACAGTCGATGCCGCTCGAACCGGTGCGGATGGCACCGGCACAGAATCAACCTGTTTCAATCCAGCCGGCCCAGGGCCAGATGCGCTGGGTGCCGGGCCCATCGGGCATTGCGCCGCCGCAGGTCGATGCGCCGCAAGTCACCGCACCGGCCGGGCAACCGATGTCGATCAGCCCGCCCGGCGTGACGTCGCAACAGGCCGCGCCGCAATACGATGCGCCGCGCTATCAGCCGATGCCGCAGGCCAACGAAGACGATGACATTCCCGATGATGCGGTGCTGCCGCGCGGCCAGCCGCCGCGACAGCCGGCTTACACGCCGCCGCCGCAACAACGCGCGCTGCCGTCGCTTGGACCGGATCGCGGGCCGCGCACCACGGGCGCGATCCTGCCGGCGGTCGTGACGCCCGCGGCGACTCTGTCCTGTCCGATCGTGTCGGCGCTCGAGCGCTGGGTCACCGACGGGGTGCAGCCGGCGGCGCTGCACTGGTTCGGCTCGCAGGTCGTCGAGATCAAGCAGATCTCGGCCTATTCCTGCCGGGGTATGGTCGGCGCCGGGACCTCCCGCATTTCCGAGCATGCCTTCGGCAACGCGCTCGACGTCGCCGGTTTCGTGCTGGCCGACGGCCGCCAGATCATCATCAAGAAATCCTGGCGGGGATCCCCGGAAGAGCAGGGCTTTCTGCACGACGTTCAGCTGTTCGCCTGCCAGACCTTCAACACCGTGCTTGCGCCAGGCTACAACGCCGCGCATTACGACCACTTTCACTTCGACCTGATGCGGCGCAAGAACGGGCGGCGTCCGTGCCGGCCGGCCGCCATCCCCGGCGAAGTCGTCGCCGCGCGGGCGCGCGCGGTCTATGCCAGCAAGCAGCGTGGCCCTTCGTACACCGGTTCGATTTCGAAATCCGCGTCTGGTGCGACCGCCATTCCGGGCGAGGATGGCTTGGTGGAGGATGACGACGACGCGGTTACCGGTTCGATCGACGGCGCGGATGACAGTGAGGTGACGGGCTCACTCGGTTGGCCGCGGCTGGCGCCGCGCACGCCGCCGTCGCGGCAACGCGGGACGGCGAACGCCGATCATTGACCGTGCCGCATCGCGGGCTGCCGATAGGCCAACTCCGGGATATTGGTCTATCAGCTAGAGCGCCGCATCCAGCAGCATGGCGCCGAACAGAATCAACCCGGCATCGCGGTTCGACTTGAACAGCATCAGGCAATGCGCCGGGTCGTTGATATCGAGCCGCAGCACCTGCCAGGCCAGATGCGCGGCGAAGGCGAGCAGCCCGATACCGAAAATCCAGCCGCCGCCGGCCATGAATCCAGCGGCGCCGATCAGCACCGCCGCGCCGGCATAGAACGTCGCCAGCATCGGCGCGGTGCGCTCGCCGAACAGGAGCGCGGTCGATTTGACGCCGATCAGCGCATCGTCTTCGCGGTCCTGGTGGGCATAGATCGTATCGTAGCCGATCACCCATGAGATCGCGCCGGCATAGAGGATGAAGGCCGGCGCATCGAGTTGTCCGAAAGCGGCCGGCCAGCCCATCAGGGCGCCCCAGGAGAACGCCAGGCCGAGCACGATCTGCGGCCAGTAGGTAATGCGCTTCATGAACGGATAGATGGCGATGATGCCGAGTGAGGCCAATCCTGTGAAAATCGTGAACAGGTTGAACTGGATCAGCACCAGAAACCCGACCAGCGCCTGCGCCACCATGAACACGGTCGCCTGCTTCACCGTCACCTGTCGCGACGGGATCGGCCGGGAGCGGGTGCGCTCGACGCGGCCGTCAAGGTCGCGGTCGACCAGATCGTTCCAGGTGCAGCCGGCGCCGCGCATGGCGAAGGCACCGATGAAAAACAGGACGATGTGCCAGAGGCTCGGCAGCGCGCCGGCGTGCATGCCGGCCAGGCCTGCCGACCACCAGCACGGCAGCAGCAGCAACCAGGAGCCGATCGGCCGGTCAAGGCGGCTCAGCCGCAGGTAGGGGCGGGCCTGCACGGGGGCAAGGCTGTCGACCCAATTGCCGGTCGCATCGGCGACACGCCCGCCTTCGGTCACGGCACGGTCTCGCTTATCTGCCGCCGAGCGGCGTACCGGTCAGGGTATCGAAGGTGCCACGGCCGGTCTTGATGTTACCCGAATTCGGCAACGGGGCTGACAGCGCGTCGCTGAGGCTCGGCCCCCGCGGGCGCGGCGGTGCAGCCGCTGCTTGACAGACCTTCGTACGGATACCGGCGGTCCGGACATGGGACTTCTTCATGTCTTCCACGACATTCGGCGGAATTCCGCACCATGCCGTATTTTCCTCGGCGTATTTGATCAGCTTGATTTCGGCGGCGGAAAACGCGTTGAACAACTTGCAGGCTTCGGCTGGCGGCACCTTGTTCTGGCTGGCGGCCTGGATCGCCTGCGCCTTCTTCTGCGCGTCGTTGCGCAGCGAGACGAATTCCTTGATGCAAGGCGGCATTTCCTGCTGCGCCGGCGGCGGCTGGAACTGCGCGGCGGCCGGACCTGCGGCGACTGGGAAGACGCAGGCGGCGAGCAGCACTGCGCGGCGAAAGCTCATGGTTCGATTCCTCTTCGTCTCCGGCCAGTATACAGGCGGTCGCTGGCAGGCTCGCTTATAACAACCCGCCGAATGCGTCGGGAAGGCGGCGAGCAGCCTGTTTTCTCGTCGGGCGCAGCCTACGGGGCTTGTATTAACCGATGTGGGGTGGATTCTGCGACAGTTCGCCTCAATAAACAAAACTCCGAGGACCGACCCGACGATGCCGAACCACGATTTCCGCTCCCCGCGAATCTACCTTGATGCGCCGCTGACCGCCGGAACCGCGGTGCCGCTCGACCGCGACCAGGCCAATTACCTGCTCAACGTGCTGCGGCTCGACAACGGCGACAGCGTCCTGCTGTTCAACGGCCGTGACGGCGAATGGCGGGCGAGCCTGGCGCAGGCCGGCAAGAAGACCCTGGCGGCCGAGGTCGTCGAGCGGACCCGCGAACAGCCCGAACCGCTCGACCTGCACTTCCTGTTCGCCCCGCTCAAGCATGCCCGGCTCGATTATCTGGTGCAGAAGGCGGTGGAGATGGGCGCGTCGAAAATCCAGCCGGTCATGACCCAGCACACCCAGGCCACCCGCCTCAACCTCGAGCGCATGCGCGCCAACACCATCGAGGCGGCCCAGCAGTGCGGCGTGCTGGCGCTGCCGGAGGTGGCCGAGGCCATGCCGTTCAGCCGTCTGACCGCGAAGTCCGATGTCGATCGCCTGCTGGTGTTTTGTGACGAGGATGCCGAGGTCAAGGACCCGATCGCGGCGCTGGCTGCCGCGCGCCCGCAGGCGACGGCCCTGCTGCCGGCCGAAGCCCAGGCGCCGCCGCCGCTGGCGGTGCTGATCGGTCCGGAAGGCGGGTTTTCCGAGGGCGAGCGCGAGGCATTGCTGGCGCGGCCGAACATCCTGCGGCTGGCGCTCGGCCCGCGCATTCTGCGGGCCGACACCGCCGGCGTGGCGGCGCTGGCTTTGGTGCAGGCGGTGCTGGGCGACTGGCGGGGGTGAAATTGCCACCGCTCGTCCCCGCGGAAGCGGGGACCCCGTGCCACGATCACTGCCTTCGAATATGAAGCACTGGATTCCCGCTTGCGCGGGAATGAGCGGCGTTTGTCAGCGCGGCAGCAGCGTGGAGCCCATCAGGAATTTGTCGACCGCGTGGGCGCACTGGCGGCCTTCGCGGATCGCCCAAACCACCAGCGACTGGCCGCGGCGCATGTCGCCGGCGGCGAACACTTTCGGCACCGAGGTCAGGTAGCCGTCGGTATCGGCGCTGACATTGCCGCGCGGATCGAGCGCGACGCCGAGCGACTTGACCATGCCGTCGTGCAGCGGATGCACGAAGCCCATCGCCAGCAGCACCAGATCGGCCTCGATCTCGAACTCGGTGCCCGGGATCGGCTTGAACGAACCGTCGATGCGGGCGCAATGCAGCGTCTTCACGTGGCCGTTCTCGCCGGTGAATTTCTGCGTCGCCACCGCGAAGTCGCGCTCGGCGCCTTCCAGGTGGCTCGACGAGGTGCGCATCTTCAGCGGCCAGTTCGGCCAGGTCAGATCCTTGTTCTCGCGCTCCGGCGGGGCCGCCATGATTTCGAAGTTGACCACCGACACCGCGCCCTGGCGGATCGAGGTGCCGATGCAGTCGGAGCCGGTGTCACCGCCGCCGATGACGACGACCTTCTTGCCGGTGGCGAGGATCGGCTCCACCGAACCCAGCGGCTCGTTACCGACGCGGCGGTTCTGCTGCGGCAGGAAATCCATGGCGAAATGGATGCCCTTCAGATCGCGGCCGGGGATCGGCAGATCGCGCGCCTTTTCGGCGCCGCCCGACAGCACGACCGCATCGTGCTCGGCCACAAGCTTGTCGACCGGCACGTTGACACCGACGTCGGCGCCATAGTGAAACTGTACGCCCTCCGCCTCCATCTGCGCGACGCGGCGGTCGACGTGGACCTTCTCCATCTTGAAGTCCGGAATGCCGTAGCGCATGAGGCCGCCGGCCTTGGCCCAGCGCTCATAGACATGCACCTCGTGGCCGGCGCGGGCCAGCTGCTGCGCGCAGGCCATGCCGGCCGGCCCGGAGCCGACGACAGCGACCTTCTTGCCGGTCTTGTGCGTGGCGACATCGGGCTTGAGCCCTTGCGCGATGGCGCGGTCGGCGATCTCGCATTCGATCGTCTTGATGGTGACCGGGT
>JALHNV010000055.1 GCA_022843325.1 Pseudolabrys sp. | reverse complement strand
GGCCGTGACCATCAACAACGCCTTCAACGACGGCGGCTCGATCGGCCCGGCGCTGCTGGTGGCCGGGGCGATCACCAATCTCGGCGGCGTGGTGTCGATCAGCAACACGCTGGGTTCGTACGGACAGACCGCCAATCTGTCCGCCCAACAGCTCAACGTCTACGTCCCGAACGGCGCGGTCGCGGTGTCGGCGACCGACCCGTCGGGCATGTACATCGTCGGCGGCTTCCCCTCCACGGAGTGGGATTCCTACATGGTCTATCCGGGCGGGAAGACGATCACCGCCAACTCGGCGACCATCGCGGCGAATTATCTCGCCAACGCCTTCTATCAGCAGCGGACGAATGCCGGGGTGTCGGCCGATCCGAACGGCGACCTCGTCAAATACATCTACGGGCGCGAGCAAAACGGCATCGTCTCCGTCCCGCGCCCCGGGCTGGATTACGTCAGCTACATCTTCCTCGGCGCCTGCGCGCCGCACACCGCGAATTGCCGGAACGGCAGCTCCGAGTACTATTTTGCCGGCGATAACTTCTTCCAGAACATGCAGTACTACGCGCTCGCCAAGACGGCGGCCTCGTTCGATCAGGCCAATCTCTCCGGCAGCCAGAACAGCTATGCGATCTACGGCGGTCAGGTGGCGATCAAGGCGTCGATCATCAATATCAACGCCACCATCGTCGCCGGCCGCGCCACTGATTACGTCATCAACCTGCCGTCGTCGCTGGCGGATCCGCTGATCACGACGGTCACACAGATCGGCACCAACAATAATGGCTGTTTCTGGTGCTATGACCCGGATCCGGAGCCGATCTATCAGACGACCTACAGCGGCGGCTGGCTGGCGCTCAGGCAGCAGGAATACCGCGACGCCCTGAAGACCAATCCGGGCGCGAACCCGATCTACAATTATTCGAACCTGGTGTCCTACAACGCCGCCACCAACCAGTTGACAGTCGCCACCATCAATGCGTCATCAGGCGGCGGCAACATCCTGCTCGACGGCAGGATCGTCAGCACCAATACGCTGGGCCGCATTCACCTCAATGGCGGCTACGGCAACGTCCAGATCAACAACCAGACCGGTGTCGATCTGGTCCTCAACAACATCAACACCGGCAACGCGCTGGCGGCCTCGGCGCTGACCAGTACGGTGAAGATCGTCGACCGGCTCAACACGACAGGGCTCAACACCACCGTCTATAAGTACACGCCCGGCGTCGGCATCAAGATGTACCAGACGGCGGACGGCCTCGATCCGGCCGCCAACGCCACGCCGCACCTGACGGCGTCCGTGACGACCTGGTTCAACCCGACGCAGGGCACGCGCTATCAGTGGGTCATGCAGGCGACCATCGGCCGCACGGTGGACTGGGTCGCCAACACGACCAGTGCCTGGGCCTTCACCAGCGGCACCGCCAACGCGCCGTGGGTCTTCCTGAAGTCGGAATATGCCGGCGACAGCGCGCTGGCGATCTCGGCGGCCAGCCATCTGACGACCGCGCCGCAGGGCGCGATCATCACCGGCCAAACCAGCACGAATGCCTTCGAGCAAAGAATTACCGGTGGCATCGGGTCGGTCAACCAGGACGGCACCGCCAATGCCGGGGCATCCGGCATCTCGCAGGCCAACGTCACGTATTCCGGTTGCGGCGGGGTTGTCGGCAGCGGCTGTAACCACGGTTTCATCCAGAATATTCCGGGCGGTGGCTCGGACAATCTGGCCGACTGGAACTACAATTTCGTCGTCGCCGGCTGGCTGAAGCTCACCAATTCGGTCAAGGCCGATAATCCCATCAAGATCGACTTCGGCGGCAACGCTAGCGGTCTTGTCAATGTGACGTCGAACTCGAACATCATCATTGGCGGCACGATCACGAACCCGAGCGGTTCCGCTACCTTCAACGCCACGCGCGGCACGCAGACCGTCTTCAACCAGACCACCAGCAACATCACGCAAACCTCGTCGCAGCCGATCCTGACGACGGACCTGTCGCTGATCGCCGCCGATGCCGTCGGCAGCGCGGACAGGCCGATCAATGCGACCCTCACGGCAAATTCCGGCGGCACGCTCAATGCCCAGACGGGCACCGGCGACATCAATGTCAATCTGAACTCGGCCGCCAAGCTCGGGCTGGTCTGGGCCGGCAACCCGCAAACCGGCTTCAAGGACGTCAACATCATCGCCAAGGGCAGCCTGACGCGCGGCGCCGTGCGGCAGGATTTCGCCGGCAGCGCCGGCAGCGACATCAACGTCCGCGCCCGCAACATCAATCTGACCAGCACGGACGGTTCGATCGGATCGATCGCCGACCCGATCAAGATCAGCGCCAATGCGACGGCGCTGTCCGGCGGCGGCTTCGATGGCGGCGTGGTCAATATCGTCGCGAACGGCGATATCGGCTTTACCCAGGTCGCCGCGAACTCCAGTTACTCGGGCGACCTGCGGGTCGGCCTGATCGCTTCGGCTTCGGGCGACGTGCTGATCAACGTGCCGGGCGGCAATATCTACGACGCCAGCGGCCAGACGGCGGCGCAGGCGCTGACGGCCGCGCAGGTCGAGGCGATCTCGCAGGCGCTGCGCCTGACGCCGCTCGATGGCGCCCAGGCCAACGCGCTGGCGACCGTGACCGCCTTCGACAACCTGATGAACAAGGCGATCGCCGACTACTCGCGCATCTTCGGCAAGGGATCGAAGCAGACAGGCACCTTCTTGCTGACGTCGGCGACCACCGACATCTTCCGCCCGGCTGTCAGCGCCGCGCTCGGCCGTCCGGCGACCGACGCCGAGGTGCAGACCTGGGCCAACGCGCAGTTCGGCGTCTTCGTGCTCGACGCTGGCGAAATCGATGTGTTCCGTCCGCAGGCGAGCGCCGCGCTCGGCCACACCGCCTCGGATGCCGAGGTCCAGGCGTGGGCGAATGCCAAGTACAATGCGGCCGTCCCGACCTTCTATCAGGCCTATGGCGTGAACTTTGTGGCTGCGCCCGCGCTCACCAACGCGCTGACGAACTACAACGCCTATGCGCAACTGGCCGGCATCGGCTCGATGCAGGGCTCGACGTTCGTCCTCACCGGCAACGGTCTGCTGACATATAGCGCGGTGGCGCTTGGTACGGCCGGCAACGCCACGTACCAGCTCCTGTCGGCCAACGGCGCGTTCAGGAACGGCACATTTGTCCTGACCACGAGCGGCATCTGGGCCGTGGGGCAGGCGTCGCCGGCGCTGGCGTCCGGGGACCAGTCAACGCTCCAACTGCTTCAGGCCAACGGCGCGGTGCAGAACGGCGTCTATACGCTGACCACGGCCGGTATCACGGCGTTCCGCGCCGCGGCGACGGCGGCCCTGGGACACGCCGCGTCGGATGCCGAGGTGCAGTCCTACGCCAACGGCCGGTATCAGAGTCTGGCCGGGGAGGTGCAGGCTTACGCGGATGCGCAATACCGGCAGGTGGCGCCGTTCCAGTTCCTGACCGCGAACGGCGCGCTGCAGAATGGCATATTCGTCCTCACCGCCGCCGGCGTCGCCAATCTCGGCCAGGCGGCGTTGAACACCGCGAACTATGCGACCCTGCAATTGCTGCAGGCCAACGGTTTCGTGCAGAACGGCGTCTTCGCGCTGACGGCGGCCGGCCTTGGGGCGCTGGCATCGGCCGCATTGGCCGGGGCCGACCACACGGCGTTCCAGCAACTGACGTCACCGGCCAACAGCTTCATGCAGGCCGGGGTCTTCACGCTGACGTCCGCCGGCATCGCCGCGTTCCGGGCGGAGGCGACGACCGCGCTCGGGCATGCGGCGACCGATGCCGAAGTGCAGAGCTACGCCAGCAGCCGGTATCAGGCGCTGTCCGGAACGATCAAGACCTTCGCCAGCAGCGAGTATCAAAGCCTGTCGGTGCAGGTGCAGGATTACGCGAATACGCGGTACACCAATTTTGTCTCGCAAATTCAGAACTACGCCAACACGCAATTCACCAGCCTGAAGGCGACGGTGGTCTATTCGGCGACGCCGTCGGTCGCGCTGCTCCTGTTGAACGCCAGCGGCAACGTCACCAATGGTTCGTTCGTCCTGTCGGCCACCGGCGTGCTGAGCTACGCCTCGTCGGCACTGTCGGCGGCGAACTACAACGCCTTCCGCGCGCTGGTGGCCAACGGCTCGGTGCAGGGCGGGACGTTCCTGCTTAACCAGACCGGCCTGATGAACACCGCGGAAACCGCCCTGACGGCCGACTACAAGAATTTCCAGAACCTGACCGGCGCAGACAACGGCGCGGTGACCAACGGAACGCTGGTTCTGACCGCGGCCGGCATCGCGGCCTTCCGCGCGGCGGCGACCGCCGCCCTCGGTCATGCCGCCTCCGATGCCGAAGTGCAGTCCTATGCCAACGCGCAGTACCAGGCCTATGCGATCACCATCCAGGCCAATGCCAGCGCGCAGTACCAGGGCTATGCGACGACGATCCAGACCGCCGCCAACGTGCAATACCAGGCCTTCGCGCAGCAGGTCCGCGATTATTACGGCAACCCGTCGCTGTCCGATGCCATGATACCGATCCTGGCGCAGTACGCGCTGTCTGGGACGACGCTGTCGGCCTTCCAGTCGCTCTATACCAAGGGCACGGTCACCAACGGCGTATTCGCGCTGACGGCCGCCAACATTCCGGTCGCGGCGCAGACCATGCTTGGCGCTGCCGCCTACAGCAGCTTCCAGACACTTTATGCGCAAGGGTCTCTGGTCAACGGCGTGTTCACGCTCAGCGCCGCCGGCATCGCCGCGCAGGCCGCGACCGTCCTGACGCCGACCTACCAGAGCTTCCTCGCGCTCGGCGCGAACGGCGCGGTGCAATACGGCGCCTACCAGTTCAACAGCGCGGGTGTCGCCACTTATGCGGAAAGCGGCCTCGCCGCCGGTGCGCAGAATTTCCAGACGCTGGTGAGCAACGGCAACGTCGTCAATGGCGCGCTGGTCCTCACCGCCAGCGGCATTACCAACCTGCGCGCGGCGGCGGCACTGGCGATGGGCATCGCCGATCCGACCGACCTGCAGGTCCAGGCCTACGCCAACGCGCAGTACCAGGGCTCGGCCTATGCATCGGCCAATGCGCAGTATCAGGGTTACCTGCAGAAGGTGACGACCGACGCCAGCGCCGTCTACCTCGGTTATGTGCAGCGCATCGCCGACTACTATGCCGACCACGGGTTCGTGCTGAACCCGGCGCAATTCCACCTCTTCGAGCAGATGATCCTCGGCGCGGACTATGCGAACTATCAGTTGCTGAAGGCGAACGGCACGGCCACCCTCGGCAGCTACACCGGGGACGTCTACAGCGGCGGTTCGTTCACCCTGAACGCGTCAGCCGCGCCGACCGTCGCGCCGATCGTCCTGCAGGGCACCGATTTCACCGGCTATCAGGCGCTGCTGGCCAAGGGCACCGTGCAGAACGGGTCCTTCGTGCTGGCTTCGTCGAACATCTACCAGGGCTTCCAGGCGCTCGCCGCGCAGGGCACGTTCCAGAACGGCGCCTTCGCCTTCACCAATGCCGCCATCCAGAGCAATGCGCAGAGCGTGCTGACCAACGCCTTCCAGCAGTTGACCGGCTATGGCGCGCTGCAGGGCAATACCTTCGTGCTGGGCAGCAGCGGCGTCGCTTACTACGCGGCGGCGGTGCTGACGGCGGCAAACTTTACGGCCTATGAAGCGCTGACCTCGATGGCGAACGGCACCGTGACCGGCGGCACGCTGGTGCTGAACGCCAACGGGCTGTCGGTGTTCCGCCAGGCCGCCGCCGCCGCGCTCAACATCTCGAGCCCGACCGACGCGCAGGTCCAGACATACGCCAACGCCCAGTACCAGAGCTTCACCCAGTCGATCCAGGCTTACGGCCATACGCAGTACCAGGCCAACGCCGCGCAGACGCAGACCTACGCCAACACGCAGTATCAGGCCTACGCGCAAACCATTCGCGACTATATCCAGGATCAGGGCTGCTCGTTCTTCTGCGGCGGCGGCAACAGCAACCCGACCGACGCGCAAATTGCGCAGAATGCGCAGCAAGCGCTCAGCAACAGCGAGTACGCCGCCTTCCAGGCGCTGCTGGCCAAGGGCACCGTCGCCAACGGCGCGCTGACCCTCAACACCGCCGGTGTGCTGGCCTACGCCACCGACGCGACCGTGCAGGGTCAGAAATACACGACCTTCCAGACGCTGACGGCGAACGGCACGCTGGCGCCGAACGGCACTTTCGTGCTCAACACCGCCGCGCTGCCGACCTTCGCGCCCAAGGCGCTCGATGCCGCGAGCTATCAGGCCTACCAGCAGATTCGCGGCCGCATCCAGAACTTCAATTCTCTGCCCGGCGATGCGGCGGCGCTCGCCGCCTACAACGTGCGCATCCAGACGTATGCCAATACGACCTACCAGTCTGACATGCAGACCATCCAGGGCTACGCCAACGCGCAGTACCAGACCTACGCGCAGGTCATCCAGAATTACGGCTCGTCGCAGTACCAGGCCCTCACGGCGCAGATCCAGACCTACGCCAATGCGCAATATCAGAGCAGCGTCGCCACCATCCAGGCTTACGGCGCGGCGCAGTATCAGGAGCTGAACGCGGCCGGCACCACGCCGCCGCCGGCCGGCCTGCAGGCGCTGGTCGCCAATTTCGGCTGGTCGGCGGCCCAGTTGGCTTCGGCGATCGATCGCTCGGCCGTGTTGCCGGCGCCGACGACGGTCGGCGAGGGGACGGCGAACATTGTCGGCCGCGACGTCACGCTGAACACCGGCGGCAGCGTCGGCACGCTGGCGCCGAATGTCATCATCGACCTCAACGATTTGCGCAGCGGCAACATCTCGTTCGCGCAGCGCGCCGCGCTCGCCATTGCCACCACGCCGGGCTCGGTCACCTTCCAGGGCATCGACGACAACGGTCAGTTGCGCACCGGGCTGGTGCTGTCGAGCCTGCCGGGCGATGTGGACGTCGCCAACCTGACCAAGGCCGAGCTGCGCCAGACCTCGCCGGTTTTCGTCAATGCCAGCGGCAAGTTCAGCGCCACGGCCGGTTCGGCGGTTTACCTGCAGAGCACCTCGGCGCCGCAGGGCAGTGGCGCGACGCTCACCATCGGCCAGATCGTCGCCGGCGGCGATGTCAGCCTGCAGGCGCCGCAGAGCATCGTCGCGGCGACGTCGGGCGATGCCGCACTCCATGCCGTCCAGATCGTCACCGCCAACAACGGCAACCTGACGCTGGCGGCCGGGCAGAACATCGGCACCGCCGCCAACCCGCTGAGCTTCCGCATCCAGGGCAATCTCGTCGCCGCCTCCGCCGGCACCGGCAGCGCCTACCTGAGTTCCGCCGGACCGGCGCTGAACATCGGCCGCGTCAACGCGCAGGGCACGGCGTCGCTCACGTCGGCCGGCCACATCGCCGGCTATCTGCCGGGCATCGCCATCACCGCCAACAGCATCGTCCTCAATGCCGAAGGCGATGTCGGGTCGTTTGCGTCGCCGCTGTCGATCAAGGTCGGCCTCGGCGGCAACCTGAGCGGCGTCGTCGCCGGCAGCGCGTATATCTTCGACCAGATCCTGGCCACACCGAGCAGCCCGGCCCAGCTGGTGCAGGACCTGATCGTCGGGAATTTCTCGGCCGCCGCCGGCCTCTATCTCCGCGCCGAAGCGGGCATCGTCATCGCCGGGTTGACGGCCTCGACGAACGGCCCGGTCAGCCTCACCGCCGACGCCATCGTCATGAATGCCGGGTCGCAGGTCACGTCGGGCGGCATCATCACCATCGCCGGGCTGGGCGACGTCACACTGGCGCACGTGCAGAGCACCTATGACCCGTCGTCGGCAACCGTTGTGGTCGATGTCACGGCGGGCGGCGCGATCCTGAGCGGCGACAACGCCCAGACCAATATCGTCGCCAGCAACGCCCACAGCCTGGTGTCGCTGCTGGCCGCGAACGGCATCGGCTCCCTGACGCATCGCGTCTCGTTCGACGCGGCGTCGCTGGCCGCCACCGCCAACAGTGGCAATATCGTAATCCGCGGCGCCACCAGCCTGCGCGCCACCTTGTTGTCGGCGGTTACCGGCAGTATCGACGTGCTCGGCGACGCCGGACTGCGCCTGGACAGCGTGCTGGCCGGTACGGCGCCCGGCGCCAGCCGGACTTTCACCGCCAACGCGGCCGGCGCGCTGGTGATCGGCACGGCCACCAGCAGCGGGTCGCAGACCCTCCATGGCGGGCAGGGTGTGGAGTTCGCCACCTTGACCGTGACAGCCACTGACGCCGACATCGCGGTCACGTCGGACAGCGCCATCCAGGGCGGGTCGGCGACCGGCAACCGCTCGATCACGATGACGGCAGCGACCGACAACAAAGGCGTGGCCTTGACCGCCAGCACCATCGGCCTCAATGCCGGTGGCATGATCGAGTGGACGACGCTGAACGCCGCGGCCCGGATCGACATTCTCTCGGCCGCCGGGGGTGTGAACCTCGGCACCGCGGCCAGCGGTGGCACGCAGACGATCGGCGCGGCGCAAAACGTGGCGTTCGGCCAACTCACCACGACCGGCATCGCGGGAGACGCAGGTGACGTGCTGGTGACCGCAGGGTCGATTGAGGGCGGCTCCATCGCGCCGGCGGGGGTCGTCCGCCTGACCGCGACCGCGGGGATCACAGGCACCGGCAGCATCGTCACGACGGAACTCATCGCGCTGACGGCCGGCGGAAACATAGACTGGGCGACGCTGGACGGCAAGACCGTTACCGTCGAGTCGACGGGCGGCAGCGCCATTGTCGGCACCGCCACCAGCCGGGGCACGCTGACGCTGCTGGCGAAGCAGGATGCCGGCTTCACTCAGCTTGCCACCACCGGCCTCGCCGGCGATCCGAGTGACGTGATCGTGACGACCGCCGAAGGCGCTATCCTGGGTGGTTCGATCTCGTCTTATCGTCAGGCCGTTCTGACGGCCGGCGCGAGCCTGCCGCTCAATTCGCCGTCGGCCGCGAATGCAAGGATTGTCAGCACCGGCAGCATCACGTCGGCGTCGCTGATTGCCTTGAGCGCTCGCGGGCAAATCGATTGGGAAACTCTCAACGCCCCAACCACCATCGACGTGACCTCCACGGACGGCGGAGCGAGGGTCGGTACGGCGATTGCGGGTGGCTCGATCACGATGCGCGGCAAGCAGGACGTCGCGTTCGATCAACTGACCAACACCGGCAGCGCCAGCGACGTGACCCTGACGTCCGACAATGGCGCGATCCTCGGCGGGTCGATCACCTCCGATGGTGCCGTCTCGCTGATCGCCGCAGGCTCGATCACCGCGACCGGCGCTAACGGAAGCGGCGGGGCGCTGAACTGGTCGATGCTCCAGGCTGGCGGGAGCCTGTTCCTGCGGTCGCTCGGCGACGCCATCACCATCGAAAACGCCAGCAGCGGCGGCAACATGACGCTGTGGGCCAAGTACAACGTCACATTCAGGCAGTTGACCACGACCGGCGCCGGCAGCGGCATCACCCTGCGTTCCGACGAGGGAGCCATCATCGCGCTCGGCACGGGCCTGGTGAATGTGGATGCCGGCGGCTCGGTAACGATGGAAGCTGCAACAAGCATCACCGGCGGCGAAGTCAGGGCGGGCGGCTCGGTCCAGATGACCGCCACCGACGGCCGCATCGGCTGGAACGCCGTCAGTGCCGGGACAACGGTGGACGTGCGCTCGTCCGCCGACGTCATCGACATTGCGACGATCATGAGCGGCGGGGCGCAGACGCTGTGGGCCGAGAACAACGTCACGTTCACGCAACTCACCGCCACGGCCGGTGGCGCCGACATCACGTCGAATGCCGGTGCGATCGTGGGCGGCTCGGTCAGCCTGGGCGGTGCAACGCGGATGGCCGCCAAGACGACGATCTCGGGCACCACCGCCACGTCCACCGCTGGATCGATGGACATGAGCGCCGAGGAAATGATCACCTGGAATGCCGTTGACGCCGCGGGCGGCAGTCTGACAATTACCTCGACCCGCGAGACGATCGATATCCCGAGCCTGGCCAGCGGCGGCAAGATGACGCTCGACGTGGCCGGGGACATGCTGATTACCCAGATCACCACGACCGGCATCCCCAATGATGCCGGCGATGTTGACGTGACGTCGCATAGCGGCCGGATCGCGGGTGGCACCATCGCGGCGAACGGCGGCATCACGCTCAATGCGCCGGTATCGATCACCGGCGTGTCGGCCACGGGTGCAACGGGCGCCGTGTTCATGAACACCAGCGGTCTGATCGACTGGACGACGCTGAATGCCGGCGCGCAGATCGACCTCCGCTCGGTCGCCGGCGCCGTCAGCCTCGGCACGGCGACCAGCGGCGGGTCGCAGACCATCCGCGCTGCGACCAACACGACCTTCGGCACGCTGACCAGCACCGGCATCACCGGTGACGCGGGCGATGTGGCGGTGACTTCGGATACGGCGTCGATCCAGGGCACCACCGTGGCGGCGAACGGCGCGGCGACGCTGACCGCCGCGACGACCAACACCGGCACGAGCATCACCGCGACGACGGGCTCTGTGGACCTGTCCGGGAGCGGGTTGATCGACTGGGCGACGCTCAACGCCGGGACGACGATCAACGTCCGCTCCACGGCCGGGGCAGTGGATCTCGGCATCGCGACCAGCGGCGGCACGCAGACAATCCGCGCCGCGCAGGACGTGACCTTCACCACGCTGGCGGCGACGGGGACTGCCGCCGACATCACGGTGACCTCGGACAACGCCTCGATCCAGGGCGGCTCGGTGACGGCCAACCGCTCGGCCACGCTGACGGCAGCGACGACCAACAAGGGCGTGGCGGTCACCGCCACCAACGGCGCCATCGGCGTCTACGCTGGCGGGCTGATCGACTGGACGACACTCAACGGCGGCACCATCATCGATGTCCGGTCGACCGCCGGCGCGGTGAACCTCGGCACCGCGACCAGCGGCGGCTCGCAGATCATCCGCTCGGCCACCAACACGACCTTCGGCGCGCTGACCACCACCGGCATCACCGGGGACGCGGGCGATGTGACGGTGACTTCGGATACGGCGTCGATCCAGGGCACCACTGTCGCCGCCAACGGCTCGGCCTTGCTGACCGCGGCGGTCAACAATATCGGCGACACGCTGACCGCCACCACCGGCGACGCGACCTTGCGCGCGGGCGGCCTGATCCGCTGGAACGCCGTCACCGCCGGCGGAACGATCTCGGCGGTGTCGACCGGACACTCCATTGAACTGGGCACGACGCGCAGCGGCGGCAGCCAATTCCTCCAGGCCTTCAACGACATCGACTTCACCCGGCTTGAGACCACCGGTACGGCGACGGACCGCGGCGATATCGTTCTGCGGGCGATCAACGGCCGCGTGCAGGGCACGCAAATCCTGGCGCACGGCGATGTCGGCCTCGCCGCCAACGCCAATATTGTCCTGACACGCCTGCAGGGCGACTCGGTGTCGCTCAGCACCCCGCAGGCAATTTCGGTCGGATTGCTGAACGTATTCCGGTCGATAACGCTGGCCGCCGACACCATGGATGTGGTCGCCGTGCAGCTTCCGTCAACGCCGCCGGTGCCGCTGACTGTTTCCGTGACCGGCTTTAACGGCGGTGTGGCAACCTCGGCAAACCTCAACATCGATCCGCCGATGATCCTGATGAGCCAATACCGGGTGATCGACTCGGTCCTGATCGTCGATACGCCGCGGCTGATCATTGTTAGCGGCTACGTGCCGGGGCAGATGGCGCTCTATACGCCGGCCGGCTACATCCTGCTCGACAACCGCACGCCAGCGCCGGTCGGGAGCCCGAATCTCCAGCTCTATCAGCCGGGGGGCGTGTTCTCGATGTCGCAGATCGGAGCCACCAACTTCAGCAATACGCAGGTCGTCTGGTACGACCAGTCGATCGCTTCCGTCATCACCAATTACGGCGGCGGCGATTTCGGCGGCACCAGCTTCGTCCGCAATTCGCTCAGCGACATGCGTGCTTCCGGTGGTTTCGACCCCGCCAATATGCAATGGAGCGGCTTGGCGACCTTCTACATGCTCGGGCTCCAGGGGCTCGGTTTCGGGGGCGGTCTCCCGGGACTGATCGAGGTCCTCGGCGACGGGCCGGCGGTCAACCTGAAGGGGCTCGAAAGCCGGGCGCCCGGCAAACGCGGGAAGAAACAGCGGACCACCGGGATTCCGGATCCTGGCGCGCTCCGTCTGGCGCTTGGTCCCCAATAGAATGCGGCGGCTGACTGGCGTCCGTACCGAAATACCGTAATTATAGGCAGATGACACGCTGGGCAGTATCCATTGCGACTGGACTTTTTCTCCTGACGGCATCGGCCGCGTGGGCGCAATCGCCTGTGCCCCAGGTCAATCCGGGCCTGATCGAGAGCGATATCGAGCGTCAGCGCCAGCGCATCGAACAGCAGCAGCAGGTGCCGAAACAGCAGGGGCCGGCGGTGGTCGGACCCGGCCGCGCGCCGCCCGTCATCATCCCGGGAGGCGGCCCTCGCTTCCTGCTGCGGCGGGTTGACTTCGACACGTCCAAATTCATCACACCGGACGAGCTTGCGCAGATCGCCGCGAAGTACGTCGGCAAGCAGGTCGATATCGCCGGACTGCAGAATCTCGTGGCCGAGATCAACCAGGTCTATGCGCAGCGTGGTATCGTCACCTCGATCGCGACGCTACCGCCGCAGACCGCCACCAACGGCGTCATCAAGATCAAGCTGACCGAAGGCCGCCTGCAACGGACATCGGTCCAGGGCAACGCGCAGACCTCGGCCACCTATATTCAACAGCAGGTCAATCCGCCGGCCGGCGAAGTGCTCGACGTGCCGCAGCTCACCTCCGACGTGACACGGTTCAACCGCACCAACGAGGTGCAGATCAGGGCGCTGCTGCAGCCCGGGACCGATTTCGGCCTGACGGACCTGCAGCTGGCCGTCACCGAGCCGCCGCGCAACACATTGCAGATTTTCGCCGATAACCAGGGCGTCCAGACCACCGGACGCAACCAGGCCGGTCTCTTTTACAAGCTGCACGGACTGGCCGGCATCGACGATCGCCTGACGTTTTACGGTGTGACGTCGGAAGGTAATCTCAATGGCAATATTGCCTACAATATCCCGTTCAACCCGTGGGGCGGCCGCATCGGCGTCAGCTACACGCAGGGCGCCATCAAGATCGTCTCGGGGCCGTTCCAGACGCTGGACGTGACCGGCAAGTCCAGCCAGGCCAGCGTCAACATCGCGCAGCCGTTTTTCGTCAACCAGTCGTGGCTGGCGCAGGTGACCGGCGCCTATGCCTATGGCAATTCCAGCAGCGACTTTGCCGCCGTCACGGTAACCGACGGGCGCTTCAGCAAGACCACCGGCGGGCTGTCGATCAATTATTCCGGCGAGACGTTCGCGGTGACCTTTTCGCCCGGCTACAACAGCATCAACTGGCACGACAAGATTCTCGGCGGCGAGCGCAGCTTCAATACCGCGACCGGCGCGTTGAATGGCTACGTCCGGCTGCCCGAGCAGTTCTACGCCGTCGGCCTCGCCAGCTATCAGTACAGTGCGGAAAAGCTGCTGCCCGGCGATCAGTTGTTCTCCGTCGGCGGTCCGACCACGGTGCGCGGCTATCCGACAAACACGTCCGCCGGCGATAGCGGCTATTATTTCAACGCCGAACTTCACCGGGACATGTCCGACCTGATCAAGGGGCTCGACGTCTTTGTCTTCATCGACAGCGGCGCGGTGTTCTCCACGGCGCCGGCGCGTACCCAGCTCGACTCCTCCGGTGTTGGATTGTCGTGGACGCCGTTTCCCGCGGTCACGCTAGAGGCCAGCGTCGGCTTCCCCTGGCGCCAGGTGGTCGCCAGCCAGTCGCGCCAGGAGTTTTACGGACGGATCAGCTTCAGGCCGCTGGCCTTGCTGAACGTGAGGTAGCCTTGCCGGTCATTGGGCAAAAAAGGAGAGTAGGATGAGTTTGCTGTTCCGTCGCCTGTCGGTCTCAACGCTTGCAGCTGCGGCATTGCTCGTCGCGGTGCAGAGCCCCGCGCTGAGCCAGAAGAAGGAGCCGCCCGCGTCCCCGGCCGCGGCAGCAGCCCCGGCACCGGCCGGCGCATCGAACGTGGTGTCCGCAGCCCAGGCCAATGTCGAAGGTTTCCGCTCCGCCCGGTTCGGCATGAGCGAAGCCGAAGTAAAGAACGCGATCATGAAGGACTTCGGCGTCAAGGCCGATGCAATACGCGAACAACCCAATCCCGGGGAGCGCACAAAGGTGCTCGTGGTCAAGGTGCCGGATCTGCTGCCCGGCGGGGGCGCGGCGGAAGCATCCTACGTTATCGGCTATCAGTCGAAGAAACTGATCCAGGTGTCGATTGCGTGGTCAAAGGCGATCGACGACAAGATGACGCCCGAGCAGCTGTTCTCGAATTCGAGCGTGCTGCGGGCGCATTTCGTCGGCGAGAGCTTCAAGCCCGACACCGTCGCCACCAACATGCCGATCAATGGCGGCATCCTGATGTTCCGGGGCAGCGACGCCAAGGACCGCACCGTGATGCTGGTTCTGCAGGGCACGCTGGCGCAGGGGCAGGGCGACCAGCGCGTGCTGACGCCGACGGGGCTGCTGCTGTTCTACATCGCCGACGCCAAGGCGCCGGACGTCTATCGCTTGCCGCCGGGATCGTTCTAGCCCAGGGCTGGCGAGGCAATATCGACGCAGGCCGGGCACGCCGCCCGGCCTGCGTTCTTATTAAGCGTTCAGCTTGGCGGCGCCGCCGTACGAGTGATGCGCAGACGGCGGCGCCGATGTCGCTTGGCGCGGCGCTGGCACGCGACCCGCCTTGTGCCGCGCGTCAGATTGGCGAACGGGGGCCAAACATCTGGCCGCTCGGTCGCACCACCTTTGATGATGGCGATTGCTAATCCAGCATGGGTTGGGCCGCTTGCGTCGACAGCCTGTATTTTCAGGTCATCCTGCGCTGTGTGACATTGAAGAGCCCCAGACGGTCAGTGCGATTTCGCACAAAGGGTGACCGGCGCTGTGGACCGATTTCATTAGAAAATGGCGCCGTAGTCCTGCGCAGGACCGTCGGCTGACGGGGGCGCGTCTCGCTGCCCCTGCGCGTTATCCTTAATTGGGGAACTCGGTTGTGAGGGAGGGGAACGCACCCTACTAGTTTTGGCGGACGTAGTGCTCACTCCATGCAGGAAGCGCTATGCATACTCGAAAAACCATCTGGGAAGTGGCGTCCGCCCTTACTGCGGTGATGTTGCTGTGGCCGGCGACGGCGCCGGCGCAGAGCCCCGGGGCGGCGATCGGCATGGTCGCCGGTTCGCAGGAAGTGCTCGCACGGGTGCCCGATCACTTCGTCTGGCTCCGGGACGGCTTGCAGATCGCTTACGATCCCGCCGATGGCCATATCGTATTCATCGATGATGACGGTCGTGTCGTCGGCCGGTCCAGGCTGCCGCCGGATTTCCAAATCGGTCGGATCGTGGCGGACGCCGATCCGGTGCGTCTACTGAATACGGACGGCACGCGCGAATTGCTGGTTCCGCGTCAGGTCGATCCGGCCTCGGTCCGAAGCCTGACGTCGCAACCGGTCGCCGGGGAGCGCGCCAGACAGCGGGCGCGCGTGGTGCGGCAGGGTCCGCAGCGTCTGGTCCTTGAGGACGATAGCCGCGCCACCGGCAAGCGTCTGGAGATCAGGTCCCTGACCGGTGGCAGGCTTGCACAGGCCTACGAAATCGGTCCGCGATCGGCGGGCACGCGCTACGTCGTCACCGAAGAGATGGTATCCGGCAATCCCGTCCAGGTCCGCGTCATCGTGCGCCGCTATGATGCCGGCGGTCAATTGACCGGGCTGGCTTTCGTGCCGACGGATGAGATGGTCGTCGTGCCGCACGACTTTATCTCGGTCACCGCGTCCGGCGCGCTGCGTGTGCTGGTGCCGACAGCGGACGGCGTGAAGATCCGCGAGATGGCCTTCACGGCGCCCGCGGCTCGCAAGGATCAGGTGATCCCGGACCAGGCTTTGCGCGCGACCGGCACCGGCGTTCGCGACATCGCCGTCGAGACGCGTGTCAGCAAAACGCCCGAGAATAACGGCCAACCGCCCGAGGAGGGGGCGCCCTTCAAGCTGCGGCTGATCATGCCGCCGATCAAGCGTGACGATGTCGTCAAGAATGCCAACGCATTCCTCACCGTGAACTGGGTGATGAAGCAAGAAAATTTTGCCAGGGCCGGCATCGATAACGCCTGTGTACCGGAACAGGCCAAGATCTGGCGCCGGCCGGTCCGCTTCACGGTGGATTCGATCGGCAAGACGATCGGGCCGATGCCGTATCGCTGGGGCGGCGACGACAGCCCCGAAAGCTATCGCCTCCGCATCGACTGGGGCGCGCTGGCCGGCAGCATCTGCACCTGCCGCAACCCGGCCTACGATTATTGCATCGAACGAAGATCGGCGGGCGTCGACTGCTCGGGGCTGGTGTCAAGCGCCTGGGGCATCAAGAAACGCGGCACCTGGGGTCTGCTCGATGTCGCCAACGACGTGCGCGACTTCGCCGAACTGCGACCCGGCGATGCGATGACGTGGCCGGGGCGCCATGCCCGGCTGATCGTCGGCACGACCGGTCCGTTCGGCGACGGCATAACGGTGGTCGAATCGTCGACGCGGCTCGAATGCGAAGGAGCCTGCAGGCGCGATTATCGTCCGAGCGAACTGAGCGGTTATCGGATGATCCGGTACCGCGGCATCTCGGATTAGGGGAGGCGGGGGCAATGGTCCGCAAGGCACTCTGGCTCGCGGTACTCGCGGTCGGGCTCGTTGGCGAACGGGCGCACGCGATCTCGACCATCGAAGACACTGTCAAAAACGCGCCGCGCATCGTCGTGTCGCCCTATCGCTCGCCGTCGAGCAATGCGGTGCTTCGCAACCTCTCGCGTCCACTATCGGGAATAACGCCCAATTCCTCGTTGCTGCGCAGCGGCAGCGGCGACGAAGGCCCGGCTCTCGATGAGCCGTTGCAAACCGTTCCGGCGCAGTTTGCGCCATATATGGTGGCGTTGAGCGAGGGCAGCGATCTGAAGTCCGGATTCGCGTGCGGTGGCGTGCTCGTCGCGCCGGACTGGGTTCTGTCTGCGGCGCACTGCACCTTCCACTGGATGCAGCGCTGGCCGGTCGACTTCAAACCCTATGCCTTCACGGAAACGGCCGAGATCGGCAAACCGGGCAAGCGCTTTCCAGTCACCGAAATCGTCCCGCACCCGGGCTATAATCCGGAGACGCTCGAGAACGATCTCGTTCTGCTGCGGCTGGATATCCGCGGCCAGCAGCCGGGCACGCCGATCCGCATCGAAGGCCCCCCGATTGCCAGCCAGATAGGCAACGTCATCACGCTGCTGGGCTGGGGCGTGACGACCAATTTCAACGACAAGGAGTATTCGCAACGATTGCAGTTGCTGCAATTCGCGATCCTCGACGACGCGGTCTGTTTCGCTGCATCGCATTTCCCGAAACTGCGCAACGCCAACGTTTTCTGCGGCCGTTCGGTCAGCAAGTATCATTGCGTGTGTTTTCGCTTCAGCGGCAGTCCTTTGCTGCTCTTCGATACGAATGCGCGGCTCTATCTCGGGGGGCTGGTGGCATGGCCGGCGGTCTGCCCGAACGACGGACGCGAGCCTAATCCGTTCCTTGATACCCAGCGTTACGTCCCGTGGATCAAATCCGTCACCGGCCTGGATGGGGTGAAGCGATGACCCCGCGCATGTTGCAAGTTCTGCTGCACGGTCTGCTGGTCGCTGGCATCGCAAGCATCGCTGCAACGGCGCGGGCGCAGAACGCAATCGAATCCACGCCGGATTTCACCTCGATCTATCAGCGCAAGGTTGACGCCGTTGCCGGCGGGCAAATGCCCCAGCTCTTCACCGGCAGCGCCAGCATTGCGCCGAACTACGGTTTTCCGTGGATCGTCTCGCTCGGCGTGAAGAACACCGCGCGGCAGAACGGTCACTTCTGCGGCGCGGTCGTCGTCGATCCGAGCTGGGTGGTCACCGCGGCGCATTGTGTCGTGACGGCCATCAGGACCGTCGACGGGTTCACTGTCGCTGCGGCGGATCCTGAAAAGCTTCAGTTGCTCACGGGAACAAATGTGCTCTCGCGGGGCGGCTCGGTGCGGCAGATCTCGCGGATCGTTCTGCATCCCGAATTCCGCATCGTGAAGCAGCAGATCCCGACCAATGACATCGCCTTGCTGAAAATCGCGGACGCGCCGAACTTGACGCCGTTGCCGATGGCCTCCGCCGAGCAGGCGGAGATCATGCTGGCCGATGGCGAGAGCGTGCGCATCTTCGGCTGGGGCACGGCGTTGTTCGGCCCGAACAATCCGGTCTCGAACACGCTGCTCTATACGTTTGTCGATGTCGTAGGACGCAGCAGGTGCAATGACAAGGCGATCTTCGAAGGAACGATCTCGGACTCGATGTTCTGTGCGGGCCTCGGCTATTCCGACGCCTGTCAGGGCGACAGCGGAGGTCCCGCGGTCGGCTACGCCAACGGCGTGCCGTATCTAGTCGGGCTCGTGAGTTGGGGCGTCGGCTGCGTGAACCGAAGTTTCCCCGGTGTCTATACGAATGTCAGCAAATTCAACGGCTGGATCCATGCAATCATCAACAACCGCTATTGAACCGACCGGCCGGCCGAGGCTTCGGCTCGTGCTGTATCTTGCGGCCGCCGTCGTTTTGCTCGCGCCGTCGGCAGGCGCCAATCCGCTCGAATATATCGGCCCGCGCGCTCTCTATAATGGCGCGCAGAATAACGGGCCGCCGAGCGATGTGCCGATCACCATGCGCGACGCGGTGAATAACATCGTGTTCGGTACGCGCTTGTATTCGACCGCGCCCCGGATCATCGGCGGGGTTCCTGCGCCGGAAGGCGCATATCCCTGGATGGCGTCGCTGGGCGTGCGGGGCGCTCCGCCGCGCTCCGGTCATTTCTGCGGCGGCGCCTTCGTTGCGCCGGATTGGGTCATCACGGCGGCGCACTGCGTATACGGCAGCGCGGCGGACAAGATCCAGGTTCTCGGCGGAACGAACGCCCTCGACAGAGGCGGCGTGCTTCACTTCGTCAGTCGCATCGTGGTGCACGAAAAATACGACCGCGACACGCAGGATTATGACGTCGCGCTGTTGCGCCTCGACCGCAGGTTCACGGGGAGGACGATTTCGCTTCTCACACCGGCCGAAGCAGGCCGGCTGGCGGCGCCGGGAACGCTGGCGAGCGTGGCGGGCTGGGGACTGACCGACGAAAGCGGGGAGGTGTCGAACATTCTGCGGCACGTCACGGTCGAACTGGTGTCGCGCCAGATTTGCAACGGCATTGCGTCTTACAGCGGCTCGATTTCCGAATTGCAGGTCTGCGCCGGTTTCCCCCAAGGCGGCAAGGACTCCTGCCAGGGCGACAGCGGCGGGCCGCTGATGGTCACAAGCGGCAACCGTTACGTGCTCGCGGGCGTCGTCAGCTTCGGCGAAGGGTGCGGCCGGCCCAATAAATATGGCGTCTATACGAACGTCGCCGTCATCCAGTCATGGGCTGCCGCGGTCATGGGCCCTGCGGCCGGGCCTTTCGCCGCCGACACCCCGACAAAACAAAATGCGAGCAAAGTCGCGGCCAGGAAGCGAAGATAGCGTGGCCGTCGACGCGCCTGCGCGGATTTCTCGGCCGAGAGATCGCCTCGGCGCCGAACCTATGTCGCTTTCGAAATTACGCCGCGCAAGGGCGCATGAAATTTGCTAAGCGATTCAAAACACCGTCGCCGGGCGGTCTGGATCGCTGAACGAAGTAAGTATAAGTGACTGAGATTGATAGGAAATTTTCCGTCGCGCCGATGATGGAATGGACCGACCGGCATTGCCGGTTCTTCCATCGGCTGCTGACGCGCCGGGCGCTGCTGTACACCGAGATGCTGACCACCGGCGCGGTGCTGCGCGGCGACCGCGGGCGGCTGCTCGGCTTCGATCCGTTCGAGCAGCCGGTGGCGCTGCAGTTGGGCGGCAGCGATCCGGCGGCGCTGGCCCAGGCGGCACGGATCGGTGCCGACTTCGGCTATGTCGAGATCAACCTCAATTCCGGCTGCCCATCAGACCGGGTGCAGGAGGGGCGCTTCGGCGCCTGCCTGATGGCGGAGCCGGCGCTGGTCGCCGATTGCGTCGCCGCCATGAAGGCCGCGGTCGATATTCCGGTCACCGTCAAATGCCGCATCGGTATCGACGATCAGGATCCGCAGGACTCGCTGTTCGCCTTCACTGCGGCGGTGAAGGCGGCAGGCATCGACGCGCTGATCGTGCATGCGCGCAAGGCGTGGCTGAAAGGATTGTCGCCGCGCGAAAACCGCGATGTGCCGCCGCTTGATTACGGCCTGGTGCACCGGCTCAAGGCCGCGCATCCCGATCTGCCTGTCGTCATCAATGGCGGCATCGCCACGCAGGCGCAGGCGCAGGAACAGCTCGCGCATGTCGACGGTGTGATGATGGGCCGCGCCGCCTATCAGGAGCCGTGGCGGCTGCTGCAGGTCGATCCGGTGCTGTTTGGCGAGGACGCCGCCTTCGCCTCGGCCAAGGAGGCGGCCTTGGCCATGATGCCGTATATCAAGCGCGAAATGGCCGCGGGCGTACGGCTGAATTCGATCACCCGCCATATGCTGGGTCTGTTCCGCGCGGTGCCCGGCGCGCGCGCTTTCCGCCGCCATCTGGCGACCGAGTCGGTCAAGCCCGGCGCCAGCGCTGGCGTCATGGCTGATGCGCTGGCGCAAGTGGTGGACAGCGGCCCCGATATGGCGAACATCGCCGCCTGATCCCGGCCGCTCCCTCGCGCCTCCGGAGACATTATGCTGCTTGGAATTCCCGTCGGCGAAATCGCCTGGCTGGCGCTGTGGATTGTCGCCGCCGGCGCTGTTACCGGCGTGCTCGCCGGCCTGTTCGGCATCGGTGGCGGGGCCATCATCGTGCCGGTGCTGTACGAGCTGTTCCGCGTGCTCGGCGTGCCCGACGACGTGCGCATGCAATTGTGCGTCGGCACCTCGATCGCCATCATTTTGCCGACCACCATCCGCTCTTATTATGCGCACAAAGCCCGCGGCGCGGTCATCGCTGAGGTGGTGCGGCTCTGGACAGTGCCGTCGATCATTGGCGTCGCGGTCGGCGCGGCGACGGCGACCTTCGCGACCGGCACGGTCTTTAAGATCGCCTTCGTGCTCTTCGCCTGGTTTATCTCGCTTCGCCTGCTGCTCGGCGGCAACCGCTGGAATCTCGGCAATGACCTACCGGGCAATGGCCTGATGCGGGTCTACGGTTTCATTACCGGGCTGTGCTCGTCGCTGGTCGGCATCGGTGCCGGTGCAGTGTCGAATGCCGTGCTGACGATGTACGGCCGGCCGATGCCGCAGGTGGTGGCGACCGCTACCGGCATCGGCGTGCCGATCACCATCGCCGGCACCATCGGCTACATGCTGGCCGGCTGGCCGCACATGGCGCAGTTGCCGCCGCTGTCGATCGGCTTCGTGTCGCTGCTCGGTTTTGCGCTGATGGCGCCGGTGTCGAGCTTCACCTCAAGCTACGGCGTGCGGCTGGCGCACTGGCTGCCGAAGCGCAAGCTCGAGATCGGCTTTGGCATCTTCATGATGCTGGCGTCGGTGCGGTTTATCGTCAGCCTGATCTGACGGTGCCGCGCTACGGCGTGCCGCGCAGACGCAGCTTGTCGCCGCGCACTTCCCAGCTGTCGAGCCGGTTCAGGAAGGTCATGCCGAGCAGGTTGCTCTTGAGTTGGCCCGGCTGCGCCACCAGTGCCGGCACGGCACGTTCGGTCAGGCCGCCGACGGCGAGGCGGTCGAGCGTTACTGCGGCGGCGCGGGTACGGCCGTTGGCGGTTTCCACATTGACCGAATAGTTCAGGACCTCGAGCGGCAGGCCGGCGGCCCGCGCCGCTTCCTGGGTCAGCACCACTGAGGTCGCGCCGGTGTCGAGCACCATCGGTACCTTGGCGCCGTTGATGTGCACCGCCAGCGCGAAATCGCCGGCGCGGCCGCGCACCACTTCGACGTTGCGGCCATGTCCCGCGACATGGCCGGGCAACAATTCGGCGACGACGCGGTCGGCCACTTCGCGCAACTCAAGGCGATAGCTGTAGGCGACCACCAGTAGCAGGCCGACCAGAGACCAGAACGCCATCGCCTCCAGTGCCTTGGCGAACCGATCGCGGAACACCACCAGCGCCAGGCCGCCGGCGGAGACGACCAAAGCGACCTTGAGCAGCAGAGGCCCGAGATCATGCCGCAGCAACTGCGCAATCGGGTCCTGGTTGGCGGTCGCGATCAGCGCGGCCAGCGACAGCGCGGCACCGATGACGAAGATCCAGGTGAGGCGGCGGCTCACGATATCATCCTGCGGTGACGGCTTTGGCGGAAAGGCGTGACGGCAACTCGCCCATGATACGGGCGCGTTCGGCTGCGTCCATGGTGCTCCAGCGACTGATTTCGTCGATGCTGCGCCCGCAGCCGAGACACAGGCCGGAGCGGGCGTCGAGTGTGCAAATATTGACGCAGGGGCTCTCGATCATTGCGGGACTCAAAGACGGATACGTGGCTACCGCGCATACATAATTGCCGGGCCGGAGAACGCAATCGTGCCAGTGTCGCAAGCAGATGTCACAGCCATGTCCGCATGTCAGGTGCCGGCCCGGAACAGTGGCCGCCGGCTGAGTCGGCTGCGCTCTTCGGGGCTGAGCACCGGCTCACCCGGCGGCGTGATCGACGGCGCCGGCTCTGTCATCGGTGCCATTGCCGCCACCACGCGCTCGGGCGGGAACGTGACGACCACTTCCGTGCCGATCCGCAGCTTGGAGCGCAGCACGAATGTGCCGCCGTGCAGATCGACGAGGCTCTTGGCGATCGGGAGGCCGAGGCCGGCGCCCTGTTCGGCCGACTTGATCGAGTTCGAGCCCTGGCCGAACGAGGCCAGCACGATCGGGATTTCCTCTTCCGGGATGCCGGCGCCTGTGTCCTTGACGCTCATGTACTGGCCGCCGGAGGCGGTCCAGCCAACCTTGAGCCAGATCTCGCCGCCCTGCGGCGTGAACTTGATCGCGTTCGACAGCAGATTGAGACAAATCTGGCGGATCGCGCGCTCGTCGGCCCAAAGCCGCGGCATCGACGGTTCGAACACCTCATGCATGGTGATGCCACGGCTGGTGGCGCGCAGCTTCAGGAGGTGGTGGCAGTCCTCGACGATGCCGACCAGCGACACCGATTCCTCGTTGAGTTCGTAGCGGCCGGCCTCGATGCGCGACAGATCGAGGATTTCGTTGATCAGCCCGAGCAGATGCACGCCGGAGTTATGGATGTCGGCGGAATATTCCTTGTAGGCCGGCACCGCGTGCGCCCCGAACACTTCGGTCTTCATGACCTCGGAAAAGCCAAGAATGGCGTTAAGCGGTGTGCGCAGTTCGTGGCTCATCTGCGCCAAGAAGCGCGACTTGGAAATGTTGGCGGCTTCTGCGCGGCGGCGCGCTTCGTCGGAGATCGCCTTGGCCTGCTCCAGTTCGCCGATCAGCGCATCCTTCTCGGCCCGCGCTTCCAGCGTCGCCAGTGTCGTCGAATAGAGCCGGTAGGCCAGCACGGCGAAATAGCCCTGCGCGCTCGCCGCCATGCCGGCGAGGATGTAATCACGCAGTGTGCCTTGCAGCACGAAGTTGAGCGTGATGGCGGCTGTGATCGGAAATGTCGCGGCAAACGATGCCATCGGCAGGCTCGAGGCCAGCATGCTCGACACCGCGACGACCAGCAGCATCACGAACAGCATGAAGGTGCCGGAGGTTTCGTCGAGGCCGATCGGATGGATCAGGATGAACATCCAGGCCAGACCGTAGAACAGGTCGAGCATGATGAAGCGCACGCGCCAGGCATGCGCCGAAACCTCGGACATCGGCAGTTCGAGGAACTGCCGGCACTTGGTGATGATGACGGCGTGAATGACCAGCACCGCGGCGGTCCAGGCGCCGGCGGTGAGCGCGCCGGTCCACAGGCTCGACAGGAAACCGATGGTGGCGACCAGCAACAGGATCACCAGCGAGGCCGACAGCCGGTTCTGCGCGTATTGGCGCAGCAGTTCGTAGTCGAAGGCCGGGCGGGTGCCGCTGGTCGAGGTCAGACGGTCGCGCGCTTCCCGCACGTGTTGCGCGGCAAGGCGGCGTTTCACCGCCGAGGTTTCCGGGGGCAGGGCGGTGAGATCGGGCTGTTCGCCGGGAATGGGCATGGATCACGCTGGTACGCACAAAACCAGCCGGCACCGTGCAGCAAATTCCTTAAGGCCAGCCTTAAGGCCCGGCTAAAATCGATGGTTAAGACCTGTTAACCGCCGGCGCCGGGCTTTGACTTGGGTTACCGGCCATGTTCGGCTGCCCCGGGCGAGCAGTGGGAACAGGCCATGAAACTCTACGACAGCAAAATGGCGCCGAATCCCCGGCGCACGCGTATCTTCTTGGCGGAAAAGGGAATTTCCGTGCCGACCGAGCAGGTCGACATGATGGCGAAGGAACATTTCACCGCGGAATACACGGCGATCAATCCGTTGCAGCGGATGCCGGCTTTGCTGCTCGACGACGGTACGGTGATCGCCGAGTCGATCGCCATCTGCCGCTACTTCGAGGCACTGCAGCCGGAACCGCCGCTGTTCGGCACCGGCGCGCAGGAGATCGCGCTGGTCGAGATGTGGCAGCGCCGTGCCGAGAATAATTTCTTCGCTCCCGTGGCGGCGGTGTTCCGGCATCTTCACCCGGCGATGAAGGAGCTGGAGGTGCCGCAGGTGCCGGCCTGGGCCGAAGCCAACCGGCCGCGCGTGACATGGTTTCTGGACTTCATCGACCGCGAACTGGCGAACCGCGAATTTATCGCCGGCAATCGGTTCTCGATGGCCGACATCACGATGCTCGTCGCCGTCGACTTCATGAAGCCGTCGCGGCTGCAGATGCCGGACGCGGCCAACGTGAAGCGGTGGCACGCCGCGGTGTCGGCAAGGCCGAGTGCGAAGGCTTAGCGCACCATGCGCCTCACAATCATCGGCTGCGGCGACGCCTTTGGCTCCGGCGGCCGTTACAACACGTGCTTCTTTCTGGAGACCGCCAAGGCTAATGTGCTGGTCGATTGCGGTGCGTCGTCCTTGCCCGCGATGAAGGCACAGAGGATCGACGCCAACCGTATCGATGGCGTTATTCTATCGCATCTGCATGGCGACCATTTTGGCGGCTTGCCGTTTTTGCTGCTCGACGCCCAGTTCATGGCGCGGCGGGAGAAGCCGCTGGCGATCGCCGGCCCGCCGGGAACGCGGGCGCGGCTCGATGCGCTGATGGACGTGTTCTTCCCGAAGTCGACGGGGTCGAAGTGGCGCTTCGCCTGGACGGTTGAGGAAATTCCCGTCGGTGTTGAAACCGATGTGCTCGGTCATAAGGTGGTGAGTGCCGAGGTCGTTCATCAGTCCGGCGCGCCATCGACGGCGCTGCGCATATCGGATGGCGACAAGGTGTTCGCTTATTCCGGCGACACCGAATGGACCGACGCGCTGCTGCCGGTCGCGCGCGACGCCGATCTGTTCATCTGCGAATGCTACGCCTTTGCCGGCAAACTCTCCGGGCACATGAGCTGGGAGATATTGCAGCCGCGGCTCGCGGACCTGCGCGCCCGGCAGGTGATGGTCACGCACATGAACCCGACGATGCTGGCGCGCACCGCGGAGGTCGAAGCCGCCGGCGTGCTGGTCGCCGCCGACGGATTGAAGATGGCGTTCTGACGATGGCTGCTTCATCCCTCGCCCGAAAGGAGAGGGCGGCCCAGGCGACCAATCCGGCGAAATCGTTTGTATGCAATCAATAGGAGCCTGGAAGGTGCCTTGCAACCATAACGCGTCATGATATTTTCTGACGGCACTTCATGACTTTGGGGGAGGTTATGGCTGACACGATTCCGACGTCTGTCTCCTACACCGGGAAAGGCAGATACTACTGGGAACTGATCTTCAACTACGACAATTCAAGCAACGAAGGCACGATCACAGACAAGACGACGGTGACGAAAAGGACGAGGGTGGATTCCAAGTCCTTCATGTCGAACAAGTTCAACGTGTCGTCGGGGTTCAAATACAACAACGAAACCAGCGCTTCCGTTAAGTACGAAGGTCTCGGCGAGGCCAGCGAAAAGTCGTCTTTCAGTTATCATCTCGATCTTGCGTATGAACTTGTGAAGTCGTCGGAAACGGCGACCAGCGTCGATACCGAGGTAAAGACAGAGCGAAGCTATACTGTCGGCCCGCGCAGTAAGCTCAACATGTACAGGCTCTGCTACGAATGTGAGGGGTCTTCGATCGCCACCGATATCGTCGCCACGCAGCCGCAGGACGACGTGCGCGTCGATCTCAAATTCGTTTGCGAGAAACGCATCCTTGGTCTCGGCGATATTCTCAACCTGTTCGGGCACACCGTCCCCGGCAGTTCGAATACCGTGGAATGGGCGAGTATCCGCAACGACATCGTCAAGAACAGTGACAAGGACGCGCTGACCCAGTTCAAGGCCTTCGTCGCCAATCTGAAAACAATCACGCCTGGTGACGATAACAAGAATGAATGGGCGGCGATCAGGACGACCTGTCAGGAGATCGAGGACGCCTGGGACACGACCGACAGGCAGCGGCTGTTCATCAAGCTGCTGAACCGGTTCTCGAACACAACTCCCGGCCGGGACAACCGCGATGAATGGCAACGCATCCGCGACCTGTCGAACAATATCGTAACGAACACCAGCCAAGTCTTCTAGGCGTCGGGGTCGAGGCGTTGGCGCGAGCGAAGGTGTGCGTTGCGCCTTCGCCCGACGCTTGTTGCGATTACTTCCTGTCCAGCCGCGCGATCAAGGCCGACGTATCCCAGCGCTTGCCACCCATGGTCTGCACTTCGGCATAGAACTGGTCGACCAGCGCGGTGACGGGCAGGCTGGCGCCGTTCTTGCGGGCCTCGCCGAGGCAGATGCTCAGATCCTTGCGCATCCAGTCGACGGCGAAGCCGAAGTCGAACTTGTCTGCGGCCATGGTCTTGTAGCGGTTCTCCATCTGCCACGACTGCGCGGCGCCCTTGGAGATGGTGGCGATCAGCTTCTCGATGTCGAGACCCGCCTTTTTGGCGAAGTGCAGGCCTTCGGACAGGCCTTGCACCAGACCGGCGATGCAGATCTGGTTGACCATCTTGGCCAACTGGCCGGAGCCGGCCGGGCCCATCAGGTTGCAGGCGCGGGCATAGGCCGCGATTACCTTTTCGGCGCTGGCGAAGGTCGTCTCGTCGCCGCCGCACATCACCGTCAGCGCGCCATTCTCCGCGCCAGCCTGTCCGCCGGACACCGGCGCATCGATGGCGTCGAAGCCGCCTTGCTTCGCGGCTTGGTACAGTTCGCGGGCGATCTCGGCCGAGGCGGTGGTGTGGTCGACGAACAATTTGCCCTTGGCCATGCCGGCAAAGGCGCCGTTCTCGCCGAGCGTTACTTCGCGCAGATCGTTGTCATTGCCGACGCAGCACATGACGAAGTCCTGACCCTGCGCCGCCGCCTTGGGCGTCGCCGCAGTCTTGCCGCCGAACTGGGCGGCCCATTTCTCGGCCTTGGCGGCGGTGCGGTTATAGACCGTCACCTCATGGCCGCCTTTGGTCTTGAGATGCCCGGCCATCGGGTAGCCCATCACGCCCAGGCCCAGAAATGCCACCTTCGCCATCGCGTCCTCCCTGAGAAATCCGTTTATGCCTTGGCCGGCTGCCGCCGTTTCCTGACCCAATAGGTCATTGCCGGGGCAGGGGCGTCAACCCTCCGCCACCGCCGGTGCGCGGCCGCATTGACCGCTACGCCGCGCCGCCTATGGTGGCGGCGCGCAAACAGGAAAGAGCGACAATGCCGGTGACGAAGGAACAAATTCAGGCGGCTTTGGCCACCGTGGCGGTGCCCGGCGGCGCGCCGCTGACCGAGGCTCGGGTGCTGTCCGAGATCGTCGTCACCGACGGCAAGGTGTTCTTCTCGCTGACGGTGGACGCGGCGCAGGTCAAGGCCTGGGAGGCGGTGCGCGCGCGGGCGGAAGCGGCGGTGAAGGCGGTGCCCGGCGTCACCTCGGCGCTGGTGGCGCTGACCGCCGAACGCAGCGCGGGGGCGCCATCACGCGGGCCGCAGCCGGCTCATGTCGCGACCCAGCCGCGCGCCGCC
>JALHNV010000054.1 GCA_022843325.1 Pseudolabrys sp. | reverse complement strand
CTCGCACCGGACACGGTGGTCGCCTATAAGGTCGACGGCTATTACGCCCGCGACTGCGAAGGCGGCCTGCGCTGGGACGATCCGGACCTGGCCATCGACTGGCCGGTCGCAGCGGCGGATGTTCACGTCTCGGACAAGGACGCGAGCTTGCCGTACCTGCGTGACTTTACATCTCCATTCGCGTTCGGATCATGAGCGACAGCCTTCGCTTTCTGGTGACGGGAGGGGCCGGCTTCATCGGCTCCGCGGTCGCGCGCCATTTGATCGAAAGCACGCGACATCGGGTCTGCGTGCTCGACAAGCTGACCTATGCCGGCAATCTCGCCAATCTGGCACCGATCGCTTCCGATCCGCGCTTTTCATTCGAGCGCGCCGATATCTGCGACGCCGGGGCCGTGAACCGGATTTACGACAGCTTCCGTCCCGACATCGTCATGCATCTGGCCGCCGAGAGTCATGTCGATCGTTCAATCGACGGACCCGCTCCATTCATCCAGACGAATATCGTCGGCACCTACGTTCTGCTCGAAGCGGCGCGCCGCTATTGGAACAGTCTGGGTGAGGCGAGAGGGAGTTTCCGCTTTCACCACATTTCAACCGACGAGGTATTCGGCTCGCTGGAGAGCGAAGGCTTGTTTCTGGAAACCAGTCCGTACCAACCGCGATCTCCCTACTCGGCCTCCAAGGCCAGCGCCGACCATCTGGTGCGGGCATGGCACCACACATTCGGGCTGCCGGTGGTGCTCTCGAACTGCTCAAACAATTACGGCCCCTATCACTTCCCGGAAAAGCTCATTCCGTTGGTCATCCTCAACGCGCTGGAAGGAAAGCCGATTCCGGTTTACGGCAACGGCAAAAATGTGCGGGATTGGCTTTATGTCGAGGACCACGCCCGGGCGCTGGTGCTGATCGCGCAGTCCGGCATGGCTGGCGAAAGCTACAATGTCGGCGGCTGGAACGAGAAGTCGAACATCGATGTGGTTCGCGGTATCTGTGCGCTGATCGACGACATGGCACCTGACGCAGCGATCGGTCCCCGCGACCGGTTGATACACTTCGTCACCGACCGGCCGGGCCACGACCACCGCTATGCCATCGACGCCGGGAAGATCGAACGCGAACTGGGATGGAAGCCGGTCGAGACGTTCGCATCCGGCCTGCGCAAGACGGTGCGCTGGTATCTCAACAATCGCGACTGGTGGGAGCCGATACGTTCGGGCGCTTACGCCGGCGAGCGGCTCGGACAGGTCCGGGGGCCATGAACGGGCCGATCCTCCTCTTTGGCGCGGCCGGCCAGGTCGGGCGCGAACTCACAGCGCTGGCGCAGGCCCGCGGCGTCAGCCTCCGCGGGGTCACACGCGAAACCGCCGATATTACATCGCCCCAGGCCGTCGAGGCGGCGGTGGCGGACGCCAAACCCCGCCTGATCGTCAATGCAGCGGCCTATACGGCCGTTGACCGGGCGGAGGGAGACGACAGCGCCGCCACCGCCGTCAATGCCGCGGGTGCCGGTAACGTGGCGCGGGCGGCAGCCGCGGCCAACGTGCCGGTGCTGCATCTGTCGACCGACTACGTCTTCGACGGCAGCAAGACCGGGGCTTATGTCGAAACCGACCCCCTCGCCCCGCTCGGCGTCTACGGACGCAGCAAGGCCGGGGGAGAAGTTCAGGTCCGCGCCGCCGGCCCGAACGCCGTCATTCTGCGTACCGCCTGGGTTTACGGGCCGTATGGCAACAACTTCCTCAAGACCATGCTGCGGCTGGCCGCAAGCCAGGCCCGGCTGCGGGTGGTCGCCGACCAGCACGGCTGTCCGACATCGACGGCCGACATTGCCGAAGCCATTCTGGCCGTGAACCATGCCCTGATCGCGGGCCAAGCCGCGCGCGGCGTCTTTCATTTCGCCGGCTCAGGGGTCACGACCTGGCACGGCTTCGCCGAAGCAATCGTCGACTATCAGGCCCAGCGGACGCACAAGCGGCCGCCGGTCGATGCCATCACCACGGCCGACTATCCGACGCCGGCGCGGCGGCCGGCCAATTCGGCGCTGGACTCCGGGCTGTTCGCGCGCACATTTGGCTTCCGGGCAAAGCCGTGGCCGGAGCGGATGCGCGAGGCCATCGACAGCCTGTTCGACACCGGCGGCGCACAGAGAAAAGCGGAAGGGCTATCGTGAAGGGAATCATCCTGGCCGGCGGATCTGGCACGCGGCTCTACCCGCTGACGCTGGTACAGTCGAAGCAACTGCTGCCGGTCTACGACAAGCCGATGATCTATTATCCGCTGAGCACGCTGATGCTCGCGGGCATCCGCGATATCCTGATCATCACCACGCCGCACGATGGCGATGCCTTCAAGCGCCTGCTCGGCGACGGCGGCAGCTTCGGCGTGAAACTGTCCTACGCGGAGCAGCCGCAGCCCAACGGACTGGCTGAAGCCTTTATTATCGGCCGGGACTTCGTGCGGGACGATCGCGTTGCCATGATCCTCGGCGACAACATCTATTATGGGCACGGCCTGCCCGAGCTTCTGGCCGCCGCGCAGGCGAGGCCTTCCGGCGCCACGGTGTTCGGCTACATGGTCGCCGACGCGCAGCGTTACGGCGTCGTGGAAATCGACGGGTCCGGACGTGCCGTGTCCATCGAGGAGAAGCCGGCGGCGCCGCGCTCAAACCTCGCCGTAACGGGATTGTATTTTTACGACAACGACGTGCTCGACATCGCCGCGTCGATCAAGCCGTCGGCGCGCGGCGAACTCGAGATCACCGACGTCAACCGAATCTACATGGAACGCGGCCAGCTCGACGTTGCGATCATGGGGCGCGGTTTTGCCTGGCTCGATACCGGCACGCACGACAGCCTGCTTGAAGCGGGCAGTTTCGTCGAAATCCTCGAGCGCCGTCAGGGGCTAAAAATCTCGTGCCCGGAGGAGATCGCTTACCGGAAGGGCTTCATCGATCGCGCCCGCCTCATGAAAGCGGCGGAGCGGTACGGAAAGTCGGGGTATGGGGCGTATCTAAGACGGGTGGCGGGGGAGCAGTAGCTTCTCGCACCGCTGCGTATCGCGCGATACAGAAAGAGGCATGAACCGCCCAGCGCAGAAAAAGCCCGCCTTCCTGGGAAGGCGGGCTCCGGCGCGCAGATGCAACGCACCATGGCGGATGCAAACGCCTTAGCAGTTCGGCAGATTGGCCGCCGTGCCGGCGGCACCCGCGCCAGTACCGGCGCCGCTACCGCTCATGCCGGCGCCGGCAGCGCCGGTGCCCGTCGTTGCGGTGCCCTCCGAGGGCCGCGTGCCCGCGCCGGTCGTGGCGGAACCGTTGGCCGACGTGCCGCCGGCCTGGGCCGCGGTTTTCATCTGCACCTGGCCCTGTGCATTACGGCAGTGCGTCGCAGCAGACACATTCGCACCGGCCGCCGCACCGGCGTTCGGTGGCGCGGTGTTCGACTGAGCGGAGGCAGAGATCGCGCCGCTGGCAACGAAAGCAGAGGCGATCAGCAAGGTTTTCAACATTTCACAAACTCCTTGGGTGTCCCCCGACAGCGACCCAATGCATGACATCAGCCCTTCGTTCCGGAGCTCATTCGGGAACACCGAAGTTGTACGCGCTTCGCGCACGAGCGGGCGACGCCACTGCGCGGCGGGCGCAGACGCGACGCCTGCGCCCGATACGCATCAGTTGGCGTATTCGAACTCGGGCGCGTTCTCGAGTTCTTCCTTTGTCGCATTGGCCAGTATCGCGCGGCGCGGTGCGTCGCGGTTCTCGGCGCCCGTGCGGTTGGCCATGTCGGTCGGCCGCGCGGTGCCGGGACCGGTCGCCGGCGCGCCCGCGCCCGTCGCCGGTGTCGTCCCCGTAGCGGGAACTGCGCCCGTCGCGGCGCCTGCGCCGGTGGTGGTTGCGGCTCCTGTCATGCCCGGGCGGCCCGGCACCGACGTGCCATAGCCGGCATCCGCGGAAGCATCCGCCCGAACCTGCCACTGCAGACGCTCGAATGGCACGGCGACATTGCGCTGGCCGATACCGAGGAAGCCGCCGACGCCGATCACCACTGCCTTCACGTCGCCGTTGCGATCGATGAGAACCTCGTCGATCGAACCGATCTGCTCGTCGCGGTCGTTGTAGATGTTGATGCCGTTCAACTGGCTGGCGCGCCAGAGGTTCGGGTCGTTCTGCGTGATGTAGTTGGCGCTGACCGCGCCCGCGTTGGCCCGTTGCTGCATCCCGGTATTGGCGCCTTGCTGGGCGGCCGCGTTCGGCACGGCGTTCTGGTTCTGGATCTGGTTGCTCGTCTGCGCGAGCGCCGGCGTCGCTACCAGCGATGTACCGAGCAGAAGTATGGCGAGTTGCTTCATGACGTTGAACTCCAGTGAGGGACATGCCGGAGCTGTCCGGCGCGGATGCTGGCCCGTCGCTCTGCGGCGCGCCAGCGATTTGTGAGTCCAACAGGCTGTGCCCGCATGCGTTCCCGCATCGACCCCAACAGCCGTTGCGGCATTTCGCGCGCGCCGCAAACGAGGACAGGCGCTTGAAATTCCGCATGCCGGCTGCGGTGCAGGGCGTTCAGCTTTTACCGCAGGAACAACTTGTCAGCCGGCGCATTACCCGGGCACCCAACAAGGAGATTTCCCATGGACTGGAACCGCGTTGAAGGAAACTGGAAGCAGGTCAAAGGCAAGATCAAGGAAAAGTGGGGCGATCTCACTGATGATGATCTCGACAAGATCAATGGCCGCCGCGACCAGCTCGAAGGCAAGATCCAGGAGCGCTACGGCATCGCCAAGGACCAGGTGAAAAAGGACGTCGACGACTGGTATGGCACCCAGAAATGGTGACCGCGCCGCCGCGTTGATGCTTCAAAGCCCCGGAAAATGTTCCGGGGCTTTTTGCTGGCCGCCCGGCAGCGGAACCCGGTGGAACACCTGCCGTCACGGCGCGTTGTCGCGGGAACCACTCGAGGCTCCATGTCCCCGCAAGATCTGGCCGCGCCGCTTTTCCGCAAGCTCGAAGCCATCGCCACGGTGCCGGACGATGACAAGGCCTTGCTCCGCAAGCTGCGCATCGCGACCAAGCATCTCGGACCTGGCGACAATCTGGTGGTGGCCGGCGACAAGCCGCAGTTTTCGGCACTGCTGATTTCGGGCATGTTGTGCCGCTACGACGTCGTCGCCAGCGGCGCGCGGCAGATCATGTCGTTCCATCTGCCTGGCGATATCCCCGATCTGCAAAGCGTGTTTCTGCGCACCATGGACCACAGCGTCGCCGCCATCGGTCCGGCGACGGTCGGCCTGATTCCGCACGAGGACCTTCACCACGTCTTCGAGCGTTCGTTTCACCTGGCATCGGTGATGTGGCGCGAGACGCTGATCGACTCCGCGATCTTCAGGCAGTGGATCGGCAACATCGGCGGCCGTACCGCCATCGTGGCGATGGCGCATCTTCTTTGCGAACTGGTGGCGCGCGGCCTGTCGGTCGGTCTGATCGATGACGACATGAAATTCAGGTTGCCGCTGACCCAGCAGGATCTGGCGGATGCGCTGGGCCTCAGCCTCGTTCACATCAACCGCACCTTGCGCCAGCTGCGGCGGGCCGGGCTGATCACATGGGAGCCGGGATTGCTCACAGTTCTCGACTGGCCGGGCCTCCAGGCCGCCGGCGATTTCGACCCGGCTTACCTGCATCTCATCAAACGTTAAGCCGCGGACGGCGCGCCCGAACCGACGCGCGCCTGCGACTGTTCGCGTTGCACCTGCTGGCGCAGCGCGCCGAGCGCGAAAGCGGCGATCTTGTCGGCGTGACGCTCGCCCCGGTCCATCTCGCTCCGGATCAGCGCGCGCAACTGCTGCGAGATTGCACGCTTCTCGTCGGGCATGCCGGGCGTGCGGTTGAATTCCTTCCAGGAAAGCCAATAGGCCGTCTGGGCCAGATCGTTGTCAGCCATGCTGTACGCTCCCTTTTGAGGCACAGTAAGCGCCGAAGATAAGCAGGCGCGCATTAACTTATGACGTAACGCCGGACGAAATCAGGGCGTAGCTTGGTTCGGCCGGCCGGGCGATGACGCCCTGCGGCCGGATGAATGCAGGTGAAAACATGTTCAACAGGAAGCAGGGCTGGACAGAAGCCGACGACGCGGAATTGCGCCGGCTGGCGGCAGCCAAGGTGTCGCGCTTATTGATCGCGGCCAAGATGAAGCGTTCGCTGGATGCGATCAAGCGGCGCGCGACTGCGCTCAAGATCAAGGTCGAAAAGCGGCCGGCGTCCTATTATCCGCAGACCGGGGAGACGCCGCCGCGTCTCGGCGGCGGCGTCTAGGCATTACCGCGATTTCTTGTAGAGCCTGGCGCGATCTCGAACATCTCTTCGGGCGCATAATCCGGCGTGAAGGCGGAGGGGATGCCCGTCAGTTGGTGGATCTTGCCGCCGTCCGGCATGCCTTCGACGACTTCCAGCGCGCCTTTCGGATCGCCGGGCAACGTCTTCTCGCCCTCCCAGATGCCCTTGATTTCGGTGAAGTCGTCGGGGCTGAAAGTGTACAGCCGCCGGTGCGAGCCTTCCGCAAGGTACTTGGCGCATTCCGGAATCTGGTCGAGATTGATGTTCGGCGTCGGCAGCATCTTGTCGATATCGACGCCGGTGAGCTTCTTCAGCGCCAGCGCATAGGCATGGGCATGGACCGAGCCGCGCACCAGCAGATAGCCGCAGACTTCGCGGCCGGTCGGATCCGACAGCGTCGAATAGACTCGCAGCTTGTGCAGCCGCGCGCCGCATTCGAGATGAAAGTTGTGCAGCAGATCGACGATGACATTACCGGTGGTGGTGACGCAGTCGTTGCTCCACGACACACCGTTGCTGTTCACGGGCGTTGCGCCGCCGCCGTTCGACAGGAAGGCCGCGGCAAGACGGATGTCCTTCATGTCCTCGTAGGGCGCATCGGAAATATCGCCGCCCTCGTCCTCGTCGCTGTCGTCATCGGGGCCGTTGTTGAGCATGGCGACGCCGTTGCTGACAAGCTCGACACGGCCAAGCTCTTCCGCGGTGATGGCGGCGACCAGCGAATAAAACGGCTTGAGCTTGTCCTTGCTGCGAAAGTTGAAGCTCTGGAACAGGTAGTTGTTGAGCGTGGACATCTCACCGTATTTGCCGCCGAGCAGTTCCTGCAAGGCAGCGGCGGCATTGGGATCCTGGGCGGCGGGCACGGGCAATTCGATCTGCAATTTATCGACGCGAAGAAACATCGGTGCGGCTCCATCGCTGACAGCGTGCGTGAGAACGTGTGAGCCGAACGGCGCGCAACGCACCGATGTTCCGACAATCGGTGGACGGAAGCGGAAGCGATCTCGCCTGCGGTGACGGGCACAGTCCTGGGGGCCGCGGCCTTACATCAGCGCATAAAAAAAGGCCCGGCAACATGCCGGGCCTTTTCCTTCATCGCGCGACGTTACCGCCGCCAGATGTTTTCTTCACGCTCGTGGCCGCCGTACCGCGCACCGGCAAAGGCGCCACCGGCGGCCAGCACCGACACGGCGCCGATCAGGAAGGCGAGCCACGCGGCCGCCTTGCGCGCGGCTTCCGCCGCCGCCTTGGCCTGCTCGATGGTCGCATCGACGCGCTTGCGGGCTTCGTCGGGCGGAATTTTCGCCTCGGCCGCGACGATCCGGGCCACGTAATTGCGGTCCTCTTCGGTAATCGTGCCGCGCAGCGCGCTGGTGCTCAGAACCCGGCCCACTTCGGCCTGCGGGTTCTCGACCTGCGCCGGCTCGGTGCCGGCCGGGCGCATCATGTTGCTGACAATGCTCGAGGCACGATCCGCCGGCACGCTCTGCGCCGCGACCGCAGCCGCGCCGCCTGCCACCGAACCGGCGGTCTGCGCCGCACCCGACGCCACCGCATAGGCAATAGCGACGCCGAACACAAAGCTCATCGCCCACATCAGCAGGCCATGAGCACCGTCACGAGCCTCGCGCTCTTCCAGCGGAACGGCGCCCGAACGACGGCGGAACCGGCCGGTGAAATATCCGCCGACAATAGCGGTGCCCATCATGACAAGCGAAAACCACGCCACGCCGATGATCGAGAGCGTGGTCGCGGACGGATTGTTCCAGCTATAGGGCGAGAACGACGCAAAGCCCGCGGCAGCACCGAACGAAAGCAGCACGAGCCCCAGAATGGAGGCAAGCAACGCTCCCCCGACGATCGCGCCCCAGTCAAAGTTTGTTGTTGGTTGATCCGTTGGAATGGCAACCACAGTTGTTGTGTCGGTCATGCTTATCTCCTCACCGAAGTCCCAAGAAACTCAAAATGAACATGATCACGACGATCAGTCCGATGATGTAAATCACCGAATGCATCAGCTCCTCCTTGCGGTCTTTAGCTGAGGCCACAACGCAGTCGACCCAGAAAAGTTGCACTGTTGCCGTAAAGCCGGCGGACTTGCGGCACCGCTTGCCCTACCCGACGGGATGTTTGACGATCGGAAATCCGGGAGCCTGGGAGGGCGCGCATCGCAAGCCTTGGGTGTCAAGCCTTGGGTGTTTTGCTGCGCAGCGCCATCGACATCCTGCCCGGCCGCCTGCCCGGTTGACCATGGCTGAACTGCTGGCCGCTTTGTGGCCGAGTGCCGGCCGATGACGATGCGCTACCCGCGTACGCCCCGGAGCGTCGGGTGACGGCGGAATAGCATTTCGAGCTGGAATGCTTCCATGGTGCGTGCGTTCGCCTGACGGGACGCCGCCGCCTGTTTTATTTTTTGATCGCACGGAGCCTTGTGCCGGTCACGCAATTGCCGGACTTTACCGGCCAGTTCCGCGCGCGGTCGCTCAAGAGCCGCCAGGGGATGAAGAACAGTATGTACACGCTCTATTCGATGCAGCGATCCGGCAACAGCTATAAGGTCCGCCTCGCGCTGGCCCGGCTCGGCATCCCGTACAGGCTGGTCGAGGTCGACATCCTGCAAGGCCAGAGCCGCACGCCGGAATTTCTCGCCCGCAATCCGAACGGCCAGGTGCCGCTGCTGGAGGTCGCGCCCGACCGCCATCTGGCGGAGTCCAACGCCATCCTCTGGTACGTCGCCGGCGGCACCACGCTGGCGCCGGAAGACCGCATCGAACGCGCCGAGGCGCTGCAATGGATGTTCTTCGAGCAGCACAGCCTGGAGCCCAATATCGGCAATGCTTATTTCTGGCTTGCCTTGATCAAGGGCGGCCGCGACCTGCAAAGCCACGCGCTCGAAGACTGGATGGAAAACGGCTACCGCGCGCTGTCGGTGATGGAGACGCACCTCACCAAGCACAATTTCTTTGTCGCCAACCGTTTCACCATCGCCGACATTGCGCTCTATGCCTACACGCACGTGGCCGATCAGTGCGACTTCGACCTCTCGCGCTTTCCGGCCACCCGCGACTGGCTCGGACGGGTCGCCGCCGAGCCGGGCTACGTGACGATGGACTGGGAGGCCGCACAACTGGCAGCGGCGCATTAGGCGCCAGGCCGGCGCGTAACCTTCTATTAACCAAAACGTCACGAAAACGGCCTGCTTGGCGACCGGAATCGCCAAAATCGGGCCGAACCTTTGCCGGCTTCCTGCGTTATCCGGGCATCCTCAGAAGTCCGTTGTCGATAGCGGGTTCCGTCATGAAAGCACCAGACGCTGGTTTCGCGCCCTCCCTGGACCGCAAGCTCGGTGATGAGCGACGCACCGTGGCCGTCGCGCAGGCCGTCACGACGCTGGGTCTGGCGCTCTGCACATTTGTCGCCGTTTTCATCGTGTCGATCGAGATCGCCCGTGCCAATATGGCGGCCACTCGGATCATCGACAACGAGGGCAGCGTCTTTGCGCTGGCGCTGGTGCTCGGTCTGGCCTTTGCCGTCATGGGCGGCCTGACCATGCTGACGCTGCCGCACCGCCGCAAGCGGCTGCGCTGATCGCCGGCCGCCGCTGCGGCCTTTGATCACATTCCAGCGATTGCATCATCGCCGTTCGCATTCGTGCCGCGATTGCGGGCACAATGGCGGCATGAAACACATCATCCCCTCGTTTGCCCTTGCCGCCGGTCTCGGCCTTGCCACGCTGCTCACGCCCGCCGTGGCGCAGCAGACTTATCCCTCATCGGCCGGCCCGCTGCGGATCGAAACCATCGCCAAGGGCCTGTCCAATCCCTGGGCGCTGCAGTTCCTCGATGACGGCCGCATGTTGGTCACTGAACGCGTCGGCAGCCTGCGCATCGTCGACCGTGACGGCACGCTGTCACCGCCGGTCGAGGGCGTGCCGAAGGTGCTGGCGCGCAGCCAAGGCGGGTTGCTCGACGTGCTGCTCGACCGCAACTTCGCGCAGAACCGCACGCTCTACCTGACTTATGCCGAACCGATCGAAGGCGGCGGCCGCACGGCGGTGGCGCGCGCCACACTCGACGCCGGCGAGAAGCCGCGCCTCAGCGACGTTTCGGTCATTTTCCGCCAGCAGGGCGCGATCTCGCGCGGCCAGCATTACGGCGCCCGCATCGTGCAGGCCAAGGACGGCAACCTGTTCGTGGCGCTTGGCGAACACTCGACCAACCGCGAGATGGCGCAGAAGCTTGACAACCATCTCGGCAAGGTCGTGCGGATCGCGCCGGACGGCAGCGTTCCAAAGGACAACCCGTTTGTCGGCAAGGACGGCGCGCTGCCGGAAATCTGGTCTTACGGCCACCGCAATCCGCAGGGACTGGCGTTCAACCCCGCCGACGGCAAATTGTGGGAGCAGGAGCATGGCGCGCAGGGCGGCGACGAACTCAACATCGTCGAGCGCGGCAAGAACTACGGCTGGCCTGTCGTCAGCCACGGCGTCAATTACGGCGGCTCGCCGATCGGCAGCGGCAAGGCGCAGGCGCCCGGCATGCAAGACCCGGTGTTTCACTGGACGCCGTCGATCGCCCCGTCCGGCATGACTTTCTATACCGGCGACCTGTTTCCGGCCTGGAAAGGCAGCGTCTTCAACGGTGGCCTGAAATTGCAGTTACTGTCACGCGTGTCGCTCAAGAACGACAAGGCGGTGGATGAAGAGCGGATGCTGCAGGGCCTCGGCGAACGCATCCGCGATGTGCGTCAGGGACCGGACGGCGCGCTGTTTCTGCTCACCGACAGCAGCAACGGCCGCATCCTGCGCGTCACGCCGGCGAAGTAACAATCTCCGCTCATCCCGCAGAAGCGGGAATCCAGACTTTGCCCGAAGCAATGCTTTTGATGTGGCAAGGTCTGGGTCCCCGCTTCCGCGGGGACGAACGTCTCGGTGTCTGTCTGCAGCTTTCACCACTTGTGAAAGACGAAGAACGCGCCGGCGGCGATCAGCCCGAAGCCGACGCCCTGGTTCCAGGTGATCGGCTCCTTCAGGTAGACCACGGAGAAGCCGGCAAACACCGCGAAGGTGATGACCTCCTGCATGGTCTTGAGCTGGGCGGCGCTGTAGACGGCGTGGCCGTACCGGTTGGCCGGCACCGCCAACGTATATTCGATGAAGGCGATGCCCCAACTGATGAAGATCACCGACAGGATCGGGACCTCCTTGTACTTCAGGTGCCAGTACCAGGCAGCGGTCATGAACAGGTTCGAGCCGACCAGGAGGACGATCGGCAGCAGGTAAGGCGACATTGCGGGCATGGGTGTTCTCTGGCGGCTGGTGGGCGGCAGTGCTGTGTTATTGGGAGTCCGCGCCCTTGTCACCGTCGCCGTGGCATCAGCCGTAACGCAGCTTCATCGCCATGATCGTCAGCACCAGCCCGAGGGATACGGCGTTGGCGCCGATCAGCGGCCCGTCGCCAATGGACAGCCCGTAGACCAGCCAGAGCACGATGCCGAGCGCCAGCGTCGCCGTGGTCGGCAGCGAGATGGCGCGGGTTTCCTTCTCGCGGAACGCCTTGATCGCCTGCGGCAGCCAGCACAGCGTGGTCAGCACGGCAGCGGTGATACCGATGAACTCAACCAGCGGCGGCGCGGTGGGCATGCGGTTGCTTTTAGGGACGATTCGGTTCTGCAATGTGACAGCAGAGCCCGTACCCCCGCAATCGGCATCCCGGTATGACCGCGCCCGCTCCGACCTTACGCCGCCTCGCCTGCGCCCGCTGCGGCACCGCCTTCGATTGCAGCCAGTCCGGCGACTGCTGGTGCGCGGCCGAGCCGGTGCGGCTGCCCATGCCTGGTACAATGCCCGGTCCAATGACCGGCGATCCGGCCGAGGACTGCCTGTGCCCGGCCTGCCTGCGCCAGGCCGCCCAGCGCGCGGCGGCCCGGCCTGTGCCAGAACCGTGATGTCCCGCGCCACGGTCTCGACATGAAGCGTCCGTAGGCGATAATCGCATTACTTCCCGGCCCATCGACGCGCGGCGTCTTGAGTACCTTATGTTTCGCTGGTTCGAACGCCGCTTGAATCCCACAGCCGTCCCGGGTGCCGCCGAGCCCCCGGCCGGACTGATCGCGTTCTATTGGCACTTCGCGCGCCAGGCCAAGGGCCTGTTCGGGGCGTTGTTCGCGGCCGGTCTGGTGGTGGCGCTGCTCGATGTGCTGATCCCGGTGTTCATCGGTGAGGTGGTGACGCTGGTCACGACCAAGGCGCCCGAGGATGTGTTCACCGACGCCTGGCCGATGCTGCTCGGCATGGCCGCCGTGATGGTGATCGCGCGGCCGGCCGCCTATATGACCCAGCATCTGCTGATGAACCAGGCGATCGCCGCCAACGTCTCGAACCGCATCCGATGGCAGAACCACTGGCACGTGGTGCGGCAGTCGTGGTCGTTCTTCCAGAACGACTTCGCCGGCCGCATTGCCACCCGGGTGATGCAGACGGGCCCGGCGATCCGCGAAAGCCTGATCGCGCTCCTGACCGCGGTGTGGTTCATCATCGTCTACGGCACCAGCGCACTGCTGCTGCTCGCCGCCGCCGATCCGTGGCTGGCATTGCCGATCCTGTTGTGGTTCGCCAGCTACATCGTCATGCTGCGCTATTTCCTGCCGCGCATGCGCGACCGCTCCAAGATCATGTCGGAAGCGCGCTCGATGGTGACCGGCCGCATCGTCGACTCCTACACCAACATCCTGACCGTCAAGCTGTTCGCCCGCGCCAAAGACGAAGATGCCTATGTGCGCGGCGCTATCGATCATCACACCGAGCGCTTCTACGAGCAGCTGCGGCTGAACACGCTGTTTTCGCTGACGCTGATCCTGCTCAACGCCATGCTGATCACCGGCACCGCCGCCTTCGCCATCGTGTTGTGGCAGCAGGGTCATATCGGCGTCGGCACGGTCGCCATGGCGCTGCCGATGACGACGCAGATCGTCAGCGCCTCGGGCTGGGTGGCATGGCAGATCACCAGCATCTTCGAAAATGTCGGCGTGGTGCAGGAAGGCATGCAGACCATCGCCCGCCCGCATACGCTGACCGACAAGCCCGACGCCAGACCGCTGAAGGTCACGCGCGGCGAGATCCGCTTCGACACTGTGCGGTTCGGCTACGGCCGCGCCACCAGCCTGATCGACGGGCTGACGCTCGACGTCAAACCTGGCGAGAAGATCGGGCTGGTCGGCCGCTCCGGCGCCGGCAAATCGACCATGGTCAATCTGCTGCTGCGCTTCTTCGAACTTGAGGGCGGCCGCATTCTGATCGACGGCCAGGACATCGCCGGCGTCACGCAGGAAAGCCTGCGCACGCAGGTGTCGGTGGTGACGCAGGACACGTCGCTCTTGCATCGCTCGATCCGCGACAATATCCGCTACGGCCGGCCCGACGCCAGCGAGGCGGAAATCATCGCCGCCGCGCAGATGGCGCATGCGCATGACTTCATTCTCGACCTTGAGGACCAGCTCGGCCGCCGCGGCTACGACGCCCATGTCGGCGAGCGCGGCGTGAAATTGTCGGGCGGCCAGCGCCAGCGCATCGCCATCACCCGCGTCATCCTCAAGGACGCGCCGATTTTGCTGCTCGACGAAGCCACCTCGGCGCTCGACAGCGAGGTCGAGGCGGCGATCCAGTCGAGCCTCGACGCGCTGATGCATGGCAAGACGGTGATCGCCATCGCGCACCGGCTGTCGACCATCGCGCGGATGGACCGGCTGGTGATCATGGACCAGGGCCGCATCATCGAACAAGGCTCGCATGACAGCCTGCTGCGCCTTGGCGGCACCTATGCCGCACTGTGGCACCGCCAGTCCGGCGGCTTTCTCGACGCCGCCGACCAGCAGGCCGCGGAGTAGCGCGCCGGCTTCTCAAGCTTTGTTTGTGGTCATTGCCGGGCCCTCTTCTGTCATTGCCGGGCTTGACCCGGCAATCCATGATGGCTCTCCAGAATGGCAGCCTATTGGGTTTACATCCTGACGAACCAGCCGCGGAGCACGCTCTATGTGGGCGTTACGAACGATTTGGTCCGACGCGCCTATGAGCATCGCGAGGGGTTGGTCAAAGGCTTCACGCAACGCTACGGGCTGAAGATGCTGGTTCATTTCGAACGTTACGATACCCCGCACGCAGCCATTCAGCGGGAAAAGAACATCAAGCACTGGCCGCGGCTCTGGAAGCTACAGTTGGTCGAGTCCGGAAACCCACAATGGCGTGACTTGTATAGCGATATCACGCGCTGACATTCATCATGGATTGCCGGGTCAAGCCCGGCAATGACCGCGATCAAAGCGCGAGTCTGGTCCCACTGCCGCCCCAGACGGCGTCATGCGCGGGCTTGACCCGCGCATCCATGATGAACCGCCGTCCCGCATGACCTTACGGAATGCCGGCCTGGCGGCGCGGAACCCCTGCCCTTTCCACCCTGGCGGCGGCGGACCATAATGCCGCGCACAAAAACCAGCCCCGTGGAAACACCAAGGAAGCCTCCCGCATGATCCTCGAAATCGCGCAGATCGACGTCAAGCCCGGCATGGAAGCCGACTTCGAAAAGGGCGTCGCCGCCGCCGCCCCGCTGTTCAAGCGCGCCAAGGGCTGCACCAGCCTGTCGCTGCAACGCTCGCACGAGAAGCCGCAGCGCTACCGCCTGTTCGTCGGCTGGGCGACGCTGGAAAACCACACCGTCGATTTCCGCGAATCCGCCGACTTCCAGGAATGGCGCAGACTGGTCGGGTCGTTCTTCGCCAGCCCGCCGGAGGTCGAGCACGTGCGCGAGACGATGAAGGCCTTCTGATCAACGACAACAAGAAAAGGACCCATGGGATGAAGCGCAGCACCAGCCGCATTCTCACCACCCACACCGGCAGCCTGCCCCGCACCGCCAAGGTGGTCGAACTGCTGATCGCCGAACAGAACGAGCGCGGCAAGCACAAGGCCGCCCTCACCGAGGCCGTGCGCGAGGCGACCCGATACGTCGTCGGCAAGCAGATCGAAGCCGGCATCGACATCGTCAATGACGGCGAACAAGGCCGCACCGACTATACGGTGCACGTGCTCGACCGGCTCACCGGCTATGAAGGCGAAAGCGCGCCGCCGATGGGCACCGGCGAGCCGGAGTTTCCCGAACTGGCGGCGCTGCTGACGCATTTCGCGTCGCCGTTCCAGCACCGGCCGTCGTGCAGCGGCGAGGTGACGTGGAAGGATTGGGCGGCGGCGCAGGCCGACATCGATCTGTCGAAAGACGTGATGAAGGGCGTCAAGGCCGAGGAATTGTTCATGACCTCGCCCTCGCCGGGACAGATCGCGCGCTATCTCAAGAACAATTACTACAAGACCGAAGAGGCGTATGTCTTCGCGCTCGCCAATGTGATGAAGCGCGAATACAAGGCCATCGTCGATGCCGGCTTTATTCTGCAACTCGATTGCCCGGACCTGGCGATGCTCCGCCACATGGTCTATCTCGACAAAAGCCTGGCGGAATTCCGCAAGATCATCGAGGTCAACGTCGCCGCGCTGAACCACGCGGTCGCCGACATTCCGGCCGACCGCATGCGCATGCATGTGTGCTGGGGCTCGACCATGGCGCCGCATCACACCGACGTGCCGCTCAAGGACATCGTCGATATCGTGCTGACCGCCAAGCCGATGGCGGTGTCTTTTCCGGCCGCCAACGGCCGCCACGAGCATGAATGGAAGATCTGGCGCGACGTCAAACTTCCGGATGGCAAGATCATCGTGCCGGGCGTGATCGACTCGACGGTCAACACCGTCGAGCATCCGGAGGTGGTCGCCGACCGCATCCTGAATTTCGCCAACACCGTCGGCCGCGAGAATGTCATCGCCGGCGTCGACTGCGGCTTCGGCACCTTTGCCGGCCGCGTTCAGGTCGACACCAAGATCGTCTGGATGAAGCTGGCGTCGCTGGCCGACGGCGCGCGGCTGGCCTCGACGCAACTCTGGAAGAAAGCCGCTTAGGCCACCTCGCCCGATCGCGGGGTAGCCGAAAATAAAAACGCACCTGTGGGTTGCGGGCGGTTTTTTTCAGTCCTAGGATCGTCCGTCATCGCATGAGGACGCTGGGGGGCTGTCCGGATTCGCTGTGGCGTGAGCGCGAACCGCGTGTGCGCATCAACGTATGCGCGGTTCGTTCGCCGCACCGGCCCACCTCCCGATAGGGGGGTGCCGTGAACGACAACGCCCGACGCCGGCTCTGGCCGCTCGCACTGATTTTCCTGCTGACCATCACCCCGGCCGCCGCACAGGCGCAGGGCAGTAGCGCGCCCACACCGCCCGCGGCAGCGGACATCGCGAAAGCCGAAGAAGCGAAGAAGGCCGAGGCTGCGAAAGCCGAGGCCGCCAAGAAGGCTGAGGAAGCGGCACGCGCCAAGGAGAAGGCTGCCGAAGCAGAAGCCCGCAAGAATGCCGCGCTGCTCCAGGGCGCCTTTCGCGCCGAATTGCTGGCCGGCGGAACAGTCAACGACTTCCGCATGCCGCAGCCCGCCAATCGGCTGACCGACGTGAACGTCACCTTGACCTGGTCGGGCAAGGATCGCTTCCGGCTCGGCTGCCCGCAAACCGAAGCCGGCGCCCCGCTGACCTACCCGGCCGCGTCGAAAGCGCCGGACCGCAGCGACGCCACGCAAACCGTGATCGGGATTTACATTCCGACGCCGCCCTGTCTCTGGCCGGCGGCGCAAACCGCCGAGATCACCGTCACCGCCAACATTGAAGGGACCACCGGTGTCCAGCCGATTTTCAAGGGCACGTTGCCGGTCAGCGGTCTGTGGTTTCCGCTGCTGTTCACGGTCATCGTCGTTGGCCTGATCTATCCGGGCAGCGCGGCGGCGTCCTGGTACGCCAGCGTCCGGCAGTACAAAAAAAAGGAACGCGAGGCAGATCCCGGCACCGAAATCGGCGAGGCGCCGAGATTCTGGTCGTCGCTCGATCCGGTCGAGTTGACCAAGAACCCTTACGGCCGCGCCAGCATCGCCAAGCTGCAGATTTTCGCCTTCACCTTCATCGTCTTCGCGCTGCTGCTGTTTCACGTGTTGCGCACCGGTCTCCTGGCCAACATGTCGACCGACATTCTCTATCTGATGGGCATCAGCGCGGTCGGCGCGGCCGGCGGCAAGATGGCTTACGTGGCGCGCCGCAGGCTCAGCCTCGAGAACTGGGCGTGGCTGCGCCGCAAGGGATGGCTGCCGGCCGGCAAGGATGTGCAGACCCACGCGAAATGGAGCGAGCTGTTCGTCGACAGCAATACCAAGGAGTTCGACCCGTACCGTTTCCAGATGGCGATCTTCAGCCTGGTGGTGGCAGTCGCACTGATCACCGCCAGTGCCACCGGCCTCGAAGCCTTCAAGATACCGCCGGAGATGCTCGGGCTGCTCGGCATCAGCCAGGTCGTTTTCATCGGCGGGCAGGCGCTGGAAGACGGCGGCTACCAGGAGCTCGACAAGAAACTGACCGAGGTCCAGAAGCTGGCCAAGAGCGCACAGATCGCAGCGCAGAAGGCGGAGGCCGCCAGAGCCGAGGCCGTCAAGGCCGCGGCACCCGGCACGACGCCGCCAAAGACGGCCGCGGAAGTCGAGGCCGACGCCGAACGCGAGAAGTACAAGACCGCGCTGGCCCAAGCGGCCGAGATGTTCAGCGGCATCTACGGCGAGCAGCTTGGACCGGACTTGCCGGCTCCGGTGCTAGAGGCGCGCAACATGCAAGTCGGCTAGATGCAAGTCGGCTAGTCCTGGCGCGACGATCCGCTAGCCGGCGTGCCGCTCCAGCGTCGCCAGAATGTCGCGATGCAGGTCGAAGTAGAACGAGTTCTCGGCGTTGCGCGGTCGCGCTTCGGCGACATTGACGATCTTCTCGACGCGCGCCGGCTTGCCGCCGAGCACCACAACGCGATCGGCCAGAAACGCCGCTTCCAGCGTGTTGTGCGTCACCAGAATGCCGCTCGGCGCATGGTCGAGCCACAGCTCCTGCAACTGCAGCCGCAATTTGCGCGCCGTCAGTTCGTCGAGCGCGCTGAACGGTTCGTCCAGCAGCACGACGTCGGGCTCGATGGCAAAGGCCCGCGCCAGCGCCACCCGTTGCCGCTGGCCGCCGGATAGCGACAGAGGATATGAGTGCGCATACTTGCCGAGGCCGACCGCGGTCAGCATCTCCTGCGCCTTGGCGACATCGCCGCCGGCCGCATGGATGGCGACGGCGATGTTGTCGGCCGCCGTCAGCCAATCGAACAGCCGTGGCTGCTGAAACACCATGCCGAGGCGCGGGCTGTGCCCGGTGGCGAACTCGACGCTGCCGGCGTCGGGCTGTTCAAGCCCGGCCGCCAGATGCAGCAGCGTGCTCTTGCCGATGCCCGAGGAGCCGACGATGGCGACCAGTTCGCCCCGTCCGACGTCGAGCGAAAAATCCGACAGCACCATTTCGCGCTCGCCATTCGGCCGCACGAAAGTCTTGTCGACATGGCGGAAGCGCAGGGTCGCCGTCATACCAGTGACTTTCTTTTCCATCGCGTCAGCCGTCGCTCGACGGTCTGAAACAGTCCGTATTCGATCGCAGCGACGACCACCGAAAAGGCCAGCGTCCAGGCCAGCACCGCGGCGACGTTCTGCGAGATAAAGCCGGTGTTGAGCGCATAGCCGACGCCGCTGGACAGGCCGAACACCTCGACCAGCACCACGACCTTCCACGCCAGCGAGAACGCCAGCCGCATGCCGCTCATCAGGAAGGGCAGGATCGCGGGCAGCCACAGCGTGCGCAGGCGCACCCAGAAGCTCAGCCGGTACACATGCGCAGCCTCGATCAGTTGCGGGTCCACCGCCGAGATGCCCTGCGCGATGCTGACCGCCAGCGCCGGCGCAATGCCGAGCGCGATGGCGACCACCGAGGTCTTCAGGCTCAGCCCGAACCAGATGACGCACAGCAGCGCCCACACCAGCCCGGGCACCGTCAGCCCGAGCAGCAGCGCCGGTTCGAAGAACGAGCGCGCAAAACGGTTGCGCGCCGACGCCAGGCCGACCGCCAGCGCCACGGCAAAACCGAGCAGCAGGCCGAGCGTGATGCGGCCGAGCGTGGCACCGATCTGCCGGTACGCCTCGCCACTCTGCAGGATGAGCAGCAATTCGTCGCCGATCAATTGCAGGTTCGGCACCAGCGGACTGGCCGAGCGGGTCGCCATCGCCTGCCATGCCGCCGCCAGCAGCACGCAGAACAGCAGTCCCGGCAGCACGCGCGCCGCCAGACCGAACAAACGCGCCGCACCGGGACCGATGCGACGTTCGTGTCTGCGGACCAGGCCGGCGGCGGATTCAGTCCAAAGCGCCATTATCTCTAGCCCGCTACTGTGACACTGGCGTCGTAGACCGGCTTGTCCGGCCGCTTCGGCAGAATGCCGACCTTGACCGCCTCGTCGATCTGCCGCTCGATATTGGCGAACACGGGCTTGCCCCAATCGACCGCGTAGATGTCGATCAGCCGCTTCGGCAAAAGCTCGATCGCGGCGCGCTCGCTGTCCGGAATGCCGAACTCCTTGTACAGCTCCGACAGAATTTGCGGCTTGGCGCGGATCTGCCGGTGGATGGCGACAAGCTGGTCGCCGAGCGCCTTGGTCGATGCCCGGTTCTGCTCCGCCCATTGCCGGTGCGCGGCAAGCCCAACCAGAAACAGCGGCGTATTGTCCCCGGTCGCCTGCTGCCACAGGTCACCGGTGCGGGCGATTTCGCGGGCGCCGCGCGCGATCAGACGCGTCGCGGTCGGCTCGATGGTGATGACGGCATCGACATCGCCGCGTTCGAACAGCGCGACGTTGGCGGTCGGCGCGCCGAAGATCAGCGTGGTGTCCTTCTTCAGGTCGATGCCATGCAACTGCGCCGCCAGCCGCGCTTGCCGGAACGTGTCGCTGGCTTCGTTCAGCGACGCGATCTTCTTGCCGACCAGGTCTTTCGGCGTGCGGATGCTGCTGTTGTCACGCACGATCCAGCGGCCGTGGTTGTTCAGCGCCGGCCCGACGATAACGATATCGCTGCCGCGCGGCGCCAGTTCGGCGACGCCCAGCGCCCCGAACACCGCCACATTGGCGGCGCCGGTGGCGAGCTGAAGCTGGATCTGCCCCGGCGTCCCCTTCACCCAGTCGAGCTGGAAACCGGACGGCAAGGGATAGGCGCCGCTGTCGATCAGCGGCCGCCAGATCGCGCCGGCTGTGCCCGGCCCGCCATCGGTCATGCGGATCAGAGCCGGGTCCGCCGCCGCCGGCCGCAGGAAGGGAGGAAGGCTTGCGGCCGAAGCGGCGGCGGCCAGCGTCAGCGCGGTATCCTTCAGGAAACCGCGCCGGCTGCGGCCGGGCTCAGTTGGTGACGAGCGAGGCATGGCTGTTCTTTCCGGCGGTCAGCTTCCAGGACTCCATCCACTCGTAGGCGGCGTCGAACTTCTCGATCGCGTAGTTCTCGGCGTGAACGTAGTGGATGAACTGGCGGCCGAGCTCGTGCGGCTCCAGCCGGCCTTTGGTGATCTTGGCGATGTAGTGGGCGTACTTGCCGAAGTCCTTGTTGATGCGGTCGACCGCCTCGTTCAGTGCGGCGAAATAGGCATCGCGCTGCGCGCCGTCGAAGCGCGGATGGATCACCTCGGCGCCGCGGTAGAAGGTGAGCGCCACGATGTGAGCGCCTTCCTTGAGCGCCAGCGAGATGAAAGGCTCCATCACCGTCGCGGCGCGGATCGTGCCGGCCTTGACCTGCTCGTAGCGGTGGCTCGGCTCGCCGATATGCACGGTCTTGACGTGATCGCGGCCGATAGCGCCTTCCAGCAGTTGCAGCGTGGTGTAGTGCGAGCCGGTGAAGTCGTTGATGCCGACCTCGACACCGGCGAGATCGCGCGGCACCTGCAACGAGTCGTCGAACGAAATGATGGCCTGGGCGGCAACCGCGGGGCGCAGCGCGGCGATCTTGGCGCGCGCTTCGGTGCCGCGTTCGATGCGGTCGATACTGCCCCACTCGCAGACATTGTAGGTGTCGGCCTTGCCCTGCTCGTACAGCGATTCCTTCAGGCGGAACAGCGGCTGCTGCTCGTGCGGGTTCTTCTCGCGGTCGACATAGCCGGCGGCGTATTCGAGATTAACGCCGTGCTTGGCGAAGATGCCTTCTTCCAGCGCGACAAGAACCGGCAGATCGAACACCGGCGGGTTGGGAGCGATACGGATATCGAATGTGGACGCCATTTGAATTCTCCATGACGCGGCGGGCTGTTGGTGAAAGACGCCGCGTGTATGGAGAGAGGCTAGGCCTTGCAGACACGAACGCAATGAAACGCGATTGCAATGTTCGGCCGATAACAGAACGTTTGTATTGCCAAACGTACGGACGATGGTCGCGCCGATGCGCGGTTTCTCGATCCCGCCGTTCGGGAGGAAATTATTCTAGCGCTGGAACCCGTCCGGTGCGGCTTACGAGGCCGCCAGCCGCCGGCGCACCGGCTCCGCCTGACTGTAGTGTTCGCGCTTGGCTTCCAGCATCGACAGATCGGCGCGCTTGACCACGGCCTCAAGCCGTTCACCCGGTTCGCTGGTGGCCATGCCCATCGACAGGCTGAGCGGCAGGTCGGAATAGAATTCGTTGTTGATGGCGACGAGATCGAGAATGAGCTTCATGGTCGCCTCGCCTTCGGCGCGCTCGGCGCTCGGCATGATCACGGCGAACTCGTCGCCGCCGATGCGCGCCACCCGCGACGGCTTTTCCACCAGCGAATTGAACACCTCGCCGGCCCGCCGCAGCAGCGCATCGCCGGCGGCGTGACCGAGTTCATCGTTGGCGGCCTTGAGCCCGTTGAGATCGGCCATGATGATGGTGACCGGCCACGGCCCCTTGCGCTCGATGCGGTTCATCTCGTCGACGAAGAAGGAGCGGTTGCACAGCTTGGTCAGCGCGTCGTGGCTGCCGAGATATTCGAGATAGGCCTCGGCCTTCTTGCGCGCGGTGATGTCGGTCAGCGCGATCTGCACCAGCGACCAGTCGTCCTCGTGCTCCGGGAACACCGAGAACTGCAGCAACAGGTTGAGCTTGGTGCCGTCGAGCGTGTAATTGACCACCTCGCGCTGCTGGAACAGCTTGCCGTCCCAGAGATCGACCAGTTGCTCGCGGAAGCACGGCTCCATCTCGTCGCGCATGATGCTCGGCAGGCTGCGCAGCAGCGTCGCCTTGTCGGGCGCGCCGAACAGGTCGAGCGTGTGCTGGTTGACGTCGATGATGCGGATTTCGCTGATGCAGCGTTCGACGAATTCCTCGTGCACGTCGGTGAAGACGCGCAGGTCGGTGATGCCGCGCTCGCGGATCTCGTCGATCAGCTTCTTGACGCCGGAGAAGTCCTCGACCCAGAGCGACACCGGCGAATGCGCGAACAGGCCGCGCGCGTAGTTCTCGCTGACGGTCAGCCGGCGCTGCGAATCTTCGCGGTGGGTCACGTCCTCGATGGCGAGCAGCACGCGCGCCCAGTCGTCCTCGTAGCCCGGCAGGATCGTCGCCTTGAGCTGGATGTCGAGGCGGTCGCCGTCGAGCGTGTAGTTGACGGCGTTGCTGGTGAATGAGGTGTGGCCATCCCAGAGCTGCACCAGTTCCTCGAGATGGCTGGTCAGCATGTCGTCGCGGAAGACAAGGTCGAGATTGCCGACCAGATGGTCGAAATCCCGCGCGCCGAACAGGCTCAGGGTTTTGCGGTTGACCTGCAGCAGCCGGATGCGGCTGGCACATTCCCGGACCCGGTCCGGATGCCCGGCCAGGTGCTCGCGCACCGAGGTCACCCCTTCGCGCCGCCATGCGTCGAACACGGCCTTCACGCCGCTGAAGTCCTCCAGCCACAGCGACACCGGCGCCAGGTCGAAAATGCCGCCGCCGGCTTCGGCGGGGGGCTGGCGATGGTCGGAGACAGTCGTCATGGCAGGTCACACACAAAGTAAGGGAATTCGAGCCCCGGGTCGGGTGGACCACATAGTGCCATGCCGAATATGAGCAATGTCCTTACGCCGGCAGCCCCCGGCGGTTCCATTTTCAGTCCCGGTCCGCAGGCCTTTCCGGAGGCCGGGACTCGCCCCATATTCCGGGCATGGCCCAGCCCCCCGACCGCCCCAAGAAGCCCAGCAATCCGGCGCGCCCGACCCGTGCCAAGGCATCGCGCCCCGACGCGCCGGCCACGCCGGACGCACTCGCCGACCTGCTCAACCCCGGCATCGGCCGCGGCACCTCGGGCCTCGGCTCGGGCACCGGCCCGCAATCCGGGCTGCAGCCGCCGCCGGACAATTCGTTCGACCGCCGCGCCGACTTTGCCGGCGCCCACAAGGCGCGGAAATCGGCCCAGGAACCGTCCAAAGGATTCAGCGAGGCCCCACAGCGCGGCTACGACGCCTCGCCGATCAGCGGCCTCGATCCGGCGCTGGCCAAGGAGCTGGGGCTGGAGGCGGATGATGATGCTCTTGCTTCACCCTCCCCTGCAGGGGGAGGGGCGCGCGAAGCGCGATCGACCTCCCCCCTCCAGGGGGAGGTGGAAGGAAGCAAGCAGGGGGAGGTCAAGAAGAAATCCGATCCCAAATACCGCCTTCCCCGCGCCGACCTGCCGACCGGCCCGGGCGGCCTCGCCTCGATGGGCGTCGCCGCCACCGCCGAGTCGCTGGAGAAGCTGCTGCGCGAGGGCCGCGCGGAATTCCGCAACGAGGCGGAAACCGGCCAGGTCTGGATTCCGCACCGGCCGCCCCGCCCGGAGAAATCCGAAGGCGGCCAGCGCCTGGTCATCAAGTCCGACTTCGAGCCCAAAGGCGACCAGCCGCAAGCGATCAAGGAACTGGTCGAGGGCGTCCAGCGCCACGACCGCACGCAGGTGCTGCTCGGCGTCACCGGCTCCGGCAAGACCTTCACCATGGCCAAGGTGATCGAGGCGACGCAGCGCCCGGCGCTGATCCTGGCGCCGAACAAGACGCTGGCGGCGCAGCTCTACGGCGAGTTCAAGTCGTTCTTCCCCGACAACGCGGTCGAGTACTTCGTCTCCTATTACGACTACTACCAGCCCGAAGCCTACGTGCCGCGCACCGACACCTATATCGAGAAGGAATCCTCGATCAACGAGCAGATCGACCGCATGCGCCATTCGGCGACGCGCTCGCTGCTGGAGCGCGACGACGTCGTCATCGTCGCGTCCGTATCCTGTATTTACGGTATTGGTTCGGTCGAAACCTATTCGGCCATGACCTTCACGCTGAAACAGCGCGGCCAGATCAACCAGCGCCAGTTGCTGGCCGACCTGGTGGCGCTGCAATACAAGCGCACCCAGGCCGACTTCTTCCGCGGTTCGTTCCGCGTCCGCGGCGACGTGGTCGAGATCTTCCCGGCGCATTATGAAGACCGCGCCTGGCGCGTATCGCTGTTCGGTGACGAGATCGAGTCCATCCACGAATTCGATCCGCTCACCGGGCAGAAGACCGACGAACTGGAATTCGTCAAGGTCTACGCCAATTCGCATTACGTCACGCCGCGCCCGACGCTGATCCAGGCGATGAATTCGATCAAGGCCGAACTCAACGCCCGGCTCGCGCAGCTCAACGCCGCCGGCAGGCTGCTGGAGGCACAGCGCCTCGAGCAGCGCACGCGCTTCGACCTCGAGATGATGGAAGCCACCGGCTCCTGCGCCGGCATCGAGAACTACTCGCGCTATCTCACCGGCCGCCGTCCCGGCGAGCCGCCGCCGACTTTGTTCGAATATGTGCCCGACAACGCGCTGGTGTTCGCCGACGAAAGCCACGTCACCGTGCCGCAGATCGGCGGCATGTTCCGCGGCGACTTCCGGCGCAAGGCGACGCTGGCGGAATACGGCTTCCGCCTGCCCTCCTGCATGGACAACCGGCCGCTGCGCTTCGAGGAATGGGACGCCATGCGGCCGCAGACCGTCGCCGTGTCGGCGACGCCGAGCCACTGGGAGATGAACGAGGCCGGCGGCGTCTTCGTCGAGCAGGTCATCCGCCCGACCGGCCTGATCGATCCGCCGGTCGACATCCGCCCGGCGCGCACCCAGGTCGACGACCTGGTCGGCGAGGTGCGCGCGGTGGCGCAGCAAGGCTACCGCTCGCTGATCACCGTGCTGACCAAGCGCATGGCCGAGGACCTCACCGAATATCTGCACGAGCAGGGCATCCGCGTGCGCTACATGCATTCCGACATCGACACGCTGGAGCGCATCGAGATCATCCGCGACCTGCGGCTCGGCGCCTTCGACGCGCTGATCGGCATCAACCTGTTGCGCGAGGGCCTCGACATTCCGGAATGCGCGCTGGTCGCCATTCTCGATGCCGACAAAGAAGGCTTCCTCCGGAGTGAAACCTCACTGATTCAAACCATCGGCCGCGCCGCGCGCAATGTCGACGGCCGCGTCATTCTCTATGCCGACCAGGTCACCGGCTCGATGCAGCGGGCGATCGAGGAGACCAACCGCCGCCGCGAAAAGCAGGTCGAATACAACACGGCGCACAACATCACGCCGGAGAGCATCAAGCGCTCGATCCACGACATCATGGACTCGGTCTATGAGCGCGACCACGTGCTGATCTCGACCGGGGCCAAGGACTCCAGCGGCGAATTCGCCGACGCCGCCACCATCGGCCACAATTTCGAAAGCGTGCTGGCCGGGCTGGAGACGGCGATGCGCGAGGCCGCCGCGAATCTGGATTTCGAAGAGGCCGCACGCTTGCGCGACGAGATCAAGCGCCTGCGCCAGACCGAACTGGCGGTGGTCGACAATCCGACGGTGAAGACGGTGATGCTGGCGCAGGATTCGAAGCTGCGCAGGGCCACAAGCGGCAAAGGCCGTTCTTCACCCTCCCCTGGAGGGGGAGGGTCGGACGCCGAAGGCGGCCGGGGTGGGGTGAACGATCCCCTCTCGAAAGCGCGAAGCGCGTCTGACCTTTCAAGGCCGCACAAGCCCGTGCTCGACGAAATGGGCATCGCCACCTGGCACGAGTTCAAGCCGGCACGGCCGGGGGACAAAGGCAAAGGCGGCAAGGAAGTTCGCGCGAAGCGCTTCTCGCCGCTCACCTCACCGGGCGCGCAAAGGCTCGACGACGATCCGTCGGCGCGCCCGCGCAAGCCGGGCCTCGATGAAATGGGTCCCGGCGTGGAGTCGATCCCGGCCCGCAAGGGCGGCGAGCCGTCTCAGGGACCGCGCAGCAAGCTCGGGCGGCCGGGGATGCGGGGTGGGTTTAAGAAGAGGGGGCGGTAGAAAAGCCAGGTGATCCGGCCACCGCCGAGCGCCTTTGGCTTTTGACCATCTTTCACCTGCCGAGGCTTTCCGCTAAACAGGTATCGAATCATGCCCAGACCGCTGGAACTTCCTTCCAAAATATACTCTTTGCGTTAGGCGCCCGCCCTATGGCGCAAGCCAAATTGGGTGTACAAATAAGGAACGTCACTAGTTGATAAGCACTGTCGGGGTATGGTGCTTAGCAAGATCAAGGAGGATCAAAATGGCACCCCGCAAGTCAGCCATCATGCGTGCACCTGCGCGTCCGGAGCTTGACCGCTTAGTTGAAGAGAGCCGCCGTAATGGGGTCTCGGATGATGAACTCCAAGAACAACGGGCCAGCTTTGCCTATGGCAATGCGCCAGAAAACTCCCGGATCACAAAAGAGTCAGCTCGTAGCGCTATTCGGAGCCTGCGATTAGCTCCGAGATGATCTGCGGTCAATTAGGAGAAAGCCCGGGCAATCACCCGGGCTTCTTTGTGTGATGATTGTATTAGAAGAACCGGATCACGAACTTTACGACCGCATTCAAGAGCGGAATCTAATTCGTCAATACGATTTGCTTACCAACTGCATTGAAATTGGCCTGCAGCAAGGTCCAACAGCACTCGACAAGTACACCCTTTGGGCTCTCAACCACGTTGCGGTCGCCAATATTTCCCAGTTTGGCGGGCGCTTCAGAGAAGAGCCGATTTACGTCGGCAATCATATCCCACCGCATTTCAAAGACGTGCCGGAACTCATGGATAGGTTTATCTCTACTATTCATGAGAATTGGTACAATTGGACGGCCACAGATATGGCTGCTTACGGCCTGTGGCGATTGAATTGGATTCACCCATTTATTGAGGGCAATGGACGTACAGCACGCGCCACTTGCTATTATTTGTTATGCGTCAAGTCTGGCACCCTACTACGAGGCAAGAAGATTGTTCCGGAACGCATCAGAGAAAATAGGGCTGGATATGTAGATGGCCTTCGTGCCGCAGATAGGGCATGGGCCGAGGGCAACTTAGACTTTTCGAATTTAGAAGATTACCTCGCCGGTCTACTTCAAGCCCAGCTTTCGGATGGTGGGATTCCTAGCTCCAGCCCTGCCCAACCTCCACAATAACAAAACTGCTTGTCGTCTGCCTTTTAATTTTTCTGTACCGACCTTCTCTCCCCAGAGGCGCGCTTTCATGAGGCGCAAAATGACGAGGACTTGGAAGCGAAGCGTGGCTTACTGAGAGTCTGTATTGTTGCACAAGGAATCCAGACTCCTAACTTCACTACCCCCGGCGAAATCCTGCGCGAGGAATTTCTCGTGCCGCTCAACCTGTCGCCCGGCGCGCTGGCCAAGGCGATGGGCGTGCCGCGCACGCGGGTCGAGCGCATCGCCGCCGAGACCAGCGGCATCACCGCCGACACCGCGTTGCGCCTGAGCAAGGCGCTCGGCACCTCGGTGCAGCTCTGGCTCAATCTGCAGAACCGTCACGACATCGAGACGGCGCAGCGCGCCATCGGCAAGCAGATCGACCGCATCAAGCGGGTGACGGCCGACGCTGCGGCGTGAGGGCTCCGTAGCCCGGATGGAGCGAAGCGTAATCCGGGGGATTAACGAACGCCGCCCCGCATTTCGCTTCGCTCCATGCGGGCTTCTGTAACGGGCCTTGGTTCGTCAATCCCTTTTTGCGTCAATCCACTCGCCGGGCACTTGCTTCTGTTCGGGATCGGCGCTGTCGGCCGTCGCCTGATG
>JALHNV010000053.1 GCA_022843325.1 Pseudolabrys sp. | reverse complement strand
CCGGCTTGTCGAGCCAGCCGCGCTCTTTGGCGAAGGCGACGATCTTGTCGACCGCAGCGCGGCCGATGCCCCGCGCCTGCGCCTCGACATCGGGCGACAGTCTCTCCGGATCGGCCTTGAGGCCCGCCAGCGCCGCGGCGATGGCGGCGTTGTTGGCGCCCGCCGCCCGGCCCGCGGCGGGACGCCCCGCGGCGCGGCCGTCGGTGGCAAAGCTCAGCACCGGGCGCTTGCCGCCGCTGGAGATGGACGTGACGGTCATGTCGGCGATGACGCCGCCGCGGCCCGCGCCGAAGCCGATCTGGTCTTTCTTGGCGCTGGCGCTTTCGCCATCGCCGCGCAGCGCGCCTTTGACGATCACGGCGCTGTCGGACAGCGACAGCGCATCCTCGTCGCCCGGCTGGGCCTCGAGCCCGGCCTCGCGCAGACCGGCAACGATGGTGGCGACGATTTCATCGTTGACGCGGGCGATGGTGCGCGGCCTGCGCTCGAAGGTCGGGTAGCTGCCCTTGCGGTCCAGCCGCGCGGTGAAGCCGCGATCGATCGCGACGACCTCACTCGACCAGGTGAAGTCGGTGACGATGATGGTTTTCGGCGGCGGCGCGGCGCTGCCGGAGAGCAGCGTGTCAGATGAGCCTTGCGCACAGCCGGCGAGCGCCAGCGCGGCGGCAATAAGACAGACGGATCTGGAAAACATGGGGTGTGACTGTGCGACCGAGGCCTGATTCGGACGACGCTACCACAATCCCTGCACGTCGAAGGAATAGGTCGTGCCGATACCCACCTGAACCTGATCGCGGGTGCCGCGCTGGGTGACCAGCGGCGAGTTGCCGGCATCGCCGGCCAGCCTTTCATATTCGATGAACACGTGGCTCGCCCACCGCGGCGACCACTTGTATTGCGCCTGCGCGCCGGCGCCGTAAGAGCGCACGCCGCCGCTGGCCGAATAGGCCGGCAAACCGGAGGCCAGGGCCTGACCGGTCGAGATGCCGAAATACGGCTCCAGCGCCTTCGCGCTGGCCAGTACCATGCGCGGGCCGCCCGACAGCGTCAGTTGCGGGGTGACCGGCACCACCACGTCGGCCATGAGGTCGGCCATGACGCCCCTGTGGCCGTTGAAGCCCTGACGCAATTCGGCCCGGGTGCGCAGCCAGTCGGTCGGCCAGTATTCGGCGAAGCCGCCGACTTCCACCGCCCAGTCGACATCGCCGAGACCGATCAGGTCGCTGCTGTCGCTTTCCTTGCGGCCAAGCCGCACCTTGAGGCCGGGGCCGGCGCGGAAATGTCCGGTATCGATCAGAGCGAAGCCGGCGGAATCGCGCGCGCTGCGGAAGCGCGCTTCGGCGCCGGCGCGGGCGACGCGGATAATCGGCACCGCCGAAAAGCGGAAATCCTTGCCGCCTTCATATTCCGGCAGCATGCGGCCTTCCGCGCCGATGGTCACGGTCCACATCGACACCGGCTTCTGCGACAGCATTGGCGCCGGCGCGGGCTGATAATCCGCCGCGAAGGCGGGCAGCGCTGCCGTCAGGGCGCCGAAGGCCACCAATCCAGACCGTACCAGTGACATAACAAGACCCTCACCCATTCCACACATCGTCGCGGCACTCTTGTCTATCCTAGTCGGCGCTAGTTTCCCAACGATTACATTTGATTACGCCCGGCAATATTCAGCCGGGTTCCACCCCTGGCGGCGAATCCAAGGGCGTCTTCGGTTTGCGGGACTGCCGCGGTTTGCGCGGCTTGCGGGGCTTGGCCGACGCCCGGTTCGGTGACGACTTGACCGCCCGCTTGACCGCCTTGGAAGACCCGCTGGCCGCCTCCTTGGACGACCCATTGTCCAGGCGGGGCGGTTGATCGCCGCCACCCGGCACGCTTTCGGCTGCCGGCTCTGGTTGAGAAGGCAGCACCCTCGCGGGGACGGTCTCGACGGGAGCGCTTGCGGGTGCGGCAGGGTCCGGCAGAGCCGTATCGTGTACGGCGAGTTCCGGTGTGGCGATGTCGGCCGGAGCCATGGCAGCGCCGACGGCGGCAGGCGGCGTGGATTGGGCCGCAACCTCCGCCACAGCGGCGGGGACCGGCTCAGGCGGCGGCATGGCAAGCGCCAGACGCGCCTGCTCGCGCGCCTCCTGTTGCGTTCGCTCGCGCGCTTCTTGCTGCGCCCGCCGCGCCGCCTGCTGCGCCTGCCGCGTCGCCTGCTTGGCCTGCCGGCGGATCCACGCCCGCTCGCGGTAGCGCGACAGGCTTTGCGCCATGCGCTCGAACGGCCGCGACCACCAATAGACGCTTTGCGCCAGGATGCTGCCCAGCGTGCCGCCGGCCCAGACCAGTTCATAAGGTGCGAACAGACGCCAGGTCTGATCGCCGTCGACGATGCCGCGCGCGATCAGGTCGCCGGCCATCGCCGTCGTATTGAGCCCGTGGCCGCCGAAGCCGCTCGCCAGCCAGACGCCGCGCTCGATCTCGCCGATCTGCGGCATGCGGTGGATGGTCCGCCCCACTGTACCGCGCCAGATATGCGCGACCTCGACCGGTCCGAGCGCCGGAAAATTGCGGCGGATATCGGCGACAAGCCCGCGTTTGGTCCAGCGCGGATCGGCGGCCCAGGCGCGCATGCGGCCCGACCACTGCAGACGCTCTTCGCCGGCGTCGCCGACGATCCGGTAGTGATTATCGGCGCGGTTGGTGTCGCTGACAGCGCCGCGATAGCGGATCAGATCGCGCAGTTGCGGGCCGAGCGGCTCGGTCACCATCACGTAGGTATGCACCGGCAGCAGCGTCGCCGACAGCTTCGGCATCAATGCGCCGAGATCGACGTTGCCCGCCAGCACGACCTGCGCCGCGCGCACCCGGCCGTCCGGCGTGTCGATGCGCTTGCGGACGCCGGCGGCGTCGATGGCGATCGCCGGCGTTTGCGCGAAGATACGGGCGCCGGCAGCTTCCGCCAGCGACGCGAGTCCCAGCGCATAATTGAGCGGGTGAATGTGAAAGGCGCGCCGGTAATGGATGGCGTTGAAGTAGCGCTTGTTGACCAGTTGCTCGCGCACCTGCGCGACCGGCCAGAATTCGACATCGGCGCCGATCCAGCGCAGCCGCTCGACCTCGCCGCGCAAGTCTTCGGCATTGTCGGTCTTCGACACGTGCAGCCAGCCGGGCACCGGATCGACGCCCGGCATCGCCGTTTCCTCGATGGTCCGCCGCACATAGTCGACGCCGTCCTCGGACAGCGCCCAGAGCTGGCGGGTGTGGTCGAGTCCGATCCGTTCGATCATGGCGTCGAGGTCGTCGGCGAAACCGGGCAGCACGAAGCCGGTATTGCGTCCGGATGCGGCATTGGCCACACGGCCGGCTTCCAGCACCGCCACCGACCAGCCGCGCTGCGCCACCTCGCGCGCCGCCGTCAGGCCGGCCAGGCCTGCGCCGATGACGCAGACGTCGACGTCAAGGTCGAACGTCAGCCGCGGCCGCGCCGGTGTCAGCACCTGCGTCGCGTCATACCAGCCGGCCGCCTTGGACGACGTGTCGCTCATGTCTGCTTGTTAGCCAATTTGCGGAACTCCGGCTATCGCGCGCATACTAGACTGGCTCGGATTCGAAATCACGAATCCGCGCGACAATTTCGCCTCACTGCTAGCAGATCGTTGGACCATGCGCCGCCTCCTGTTGCTCCGTCACGCCAAGGCTGAACGCGCTGTACCGAGCGCCCCGGATCGTGCGCGCAAGCTCGACGAGCGCGGCCGCAAGGACGCCGCCACCATGGGCGCCTATCTGGCGACACATGAATTGCTGCCCGACCACGTGCTGGTGTCACCGGCCGTGCGCACGCAGGAAACCGCCAAGCTGGCCGCCGCCGGCTGGCGGCCGGCGCGCGAGACGACGACCGTCAAGGCGCTTTACGACGCCATGCCCGGCGACATTTTCACCGCCATCCAGCAAGCGCCGGCCGCGGCGCAGACCGTGCTGGTGATCGCGCACAATCCCGGCCTGCACGAACTGGCGCTGATGCTGATCGCCACCGGCGATATCGACGCCCGCGAAGCGTTGCGGGAAAAACTTCCGACATCGGGGCTGGTCATCATCGACTTCGCCTACGACACCTGGACGGAACTGCATCCGGAATCGGGCCGGCTCGACCGCTTCGTCGGTCCGCGTTCGCTGGAAGCCGCCACCAGCTAGGCATCCACCTCCTGAGAAAAGCGGCGCGGCCATCTCATCACGATGACCAGCGCCGCCAACTCATTTGCGCGCATCCAACTTCGCGGTGGGCACGCCGCAATTGGTCACAGCCGCAACTGGACAACGCTGAATTGCATCGCATACTTGCCGCCTGAACGGCAGGAGCGGCCCCCGATGACCGCCTACGGCAAACGCACGCTGGATTTTGTCGAGCGACTGCGACGGCTGACCGGCTATGACGCCATCAGCCGCGAGATCCGTACGAGTCTCGAATGGTTTGGTCTGACCCACGTCACCGCTTGGTCGATGCCGGTCCCCGGCCGCTCGCCGGACGACTGCGTTTTGCTCAATTCGAGGCCGGCCGACTACCTCGCGCACTACGCCCGGAACAATCATGTGCTGCGCGACCCGGTGGTCACCGAAATACGCCGCACGCCCGGCCCGTTTTCCTGGCGCGACGTGCGCGCCAGACGCAATCTGAGCCGCGCCGAGATTGCGATCATGGACGAGGCGCGCGACTTCGATGCCGATGACGGCCTGATGGTGCCGATCTTCACGCCGTCCGGGTCGGTGATGATGTTCAGCCCCTGCGGCCGGCAACCCGATCTGTCGCCCCCCGCCCGCGCGGCGGTCGAAATCATCGGCATTTGCAGTTTTCAGGCGCTCGACCGCGCGCGCGAAGAACAGACCGAGGGAACCGCGCCGGCGCCGCTGACGCCGCGGGAGCGCGAGATCATGCGCTGGGTCGCCGCCGGGCGCTCGGACGATGACATTGCCGCTATCCTGTCGATCACCACCCGGACCGTGACCTGGCACGTCGAAAACGCCAAACGCAAACTCGACGCTTTTCGCCGCCCTCATGCGGTCTTCCAGGCTCTTCGTCTCGGAGAAATTACGCTTTAATCTGAGGCGTTTGCCGCCTCCTAAGAACTTGCGGCTAGGACTGGGCGGACGAATGCGCCGATCTCTTGCTTTGTGCGAGCGAGAGTATGAAATGATCTTTGTCCTGAACGGCCGCGACCGGGGCGCCCACCCGGAACTCTTCGAGCAGCAGTTTCGCTTCCGCTACGAAGTCTTCGTCAGAGGCGGTGAATGGCCGGCGGCAGCCGACGTCTTGGCAGTCGACCGCTACGACGACGACGACGCCGTCTACTTCCTCGACCTCGATGACGAATCGCGCATCAGAGCCAGCGGTCGCATCACCCCGACGGTCACTTCATCGCTGATCGCGGACTGCTTTCCCCAGCTCATCGAGAACCGCCAGGCGCGGCGCGCACCGGCGACCTATGAGTGTAACCGCGCTGTTGCCTGGCCGGCGGAGCCGGTCCTGCATGCCAGGCATCGCATCGCCACCTTCCCGCTCATCGCCGCCATGCTCGAATGGTGTGCGGCCCACGACGTCGCGTACCTGCAAACAATGATCGAGACGGTTGCTCTGTCCCGGTACCTTGAACTCACGCCGTTGACCCAGCCCATGGGCCTTTCGCACCCGTATGGCGGCGGCCGCGCCTGTCCCGGCGGCGGCGAGTGCATGGCGATCCGCTGGCCGGTGTGCTCCGAGGTGCTGGCTGACCTGCGCCGGTATGCCGGCGGCACCCCCGGCGTGACGGCCGCGCCAGCGCCGGGACGCCGTCACTGACCATAGCCCGGGACAACTTTGACGCGAATCGCCAAAAAACGGTTCAGAGGCACCGTTGCGGCGCGCCGGCCGTTCATCGTGCAGCCTTTAAGATTCAGCGGTTTGCAACTGGACAAGCATCAATTGTGGTACATAATTTCCGATTATTCGTCATTCCGGCCGTGGCTTCACCAGATGAACGTTGAGAACGATGTCTATGGAAAGCGCACGCTCGATTTTGTCGAGAGACTGCAGAAGCTGACCAAATACGAAGAAATCTGCGTCGAAATTCAAAAAGAACTGGAATGGTACGGACTGAGCTGCGTCACCGCCTGGTCGATGCCCGGCCCCGGCCGCCCGCACGATGAAGGAGTGCTGCTCAACACGCGGCCGCAGGAATACATCGACAATTATAAAGAGAAAAAATACCTCATACACGACCGGCTGATCACCGAGATGCGCCAGACCCTGCATCCGTACTCCTGGAAGGACGTGCAGGAACGCCGCAAGCTGTCAAAACTCGAACAGAAGATCATCGACGAAGGCCGCGATTTCAGCATGCACGACGGTCTGATCATCCCGATTGTGACCATGTCGGGTTCGGTTTCCGTGATCAGCCCATGCGGCGACGACCCGGACCTGTCGCAACGGGCGCGCTCCGCGCTGGAGATCATCGGCATCTACAGCCAGCAGGCGTTGAAACGCGCGCTGATCCGTGAACAGCGCGACGACGCCGCCCACACGCCGCTGACGCCGCGCGAACGGGAAATCATGCAGTGGGTCGCCGTCGGCAAGTCCGACGATGAAATCGGCGAAATCCTCAATATCGGCGCCACCACGGTGACGTCCCACGTCGAGAACGCCAAGAAGAAACTCGACGCCTTCCGCCGCACTTACGCCGTGGTGCAGGCCATCCGATTTGGCGAGATTTCGCTGTAGAATCAGCCACGCGCAAAGCGCTGTCTCCCAAGTTCTTGGGATATTCAAGTACCACCTGAACGCCCTACACCAACAATTGTGTTGGTGACGGTGGCGTTGGTGGAGGTTGCGTTATGATCATTATGTTGCGTGGAAGCGAGCGCGAGCAAAACAGCAAGTTCTTCGATCAGTTGTTCCGGTTGCGTCATGAGGTGTTTGTAGTTGGCCGCGGCTGGTCCTTGCCCTGCGGCAACGGTCGGGAAACCGACCAATACGACGTCGATGAGGCCGTCTATTTCCTCGATATCAACGAGGACGGCGTGATCGAAAGCAGCGTTCGGGCGACTCCGACCATGAACCATTCGCTGCTTGGCGACTATTTTCCACACTTGATCGAAAACGGCATGCCGGCGCGCGCGCCCGACGTTTACGAGTGCACGCGCTACATCGTCATGCCGTCGCGCAAATCGCGCGACACCATTCGCGCCGCCAAGGCGCGACTGCTGATCGCGCTGTTCCAGTGGGCGATGAAGGAAAAGCTCGCCTATCTCCAGACCGTGATCGACGCGGGCACGCTCGGGAGTTTCGTCGAAATGTCGCCGCGGACCATCCCGCTCGGCCTGTCGCACCCATACGGCGGCGGGCGCGGTGTTGCCGGCGGCGGCGAGTGTATCGCCATCCGCTGGCCGGTCGGCCAGGAAGTCATCAACGACGTCCTGGAATATGTCGGCTGGCCGGAGTCGCCGGAAAGCGTGTACGACGCCGAGGTGATGCGGTCGTCCTCGCCTGCCCTCGAAGTGATTTGAGGCCGGTCATGACAAAACTGGCACGACAAATCACAAGGGACGAGGTTGCCGCCTACCGGCACGCAGGCGTCGTGCTGCTGCGCGGCGTTCTCGACCTGCCGGCGGTCAACACCTTGCGGCGCTCGATCGACCAGGCGCTGATGACGATGCAGGATGCCTCGCCTGAACAGGCATCGTCCGCCGGCAAGTCGACCGTCATGTTCGACATCGGCCTTGCCGCCCGGCTGCGCGAGTTCCGCCGCTTCACGCTGAACGGGCCGGGACCCGAAATCGCCGCCGGCCTGCTTGGCGGCGATCAGATCAACTTCTTTGGCGATCAGATCTTCGTCAAGGAACCCGGCACGCGCGAGCGCACCGCGTTTCATCAGGACGCGGGTTACTTCGAGATCGCCGGCGAGCAATGTTGCGTGCTGTGGATTCCGGTCGATCCCGTCACCATCGAGAGCGGTTCGATGATGTACTGGCGCGGCTCGCACAAAAGCGGCGCCATTTACCCAGGGCAGGTCATCGCTGGGCAAAACGCCGAGCTTCCCGACATCGAAAGCAATCTGGACGGCTTCGACATAGTCCATTTCGACGTCGAGCCCGGCGACATGGTGGTCCATCACTATCGCACGGTACACGGTGCGGCTGGCAATGCCAGCCGCTACCAGGTGCGCCGCGCGGCTTCGCTTCGCTATTGCGGCGACGACATCCGCTTCCAGACCAGATCATGGACGCCGGGCCAGTTCCGCCGCAACACCTCTCTCAAAGACGGCGACCCGCTCAGCGGCACGGACTTTCCCGTGGTGTGGCGGCGTCGTACCGACCAACAGGCAGCGTGAGTCACATGGATATTTTCGGATTGGAGCGCTTTGCAATGAAGTACGCCAAGGGGGACGCATTGCAGTCAGCGGCCGTGAAACCGCAGGACATCGCCGGCCTCACGGCCATGCTCGACTATGCCATCGTGGAAGGCGCGCAAATGCGCCTCCCACTCTTCGTCTGTTTGTTGCGGCTGGCCAGAATGGCTCTGAAGGAAGAGACCGAAGAAATGAACGAACACAAGCCAGAGGTTCATTCCTGAAAGATGCGTTGCACTTCCGACGCCGAGTACTTCATTCAAAAGGCCGAACAATGTTTCAGCCTGGCGCGGCACGTGCGGGCCGATTCCGCCAATAATGCGGTCGCTGCCGAGCTCGACGCCATTGCCAACGAATTTCTGGCACGGGCCGTCGAGCTCGACACCGAGCGCGACCGGGCTGAAACACGACGACGGCAGTAGTGGGAGTCGGAGGGCTCAGGAGCCCGGCAAAAGAACCGCCGGCGGTGCGTCCGGGCCATAGGTGCCCGGACGGTTGCGGCGGAAGAAGTTTCCGCTTTGCCAGAGAAACAGCGCGAAGAACCCGGCAACGATGAGCCCGCTGCCCCAGGCGCCGTCCAGTATGGCGCGCCCGAGCATCAGCACCAGCGCCACGCCCACCGCCGCGAATACCGCTACCCCAGGCCAATAGAGCAGCGGATTGCTGCCGCGATCGAACTGGATGGTGCCGCCGGCGTTCGCCAGACGGCGGTTGAGCTCGGTCACGAAGGCCGAATAAGGCCGGTCGAAGCGCTCCTGCTCGACCATGCTTTTCCACGACGTCGAGACGATCTCCAGCTTGGGCGCGCCTTCGGCCCAGATTTCGGTCAGATAGCGTTGCGACTGCATGCTGGCCGGCCGGTACGACATCCGCACGCGCCGAATGGTGTTAAACGGGATGTGGCCGGTCTTGGCGCCGAAGGCCCACTCGAGGGCGTCATCGGTCAACCTGAACACCCGTGCCGCGCCGAGCAGCGACGGCCGGAAACTGTAAGTTGCGGAACTTTCCTCGGCCTGCGCCGCGTCACCGCTCACAGCAGGACACCGGTCGGAAAATTTGTCGCAAAGGCGGATTGGTGCATGATTTCAGCCATTAACCATGATGCAGGGCAGACGCATTGCAGCCGCCGTTCGATCGAAGCGTGTGTTCCAATCGTCAAAGGTATATAATATCTTAACCGGGCATTCTCGGCACCGGCGAAGCTGGTTTTGTTCGCGTAGCGGGTTGGAGGCGTTTTGTCATGGCGAAGTTGTCGGACCTGTTTGGCCGCAAGGGCGGCGACTCCTCCCTGGACAGCTACTCCCTGCCCGGCCGCCATGGAAACGGCAATGGAAACGGCAACGGGACCGGCAATGGCGGCAGCAGCCATATCAATGTCGAGAACTTTTCCGACGTCGGCTCGCGGATGGGCGAGGAAAACGAAGTCCTGCGCAATCTTCTGACCGATACCGGCCGCAAGATCGGCGAACTGGACGAACTCAAGGAAGCCTTCGACAAGATCGTCGCGCCGTTCAACAGCACGCTGCGCGCGCTGGAGATGGAAAAGTCGCAGACCCTGAGCCTGACCGGCCGGCTGGACGAAGCCCGCGCCGCCTATGAGACGCTGCGCACCGAATTCTACCTGATCGAGCGCAAGGCCACCGCGCTGGAAGCCGAGTCCGAGAAGCTTCGCGAAGATCTCGAACTGACGCGCGAATCCAACCGCGGGCTGGACAGCACGCGAATCGAGCTCGCCAACGACATTGCCGCGCGCAACACGCAGATCGCCGAGCTTGAGCGCCAGTTGGCCAACGAAACCGCGCAGCGGCGTTCTCTCAGCGAAGCGCGCCGCACCTTGCAGGACCAGTTCGACGAGGGCGAGAAGCGCATCGGCGAACTCGAAGGCGAACTGGCCGCCGCGCGCGAGAAGCTGGCGCTGCTGGAAGACGAAAAGCAGTCGCTGCAATTGGCGATCGACCAGGCCGTCAATGAAAACGGCCGGCTGACCCGCCGGCTGACCGAGAGCGAAAATACCCTCACCGCGACCCGCGCCCAGCTCGGCAAGGTCGAAGCCTCCTTCGCCGAAGCCTATGCAGAACGCGGCCGCCTCGGCGCGGCGCTCGACGAAGCGAAGGAGCAGCACCAGGCCGAACGCAACAGCCTGAACATGCGGCTGGACGGCTTGCAGTCGCGTACCGCAACCGCCGAGCGCCTGCTGTCCGAAACCCGGCAGAACCTCATTGCCCGCACCGAGGAAGTGCGCGCCTTTGACCGCAAGTCGGTGGAAGCGACCATCGCCCGCAACAATTCGGAAAAGCGGCTGGCCCAGATCGAAGCCGCGCACGAACAGCGCGAGCGCCAGATCCGCGACCTCGAACAGGCCCGCACCGCGCTGAGCGAGCGCAACAATGCCATTACCAAGACCCTGAAGACGCGCGAGACCGCGCTCGCCCGCGCCGAGGAAAAGATCGCCGCTCTCACCGAGCGCAACGGGCACCTCGAGGCCGACATCCAGGTCAGCCGGACCAATATCGAGAAGCGCGTCGAAGATCTGAACGGAGCGCTGCAGCGCGAACGCATGGAACGCGCCGTGGTCGAGGGCGCGCTGGAAGCGGCACGCAAGGACAATTCGCGGCTGCAAAGCGAAGTCGGCACGCTGCGCTCGGCCTTGCGCCGCGGCCTACCGCTGGCGCCCGAGGCGCCCATTTTGCCGGCCGAACCCGCCAATGACGAAGAGGCGGGCCCCGCCCCCGGCCGGACCGCCGCGCAAGACTGACGCCACAGGACCGCCGCGCAAGACTGACGCGACAGGACGGCGCGCAGACCCTTCTCCGTGAACTGAAGAACGGTTCCACCGCGCAAAGTGCTATCGCGAACTGATTCGAAATCGGCAGCTTCGTCACGGGTTCCGAACGATGCATATTTGGGCGCCGTCAGCGCACCGGCGACACCGCGCCACACACTCACCATCATCAAGTTCGGAACGCGCCGCACTTTGAAGCGTTAGTTCAGCAGACGGCGCCGCGTTGCGTTGGCGCCGCACGAACCCGAATTCCATTTGGAGAGAACCCTATGAAACTTACTTTGACTGCTGCTGCGCTTGCCACCGTTCTGGCCGCGCCCGCTTTCGCTCAGGCTCCCGCCACCGCGCCGAACGCCAACGCGCCCGCCGCCACGACCGCACCGGCAGGCAATAACAACATGCAGGCCCGTCCGGCCGGCCAGACCGCTGCCGGCGGCTTCCTGCAGACGCAGACCGCCCAGGAATGGCGCGGTTCGCAGTTGATCGGATCCAGCGTTCACGGTCCGGACAACAAATCGATCGGCGAAATCAACGACGTCATCGTCGGCAGTGACGGTAACGTTCGCGGTGTTGTGATTGGCGTCGGCGGCTTCCTCGGGATCGGTGAAAAGGATGTCGCCGTTCCGTTCCGCGACCTGACCGTGACGCGTCAGGCAAACGATGACGACATCGAGCGCATCAACGTGAGCTACACCAAGGAGCAGTTGGAAAAGGCTCCGGCGTTCGCTTACTACGAAGCCAAGGGCAACAGCGCGGCGACGACCGGCACGGGTGCGACCCCGGCCCGTACCAACGCTCCGGCCGGCACCGCCCCGGCGGGTTCGGGTACCGCTCCGGCGACCCCGGCGCGCTAAGCGTAAAGCCCACGTCTCTGCAAGAGACGTGATCGAGATGAAGCGGCGTCCGGCCTCACAGCCGGGCGCCGTCTTCTTTGCGTGAGCGCCCCCCGTCGCGGGACCCGGCCGAACGGTTTAAAGTGCCGCCGCCCCCTTTCGAGGGCGAAAGGAACGCTCATGAACAAGTCGCTCTCGCAGGAACACTTTGGCAAGACCGCCGCGAGCTATCTAACCTCCAAGCCGCACGCGCAGGGCAAAAGCCTGGAGCGTCTGGTCGCCCTCACCGCCCCGCAGAAAAACTGGCGCATGCTCGACATCGCCACCGGCGGCGGCCATGTCGCCTACACCTTCGCGCCGCATGTCGACCGCGTTTGGGCCACCGACATCACCCAGGAAATGCTCGATATGGTCAAAACCGAAGCGCACAAGCGCGGGCTGGCCAATGTGCGCACCACGTACGCCAAGGCCGAGGCGCTGCCGTTCGAGGACGACAGCTTCGATCTCGTCACCTGCCGCGTCGCACCGCACCACTTCGACTCGATTCCGGAGTTTCTCGCCGAAGTGCGCCGCGTGCTGAAACCGGGCGGCGTCTTCGCCGTGGTCGACAACGTGGTGCCAGACGGCACGGTCGGCGACTACATCAATGCCTTCGAGCGCTTCCGCGACCCGAGCCATCTGCGCGCCTGGACCATGGCGGAGTGGCGGACCGCGCTGGACGGCGCTGGCCTCGCCGTTACGCATGACGAAGAGATTGCCAAGACCATGGAGTTCAAACCTTGGGCCAGCCGTCACGACGCCACCATGCAGCAGTTGCTGATTTCGATGCTGACGCAGGTGACGCCCGACGTGCGGGGGGTGCTGGAGCCGAAAGTGTCCGGCACCGACGCCACCTTCCGGCTGTGCGAAGGACTGTTCATCGCCAGGCGGGCATAGCAACCCGCAAACGAAAAAGCCGGCGCCGCGACAGCGGCACCGGCCTTTCCGATTAACGCAACAATACTGACGCTTACTTTTTCTTGCCGCGCAACCGCTTCGCGACCCGCACCGCCTTCGGCTTCGGCTCCCAGTGCGGATTGGCGTCATAGGCCGCATTGACCAGCAATCCACCGACGATCGGGATCACGCAGGAGCCGACCAGCACGTGGGCTTCACGCATGGTCAGCTCCCGGCCGACGACGGCGGTCGCCACCATCGGGGACAACGCCGCGCAACCGACCGCGGTCAGGCCGTAGGCCACGCCGCTCGAGAACTGGTTGCCGGAATCCCACTTCCAACGCCAGTCGTTCATGGAAAAGTAGGCGGCGGTTGCGGCGGCACCGACCACGACGCCGCTGGCGACGACGCGCTTGTCGACGTGATGACGGCGCGATTTGGCGTCGGCGGTCTGGACGGTCAGGGCGAAAGCCGCGAGCACAGCAAAGGCTGCGGCCAGTTTGCGAAACATGAGAGAATCTCCGGTGAGGTATGTCTGGAATCGGACGTGAATTTGTGAGCCGCTTTAACTATCGAGTCGAGCGGCGGAACTTGCCGCCACACGGGTTATTCACAGGACGCGCGGATGGCACCCTCCGGCGCCGCGCCGCCGCCTGGGGCGGCCACCAGCCCCCGATAAATCACTGAGATTTCTTGGCAATCCCCCGCATCCGGGGCTGCGTTAACCGCTCATTTACCACGGTCATTCAGGGTCTGTTAGGACTGATGGCAAGTGATTCGGCGTCGCTACGGCCGGGCGGATCGGCGCACTACAGGGATCACTTTCATGAGCAAGCTCGGGGGCTTTTTCAGCCGCAAGGCGGGCCTTTACGACCGCCCGATCGAAGTCGTGGCCGCGCCGGCCGAGACCGCCCAGCCCGACAATCCGCTTGAACTCGACGAGGAGCTGTTCTCCGCGCTCGGCGCCCAGATCGGCGGCGAGAACGAGTCGCTGCGCAATCTGCTGATCGATGCCAATGCCAAGATGAGCGAGCTCGACAGCATCAAGGCGGCCTTCGGCAAGCTGGCCGATCCCGTCGGCAAGACCCTGCGCGCGCTGGAGAACGAGAAGTCCGAAAAGATCGGCCTGCAAACCGTCCTCAACAATACCCGCACCGCCTACGGCAAGCTGCGCAACGAGGTCGCCGAACTGGAGAAAAAGGCGGCGGCCTCCGACAAGGACTGCAAGGCGCTGCGCCAGGAGCTCGGCCAGACCCAGCAGCAGCTGCGCCTCGCCGAGTCCACCAAGCACGACATCGCCATCGACGTCGCCGCGCGGCGCGCCCAGATCGCCGACCTGGAGGCCCGGCTCGCCCAGGAGACCGGCGAGAGCACCGCGCTGCGCGAGGAATGCCGCCGCCTCGATGAGCGCCTGTCGACCGCCGACAAGCGCATCATTGCGCTCGAATCCGATCTCAACGCCGCCCGGCAGCGCCTGCTGATGGCGGAAGACGAAAAGCGCGCCCAGCAGACCTCGCTGGAGAAGGCCAGCGCCGATGCCGCCAAGCTCGCCCGCCGGCTCGCCGAGGCGGAAGCCAGCTTCAACGCCGTGCAGGGCCGCCTGCGCCATGTCGAGGCCAACTTCGCCGAACTGAGCAACGAACAGGCGCGGCTGGTTCACGCCTTCGACGAGGCCAAGGAACGCGCCGACCACGAACTGACCAGCCAGCGCATGCGCGGCGAGGCGCTGCAGGCGCGCGCCGCCGCCACCGAGAAGCTGCTCGGCGAAGCCCGCGAACATCTGCTCGGCCGCGCCGAGGAAATCCGCGACTATGATCGCCGCACCGGCGAACTGGCGATCGAGCGCGATGCTTTGGCGGCGCGTGTCGCTGAGCTGGAAGCCGACCGCCTGCGCCGCGATTCCGAATTCGAGGAAGTCGAGCGCGCCCGCAACACGCTGATGGAGCGCAGCGCGGCACTGGCCCGGGCCTTCAACGCCAAGGAAGCCGCACTGACCCGCGCCGAGGAAACCGCCGCCGAACTCACTGCCGAGATCGGCGTGCTGCAGGCGGCGCTCGCCAACGACCGCGCCACGGCCGAGCAGACCATCGAGGAACTCAATGCCGCGCTGCGCCGCGAAAAGATGGAACGCTCGGTGGTGGAAGGCGCGCTGGAAACCGGCCGCAAGGACTTCGCCCGCCTGATGCGCGAGGTGATGGCCTTGCAGCGCGGCCAGCAGCAGGCCGAGCCGCCAGCCCAGCCGCGCGCCGCCAACGCAGCCTGACGCTTCCACCATTAGAGTGGGAAACGGAACCGCCGGGCGAACGCCCGGCGGTGTTGCTTTGAGGCGGCAGCAAAGGCCGGTTGATCCTTATAACGTTATACGTTATATTGGGATATGATCCTCAGCTTTCGCGGTACCGAAACGGCGAAAATCTGGGAAGGCCTGCGCAGCCGGCGGCTTCCGTCCGACATTCAGACAGCCGCCCTGCGCAAGCTGCGTCTCATCAATGCCGCGCGGCGCGTGGAAGATCTGCGAATTCCGCCCGGCAACCGGCTCGAGGCGCTCAAGGGCGACCGCGCCGGACAATGGAGCATTCGTATCAACGACCAGTGGCGTATCTGCTTTCGCTGGCGTGACGGAGGAGCCGAAGATGTCGAGATCGTCGACTACCACGGTTGAACTTTTGCCCAACCCCACACCGGGCGAAATCCTGCTGGAGGAATTCCTCGCGCCGATGGGGCTGTCGCAGACGGCGCTGGCCCGCGCGGTCGGCGTGCCGCCCCGCCGTATCAATGAGATCGTGCTCGGCAAACGCGCGGTTACGGCCGACACCGACCTCCGCCTCGCCCGTTATTTCGGCGTCAGCGACGGCTTCTTCCTGCAACTGCAGACGGACTACGACCTGATGGCGCGGCGTCGCGAGATCGGCGGCGTGCTCAAGACCATCAAGCCGCGGCCGAAGGCGGCGTGAGCCCTTTGCCTTCTCGGCGACAACTGACCGAATGCCCTGGTGTGATCCGCTGCCCGTGCTTCGTCGGGCCAGAACGCCGCGCGTTCCATCAACGAGAAGGCTGTAGTCCTGAACAACTGCGAAGTTAATGCCCAGCATAATGCCATTAATAAATGGCAAAATCCAAGAACCAGCGCAATTGCGAGCATGATGATCGCAGGCCATCCCGTCCAAATAGACAAGACATCTGCGGCCAGTCCCATCGACCACAGCGAAAGGACAAAATAGACGGGCCAGGCGACATATTGAGCTAGCCGCCCCCTACCGCACCAGCTCCCGCATCGCACGGTCCAGCCCGTCGAACGTCAGCGGAAACATCCGCCCGCCCATCAGCTGCTTCACCATCTGGATCGACTGCGTGTAGTCCCACTCGCGTTCGGGCACCGGGTTGAGCCACACCGTCGCCGGATAGGTGCGCGTCACGCGCTCCAGCCAGGTCTGTCCGGCCTCATCGTTGTAGTGCTCGACCGAGCCGCCGGTCACCGCGATCTCGTACGGCGACATCGAGGCGTCGCCGACGAACACCACCTTGTAGTCGTGCGGAAACCTGTGCAGCACGTCCCAGGTCGGCGTCGTCGCCTCGAATCGCCGGCGGTTCTCCTTCCACACCTTCTCGTACAGGCAGTTGTGGAAGTAGAAGTGCTCCATGTGCTTGAACTCGGTGCGCACCGCCGAGAACAGCTCCTCGGTCGCCTTGATGTGGAAGTCCATCGAGCCGCCGATATCGAAGAACAGCAGCACCTTGACGGCGTTGTGCCGCTCGGGCCGCATCTGGATATCGAGATAACCCTTGTGCGCGGTGCCCCTGATGGTGCCGTCGAGGTCGAGTTCCTCCGGCGCACCGGTGCGGGCGAACTTGCGCAGGCGGCGCAGCGCCACCTTGATGTTGCGGGTGCCGAGTTCGACGTCGTCGTCGAGGTCCTTGAACTCGCGTTTGTCCCACACCTTGACGGCGCGCTTGTGCGTGCTCTCGCCGCCGATGCGCACGCCTTCCGGATTGTAACCGCCGTTGCCAAAGGGAGACGTGCCACCGGTGCCGATCCATTTCGAGCCGCCCTGGTGGCGGCCTTTCTGCTCGGCGAGCCGCTGCTTCAGCGTCTCCATCAGCTTGTCGAGGCCGCCCAGCGCCTCGATCTGCTTCTTGTCTTCCTCGGTCAGGTATTTGTCGGCCAGCTTCTTCAGCCACTCGGCCGGGATGTCCGCCTCCAGCCCGTCACTGACCATCTCGAGGCCCTTGAAGACCGAACCGAACACGCGGTCGAACTTGTCGATATTGCGCTCGTCCTTCACCAGCGTGGCGCGCGCCAGATAATAGAAATTCTCCACGCGCCGCGCGGCGAGGTCGGCCTGCATCGCCTCCATCAGCGTCAGATATTCGCGCAAGCTCACCGGCACGCCGGCGGATTTCAGTTGCTGGAAGAAAGAGACGAACATTCACGGAATCCTTGGCCGGCGCGGTGCAGCCGGTTCTACCATATCGATCCCCCACCCCGTCATCCTGGGGTGCGAGCCCGGCTCTTGCCGGGGAAGCCTCGAAGGGCGAACGGCCCCTGCCGCGCAACCTTGACCGTCCACCCTTCAAGGCTCGGCCAAGATGGCCCCGCACCTCAGGGTGACGGAAGAACAGTTCCAGCTTGACCCCGATACCGCCGTGTGGCGACATTGCCCACAAAACAGGCGCTGGGCGAACCGGCGCCGGGAACGCCGGGAGATTGAATGACGTATCGCGACTGCGCCCGGTGGGCGCTGGCCTCGGCGGCCGGCGTCGCGATCCTGATCGCGCCCGCGCTGTGGAACCACTTCCCCCTCCTGCAATGGGACACCGGCGGCTATCTGGCGCGCTGGTACGAAGGCACGCTGGTTCCGAGCCGCGCCGTCAGCTACGGCCTGATGCTGGTCGCCGGCGCGCCGCTCGGCTTCTGGCCGGTGCTTTTGGTACAGGCTGCGCTCACGGTCTGGATTGTCGCCCTGACGTTGCGCGCCCATGGCCTCGGCGGAAAGCCGCTGCTGCTGGCCGGCGTCATCGCCGCGCTGTCGGCGCTGACCACGCTGCCCTGGCTCACCGCCATCCTGCTCACCGACATCTTTTGCGGCCTCGGCGTGCTGGCTTTGTATTTGATGCTGCTACGCGGCGACACGCTCGGCCGCGTTGAAACCATCGGCCTGATTGCGCTGGCGGCCGTGTCGGCCTCGACGCACAGCGCGACGCTGGCGGTGATGGCCGCACTGCTCGGTGTCGCGGCGCTGGTCTGGCTTTTCGATCGTGCCCGCGTCCCGCTTGCCGCGCTCGGCCGCGGCGGCGTCGCCCTGCTGCTCGGGGCGCTGATGGTCTTCGCCACCAATTATCTCGTCGCCCGGCAACTCGCCTGGACGCCGGGCGGCTATGCGCTGTCGTTCGGTCGCATGCTGCAGGATGGCATCGTCAACCGCTACCTCGACGACCACTGCCCCGATGCGAAACTGAAGTTGTGCGACTTCAAGGATGAACTGCCGCACGATGCCGATGTCTGGTTCTGGGGCAACGAGCTGTTCGACAGCCTCGGCCGCTTCAAAGGACTCGGCCAGGAGATGGAGACCATCGCGCGGCGCAGCCTGACCGCCTATCCCGGCATGCAGATCAGAACCGCCGCGGCCGCCGCAGCGCGCCAGATCGTCAACGTCCGCACCGGCGAAGGCGTGTTGCCGACGGTCTGGCATACCCATGTGATCATCAGCCAGCACACGCCCCAGCTCGTGCCGGCGATGCAGGCGGCGCGCCAGCAGCGCGACGGTATATCCTTTGTCGCCATCAACGCCCTGCACTATCCGCTGGCGCTGGCGGCGCTGGCGCTGCTGCCGTTCATTGTGCTGCTCGGCTGGCGCCGCCGCCGCGACTTCGGCGATGTCGGTGAACTGGCCGCTGCCTGCACCGTCGCGGTCATGGCCAATGCCGTGATCTGCGGCGCGCTCTCCAACCCGCACGACCGCTATGGCGCGCGGCTGGTCTGGCTCGCCACGGTCACCGCCGGTATCGCGCTGCTCCGTCTCTATGAGCAGCGCCAGCGCGCGCCAGCCCGCGACATTGTGACCGCGACCCACTAAATTTGAACCGATTGCCGCGCTTGGCGTTAACATCATCGGGGCCGCGTATCGGTTGGGCCCCGAGGGGCTGACAATGGCGGACGTGACGGCGCGCGCGCGGGCAGCACAGGCCCCGCTCGCGGCGGTGAGGCCGGTGGCGCGGGCTGGCGCGGGGGTATGGGCGCTGTCCGGCGCCGCCATGGTTCTCGTTCTACTGGCGCCGGCGATCTGGAACGGCTTTCCCTTCATCTTCCCGGACACCGGCGGCTATGTCACCCGGCCGATGGACGGCGATCTCGCCATGGGCCGCTCGGCGCTGTACGGGCTCTTTCTCTATCTTGGCATCCCCTTCGCCTTCTGGCCGAACATCGTCATCCAGGCGGCGGTAACGGTGTGGCTTGTGGTGCTGACACTGCGCGTCACGGGTCTTGGCGGCCGCCCCTGGCTGGCGCTCGGCGTCGTGACCATGCTCACCGTCGCGACCGGCCTCCCCTGGTACGCCGGGCAATTGATGCCCGACATCCTGTTCTCGTCGGCGGCGCTGGCGCTGTTTTTGCTGGTGTTCGGTCAAAGCCGGATCTCGCGGATGGAAAGCATCGGCCTTGCCGCGGTCATCGCACTGGCGATCCCGAGCCACATGGCCGCGGCCGGTCTCTGCCTCGGCGTCCTCGCCGCGCTATGGCTGATATCCAAACTGCCGCGCATCCATCTGCCGACGCCGCGCCTGCAGGTAGCGGCACTGGCGGTCGCGGCGGGCATCGCGCTGTCGCCGCTGTCCAATGCCGCCATCACCGGCACCCTCAGCTTCACGCCGGGCGGCGTCAGTTTCCTGTTCGGCCGCCTGATCGAGGATGGAATCGTCGCGCGCTATCTCGATGAGCGCTGCCCCGATCCGGCCTTGCGCTTGTGCACCGTCAAGCACGAGATCCCGGACGAAGCCGACGCCTGGCTATGGGGCGACGGCACAGCATTCTACAGACTCGGCGGCTGGCAGGGCCTCAACGCCGAGCAGAAAGCGATCATCCTCGACAGCCTGCAGCGCTATCCGCTGATGCATCTCGAAACCGCGATCACCGCTTCGGTTGGGCAGATGCTGCGCTTCGGCACCGAACTGGCCATCCACACCAACGGCCCGACCATCGAGACTTTCCGTGAGCGCGTGCCGCAATGGATGCCGGCGCTGATGCGCGCCGAGCAGCAGCGCAAGAGTTTCGAGGTTGCGCCGCTCAATGTCCTGCATGTTCCGGTGGCGGCGCTGGCGATCATCGGCCTCGGCGCCGTGCTGCTGATGCGGCGGCGCTGGAACATCCCGCCGACGATTGCCGCGCTGTGTGCGACCGTGCTGCTGGCGCTCGCCGTCAACGCCGTGGTGTGCGGCGTGTTCTCGCATCCGGTCGACCGCTACCAGAGCCGGCTGGTGTGGCTCGCGCCTTTCGCCTTCGCGCTTGTGGTGGCATCGCGCTATGGCCGGCCGCCGGCAGCCACCCGCCTTGGGGCGCCCTCCGATTTGGCCTAGACTTGCGGGCGCGCGACCGCCAGAACGCGGTCCAAACATCCCTTCTTCTCTGGAGCCGATCCAATGGCCGACGCCGCTGTGCTGCAACAACTCGCCCCGACCGGAAAGCTGCGCATCGCGGTCGCCGTCGCGCCATCGCCGTCGGCGCAGTTCGCCGTCAAGGATGGCGACACCTACAAAGGCGTCGCCGTCATGCTCGGCGAGGCGCTGGCGAAAAAGCTCGGCGTGCCGGCCGAGATTGTGCCGCATGCCGCCTCCGGCGAAATCCAGAACTCCGCCGCCGACAATAAATGGGATGTCGCGTTTCTGCCGGTCGATGCCGAGCGCAAGAAGTTCGTCGACTTCGGCAGCGCCTATCACCTGCTGCAGAGCACGTTCCTGGTCGCGCCCGGCTCGCCCATGCAGTCGGTGAAGGATGCCAACGCCGCCGGCGTCGGCATCGGCGGCGTTGCCAACACCGCCACCTTCCGCGCCGCCACCGCGGCAACGCCAAAGGCGACGCATATCGAATTCAAGGGCGTCGACATCGCCACCGCCGCCATGAACGACGGCAAGATCCAGGCGATCGCGCTGTCGCGCGAGTCGCTCGGCGGACTGCTGGCAAAGATCCCCGGCTCGCGCGTGCTGGATGACGCCTTCCTGAATTCGACCACCTCGGTCTGCGTGCCGAAGGGACGGCCGGCGGCGCTGACTTACGCCAATGCGTTCGTCGAAGAGGCCAAGGCCTCCGGTCTGGTGCGCCAGGCATTCGACGCGATGGGCCTGAAGTCGTCCGTCGTCGCCCCCGCCGGAATGATGGGGTAGTATCTTCGTCATGGCCGGGCAATGCCCGTCTGGAAGACCGGCGTAGACGCCCTGATGCCCGGCCATCCACGACTTCCTGCCATAAAGTAAGCAAGGCGTGGATGCCCGGCACTCGGCCGGGCATGACGGGTTTGCCGATAGCCCTCAACTCATCGACGATTTTGAGTCAGGGCTCTCAGCATAACGCGCCCGCGACACCTCCGGCGTCCGCACATGCTCGGGCCGAATGCCCATGCCGATCAGCCGCGCCGGCAGCCGGCGCAGCAGCGGAAACCGGTTGAACAGCAGCGCCGGCCATGGCGGCGCCGGCCGCGCAGTCGAGGCCAGCACCGGCGTCAGGATGCGGTTCTGCACCTGCACCTGGATCCACTGGATCACGCGCATCGGCAGAGTGCGCCGCGTCTGCACGGCGGCGAGGTGATCGTCGGTGACGCGGCCATCGCGCAGCGGCCCAGCGAGAATGTTCGCCGCCGCCACGGCATCTTGGATCGCCAGGTTGACGCCGACGCCGCCGACCGGTGACATCGCGTGGGCGGCATCGCCGATGCACAGCAGCCCGGGCCGGTGCCACTGCCGCAGCCGGTCGACCGCCACCGTCAGCAGCTTGACGTCGTCCCACGTGGCGATCTCGGCCGCGCGGTCGGCCAGAAACAGCGACATCGCCACCACACTGTCGCGAAACGCCGATAGCCCTTGTGCCTTGACTCGGTCGATGCCGCCCTTCGGAATGACAAAGGCGCATTGCCAGTAGTCGCCGCGGTTGAGCATCACCATCATGCGGCCGGCTTCCATGTGGCCGAAGGTATCCTCGGTGTCGGTCTCGCGCCGCGACATCCGGAACCACAGCACGTCGATCGGCGCGCCGATGCTGTCGACCGTAAAGCCGGCGCCCGCGCGCAGCGTCGAGCGGCGGCCGTCGCAGCCGACCACCAGATCGGCACGAATTTCGAGCGGCCCGTCCGGGGTTGTGGCGCGCACGCCGACAATGCGGCCGCCCTCCTCGATGATATCGGTTGCCTCGGTGCGCATGCGCAGGTCGAAGCCGGGATAGAGCTTGCCGTTGTCGGCGAGGAAATCGAGAAAGTCCCATTGCGGCATCAGCGCGATGAAGCGGCACTTTGTCGGCAGATGGCGGAAGTCGGCGAGATGAATGCGCGTGGCGCCGACCTGCCCGCTCAGTTCGGTCACCTTGGAATGCGGCAGCTTGAGGAAGTCCTCGAGCAGGCCGAGTTCGTGCATCAGTTCCAGCGTCGAGGGATGGATGGTGTCGCCGCGGAAATCGCGCAGGAAATCGGCGTGCTTCTCCAGCACCGCGACGCGAACACCGGCGCGCGCCAGCAGAAAGCCGAGCATCATGCCGGCCGGTCCGCCGCCGGCGATGCAGCAGGTGGTCTTGACCGGCGCCAAAGGCATCGCGGGCTTCCACGCAAAATGGGCTGTGCGCCTGTGTAGCCAAATGCGGCGCGCCGCGAAACCCCTTGCGGCATCACCCCCGGCCCGGTTAATCAGCGCCGAAAGAGGTGATCCGTGACCGAACCGACGTCTCCGCGCCCGCGCAAGCCGGTGCCGCTACTGGCTGACTATCCGCACCGCGCCGCCGACATCATCCGCTTCTCCGATCTCGATGCGCAGGGCCACGTCAACAACGCGGTGTTCGCCACCTATTTCGAAACCGGCCGCGTGGCGATGTTCCGCGAGCCCGACCTCGGCATTGGCGTGCCCGATGCCACCTTCGTACTGGTGCGTCAGGAGATTGACTTCCTCCGCGAACTGCACTGGCCGGGCGATGTTGTGATCGGCACCGCGGTGGCCGAGTTGGGCCGCACGTCGTTCACGATGGTGCAGACCATCTTCAGCGGCGACATCTGCGCCGCCGCCGGCCGCGCCACGCTGGTGATGATGGACAAGAACACGCGCAAGGCGACGCCGCTGACCGACACGGCGATCGCCAAGCTGTCGCCGTGGATGTATCGCGGCGGCTGACGCCCGGTGTCTTAAGCCTGCTTGTCCGGGGTCGTCACCACGAGGCCGTCGAGTTCGTCGGTGATCTTGATCTGGCACGACAGCCGCGAGTTCGGCCGCACATCGTAGCCGAAGTCGAGCATGTCTTCTTCCATCGGCGACGGTTCGCCGGTCTTGGCGCGCCAGGCCTCGTCGACATAGACGTGGCAGGTGGCGCAGGCGCAGGCGCCGCCGCACTCTGCCTCGATGCCCGGAATGTTGTTGCGGATTGCCGCTTCCATCACGGTCGCACCAGCATCGGCGTCGACCGTGCGGGTCTGGCCGCTGGCATCGGTGAAATTGATCTTCGGCATGGCGTTGATTGGATCGCGCTGGATGTGGGGAAGTGACCGCGCCCGAAACCGCGGGCGGCCTGTCTATATCGTCATTCCGCCGCGCACGCTATCCCCGCCGACGCTGGCGCTGCCCCGGATTTCATCCGGGCTACGGGTCAGCGCTTGTAGCCCGGGTGGAGCCACCGGGTCGCGCGAAGCGCGCGCCCGATGATAAACTCCGCGTAACCCGGGAACGATCGAGCGAGGCGACCTCAGTCGCCCAGCCACAGCATTTCGCCGATGCGGGCGCGTGCCTCGTCGACGGCCTCGGCCAGTTGGTCGATCGCCGACGCGTCGGCCTCCACCGCGACGCAGGCCTGCGCCACCCGGTGCGCGCCGATGTTCAGCGCCGAACCCTTGAGCGTGTGCACCAGGGCGCCGATCTCCCCGGGGGCGCTGGCGCGCATCCGCGCGATCAGCACGCCCGCCTGGCGGTCGAACAGTTGCAGGACCTCGCGCTCGAGGCCGCGGTTGCCGAACGTCACGCGCGCCAGATAGGCGCCATCGATCGCCGTCGCCGGCCCCACGGCCCAATCCGGCGCCGGATCGGACATCGTCACTGCGGTTTGCATTGCCTTACTTCCCTTCCCGAACCTTGTCGGGTGTGTTGTTGCCCGGCGAGTTTGGCTTTGCCGGGGCCAAATCCGGGTAAATGCGCGGTGGTTTTCCACGGCTCATGCTGGCGATATCGGCGAATGGTTAAGAGGGCCGTAATCCCACCGCGCCGGTATCCGGAACCGGTGTGGACCGGTACCTTTCGAAGCCGCGCACAGAAACCCCGACAGAACGCGCTTTATTAAGGTTAACAGAGAGTTAACGATGATCGGAAAGTCCGTCCCGATGCGGTTTCTTTCGCATTGGTCAGACGATAAGATTAACGGCGGGCGAGTTGTGCGCGTGGCTGCGATCCGTGGCATGGATGGCGATGGTATTGGGACCGGCGCGAGCGGTTCCCGCCATGCCCCGAAGCGGTCGAGACGGTCGTATCAGTATCAGTGAGGCGTCGAAGCGAATGGCGAATATCCCGCAGAAATCCAAGGATCCGACCGAAGACGCCCTCGCCGCCATCCATGAGGCGCTCAATATCCGCCCCGGCGAAGCCCGCGATGCCAACGCCGCGCCGGACGCCGACAAGACCCAGAACACCGCCGACCTGTTTCATGACGAGCCCCGGCCGCCGCATTGGGACGCCGACGATGCGCCGCCGTTGCAGGCCGCCAACGACGACCGCGCCAGTATCGGCCAGATCATCCAGACGCTGCGCCGCCGGCCGTCGCGCAAGCCCTATATGGTCGCCACGCTCGCCACCATCGGCTGGATCGCCGGGCTGTTCGGCACCGCCTACCTGTTCCGCGAGCCGTTGCAGACGCTGATCGTCACGCCGGGCACCGGGCTGGCCGTGATTGCCGCCATGGCCGCCGCCATCGCCATGCCGATCATCTTCTTCTACGTGCTGGCCCACATGTTCAGCCGCGCGCAGGACATGCGCGTGGTCGCCGAGTCGATGGCGGAAGTCGCGATGCGTCTGGCGCAGCCGGAAACCGCCGCGCGCGAGTCAATCGTCAGCGTCGGCCAGGCGGTACGCCGCGAGGTGGCGGCGATGGGCGACGGTGTTGAGCGCGCGCTGGCGCGCGCCGCCGAACTGGAAGCACTGGTGCACAACGAAGTGTCGGCGCTGGAGCGCGCCTACAACGACAACGAAGTGCGCATCCGCGAATTGCTGAGCGAACTGTCCAACCAGCGCGAGACGCTGGTGGCGCAGGCCGACCAGGTCCGCAACGCCATTGCCAGCGTGCATCTCGATCTCGCCCACGACATCACCTCGGTCGGCGATCTGGTGTCCGACAAGGTCAACGAGGTCGCACAGCGCGTCACCCGATCGCTCACCGAAAAAGGCGAACACATCACGCTGGCGCTGGGACATGCCGGCGACTCGATGATCGACGCGCTCAGCGAGCGCGGCTCGACGCTGCTGGACCGTCTCGAGACCACCAGCGACCAGGCCACCACGGCGATCGCCTCCGCCAGCGAGCGGCTGACCACCAGCCTCGCCTTCAAGACCGACCACATTCACGACGAGTTCGCCGACATCGCCGCGCGTCTGCAGCAGATGATGGCGACCCGGCTCGACAGCGTCGCCCAGGGCTTCGCATCGAAGGCGGCGGCGACCATCGACCAGATGGCGACCCGCTCGCAGGGCTTTACCGAGGCGATGGCCGCGACCAGCGCCAACATCGCCGACACCGTCGCCGCCCGCGGCGACGAAGTCGTCGCGCGCCTGGAGCAGACCGGCGCCCGCGTCACCGACAGCATCACCGGCCGCAGCAACGACGTCGCCGACGCCTTCCGCGACAATGCGGAGGCGCTGTCGCAGGTGCTCGGCCGCCGCGGCGACGAGGTCAAGGCGATGCTGGCGGCGCGCCTGCAGGCCTTCGAGGACATGTTCAACCACGGCGGCACCGCGCTGTCGGAGAAAATCGCCCGCGATTCGACCACGCTCGGCAGCCTGATCACCCGCCAGATCACCGAGTTCGACCACACCGTGAAGACCTATGGCGGCGAACTGGTCGAGCGTCTCGGCCAGCGAACCAACGACGTCGCCGAGGCGATGCGCAGCTATCTCGACTCGTTCGACGCCCGCGTCACCGGCCGCTCCACCGAGCTCAACGACACGCTCGACGCGCGTCTGGCGCAGTTCGAGGACAAGCTCGGCAGCAATGTCAGCCGGCTTGCCCGCTCGCTCGACGACGGCGGCAAGGACGTGGTCGCCGCCATCGACAAACGCATCGCCGAGACCGCCAACGTCATCAACGTGCGTGGCAACGAAGTCACCGTGGCGCTGGCCGCCAAGATGGTCGAGATCGACGGCCGCATCGGTGCCGTCGCCGACGCCATCAACACGCGCGGCAGCGAAGTTTCGGCCTTGATCGGCGGCAAGATGAGCGAGATCGACGAGACGCTCGGCGCCCGCGCGCTCGAGGTCGCCAATACGCTCGACAGCCGCATCACCCGCTTCGAGGACCTGCTGGTCGGCCGCGCCGAGGCCGTCACCGGCCAGATCGAGACCCGCACCAAGGCCGCAGCCGATGCGCTGCATGCGCGCATGGAAGAGCTCAACGCCTCGATCACCACCAATTCGGCCGAGGCCGAGCGGTCGCTTGGCGCGCTCACCGCATCGACCGCCGCCGCGATCCGCAGCAGCGCCGGCGAGGCCGAACAGACCCTGCTCGGCGTCAGCGACACCGTCGCCCGCAGTTTCGTCGGCAAGGCCGAGGAGATCACCAGCGCGGTCAGCCAGCGCACCCACGAACTGGAAACGGTCCTTTCGGACAAGAGCGGCAGCGTGCTGTCCGCCCTGACAGAACGCGGGCAGCAGTTTGCCGTCGACATCACCTCCGCCACCGACCAGGCGATGGCGACCATCGAGGAGAAGGGCTTCGCCCTCACCCGCGCCATGGTCGAGAACTCCGGCGAAATCGCCCGCATGATCTCCAGTGCCGGCGAGAACGCCACCGGCGCGGTCACCCGCACCCTCACCGAACTGAACGACACCGCGCAAAAGGCGATCGCCATCTCGCGCGACATCTCGACCTCGACCGTCACCGAGATGCTCGAGACCCACAACATGCTGCGCGCCGACACCACCTCGCTGTTCGAGCGTCTGCGCGAAGCCAATCTGATGCTGCAGGAAGTGCTGTCCGGCTCGCACGAGAACATGAGCGCGCTGGAAAACACGCTGATGCTGCGCGTGTCGGAATTCGTCACCGCCATGAACGAGGTCAACGTCCAGACCGGCGACGCCACCGACCGCGTCGAGACCAACATCACCAACTTCCGCGAGATCACCGCCCACGTCATCACCGATCTCGGCCAGTTGGCGGTCCAGTTCGACTCGCACGGCCGCGAACTGGCCAAGGCGGCGGCACTGGTCGATTCCAGCAACCAGCGCACCGAGGACACCGTCAACGAACGCCGCGTCCAGCTCGACTCGCTGGTCGCCACCCTCGACATCCGCACCGAGGACCTCGAGCAGCGCCTCAAGCGCTTCTCCAGCCTGCTGGACGAGTCGCTCGACGCCGCCTCCAACCGCGCCCGCGATGTCGCCCGGGTGGTGTCGGAGTCCAGCGCCGAGGGTACCCGCGCCATCAACGCGCAATACGACCGCGTCCGCGATCACGCGCAGGAAGTCGCGCGCGTCGTCGCCGAGCAGAGTGCCGAGGGCGTCCGCGCCATCAACGAACAGCACGAGCGCGTGCGCGAACATGCCGAGGACCTCGCCCGCGTCGTCGCCGAGCAAACGGCCGAAGGTACCCGCGCCATTACCGAACAGTACGAGCGCGTGCGCGAGCACGCCGAGGACGTGGTGCGCACGGTGTCGGAAGGCAGCCTCGAAAGCGCGCGCGCCATCACCGAGCAATATGACCGCGTCCGCCAGCAAGCCGAGGAAGAGCGCCGCCGCGCGTCCGCGGCGATGCGCGCGATCTACGAGCAGACCGCCGGCGATACTCATGCACTGTTTGCCGACGCCAACGAGCGCTTCGCGGAGACGGTGCGCGAGATGAAGGAGATGGCGCAGGAGATGCAGCGCGAGCTGGAAACCACCCGCGTGCAGACCCAGCGCGAACTGGAGACCATGCGGGCGCAGATGCAGCGCGAACTGGAATCGACCCGTGGCGACCTGCGCCGCGGCGTCTTCGACCTGCCGCAGGAAACCGCCGAGAGCACGGCGCAGATGCGCCGCGTCATCGTCGACCAGATCGAGGCGCTGGCCGAGTTGAACCGCATTGTCGCCCGCCACGGCCGCAACCTCGACGCGGTCGAGCCGGTGCGCCGCGGCCGCGAAGAGCCGGCGCTCGCCATTGGCGGCGGCC
>JALHNV010000052.1 GCA_022843325.1 Pseudolabrys sp. | reverse complement strand
ACCACCACGGCGTCGGCGTCGCGCGCAGCCGCGACGGCGGCCAAACTTGGGCCTGGGTCAATGCCGGCATCGACCGTCACGATTTGTGGTCTGCCCGCGCCGGGAAACTTCAGGGCAAGGACGTGGTGCTGGTCGGCGCGCTGCCGGCGCATCTCTACATCAGCGAGGACAATGGCGACTCCTGGCGCGAACTGACCGCGCTGCGCGAGGTCGCCAGCGCGCCCGGCTGGTGTTTTCCCCCGCCGCCCCGCGTCGGTCACGTCAAGGACATCGTCATAGACGGCGACCGGCTGTTGGTCGGCATCGAGATCGGCGCGTTGCTGGTATCCACCGATTTCGGCGAGAGCTTCGCCGACCTGAAGGTCGATCCGCAGATCGGCGACAACGACATTCACCGCATTCTGGTCAATCCGGCCCGGCCGAACCGCATCCTGATCGCCAACGGCATCGTCGGCGTCATGACCAGCGACGACAACGGCCACAGCTGGCGCAGGAACCCGATGCCGGCCGATGCCAACTATCCCGACCCGATGGTCATTCATCCGGACCAGCCAGATCTGGTGTTCCTCACCGCCGGCGTCGGCTGGCCGCCGCACTGGTACAAGCTCGGCCGCGCGCGCGGAAAGATGTTTCGCAGCCGCGATGCCGGGCAGAGCTGGGAGCGGCTGCTCGGCGGCCTGCCGAACGGCCAGCGCGCCACCTTCGGGGCGCTGACGATCGAGACCTGGGACGGCGGCTACGGGCTTTATGCGGCCGACACCGACGGCCAGATTTTCGAAAGCCTCGATGGCGGTGACACCTGGTGCATCATCGCCGACGTGGCGGCGGTATCGAAGGGCGAATTCTATCGCGGGCTGCTGAAGGACCGCGTCCCGCTTGCCACCGTCGATGACGTCAAGTTCAACCCGGCGGCCGCGGCCAGGCTGGACGCGCTCAAGCTATGAGGCGCCCCGCCCGCGCACCTGGCTCAGGCGCGGCTCTTTGCCGCCTTCCCAAGAACGAAACATTAATCGACCGATCCGTATGATTTCGCATTCGCAGAACGGACCTGTTTGATGGCCAAGGCACCCGCCATTCGCGCCAGCGAGGTGGACCCTTTTTCTCACGACTCCACGGCCGCCGCGCTGGAGCGCCTAACGGCGCTGGTCGAGGCGCAGGCGCGCACCATCCGTGAGTACGAAGCATCGGTTGCCCAAAGCCGGCACATCTTCGAGGCCGCCTCGGCCGCCGCCCGCCTGGGCATCTGGGAGTGCGACCTCGCCAGCGAGAAGCTGAGTTGGTCCAATGGCACCTACGACCTGTTCGAGATTCCGCGCGGCACGCCGCTGGTGCGCGAACGGACTCTCGGCTTTTACGAGAGCGCGTCGCTCAAGACCCTTCAGACCGTTCGCAGCCGCGCGCTCGAGCAGCGCAAAGGCTTCAGCCTCGACGCCGAGCTTCTGACGCCGAAGGGCGGCCGGCGCTGGATTCGCATTCACGCCGCCATCGAATGCCCGGGCCACCGGCCGACCAAGATCTTCGGCATCAAGCAGGACATCACCGAAGAGAAAGAGCGGATCGAGCAATTGCGCTATCTGGCCGAGGTCGACGACATGACCGGCCTCGCCAACCGCAACAAATTTCGCGCCCAGTTATCTCTGATGTGCGACAGCAAGCCTGCCGCGCAGCCAAAAGGCGCCCTCCTTCTGATCGACCTCGACGGCTTCAAGGACGTCAACGACACGCTCGGCCACATGGCCGGCGATGAGTGCCTCAAGGCGGCGGCGCAACGCCTCAAGAGGGTCTGCGGCAATGCTAACGTCGTGGCGCGCGTCGGCGGCGACGAATTCGCGGTCCTCCTCGACGCACCCTTTATCCGAACCGCACCGCACCTCGCCGACCGGATCATATCGGCGTTGAGCGAGCCGATCGAACGCCTGGGGCGTCGCTACCAGATCGGAGCGTCGGTCGGAATTACCGTCCTCGACGGTTGCGACGGCCCGGAAGCGTTCCGCCGCGCCGACGCCGCGCTCTACGCGGCCAAAGGCAGCGGCCGCGGCACCTACCGCATCTTCCGCACCGCCGGCCGGGCCGGCTGACCTCGCGGTTCTTGAAATAAAAAAGGCCCCGTTATGCGGGGCCTTTTCACTTTCCGAGCGCGGTCTGCGCTACGCCGTCGCCTTGACCAGCGCGCGGCGGGCGAGCACGCCAACCAGGTGCGCGCGGTATTCGGCGCTGGCGTGAATGTCGGCGTTCATACCGCTGGCGGGGATGGTCAATCCTTCGATCGACTTCGGGGAGAAACGCTTTTTCAGCGCTTCCTCGAATGACGGAACCCGGAACACGCCATTGGCGCCGGCGCCGGTGACGGCGACGCGGATGTCCGGACCGCGTTTCGACACAAACACGCCAACCAGCGCAAAGCCCGAGGCCGGGTGCTTGAACTTCTCGTAGCCCGCCTTCTTGGCGACCGGGAAGCTGACCCGCACGATGATCTCGCCCTCTTCCAGTGCGGTCGAGAACATGCCGGTGAAGAAATCGTCGGCGGCGATGCGGCGCTTGTTGGTGATGATGGTGGCGCCGAGGCCGAGACAGGCGGCCGGATAATCGGCGTTCGGGTCGTTGTTGGCGATCGAACCGCCGATGGTGCCGCGGTTGCGCACCTGCGGGTCGCCGATCGAGCCCGGCACCGAGGCGAGCGCCGGCATCACTTCCTTCAGAACCGGCGAATTGGCGACATCGGCATGCCGCGTCATGGCGCCGATCGACACCGAGCGGCCCTTCAGCTCGACGCCGACAATGCCCTCGACCAGGCCGAGGTCGACCAGCGCGGCCGGGCTCGCCAGCCGCTGCTTCATCACCGGGATCAGCGAGTGGCCGCCGGCCAGCAGCTTGGCGTCCGGATTGCGCGCCAAGAGGCCCGCCGCCTGGCGGACGGTGGTCGGACGGTGGAAGGTGAAATTGTACATCGGTCTCTCCTGTTATTCTCTTTAAGCCGCCTGGCGCGGCGTGGCGCGTTGCAGCGCCGCCCACACCGCGTTGGCGGTCGCCGGCATCGCCAGCTCTTCGGTTCCGATCGCGTCGGTGATGGCATTGATCACCGCAGCCGGCGAGGCAATCGCGCCGGCCTCGCCGCAGCCCTTGATGCCGAGCGGGTTCGACGGCGCCTTGGTCTCGGTCAGGCCGACATGGAACGACGGCAGATCGTGAGCGCGCGGCATGGTGTAGTCCATGAACGAGCCGCTCACCAGCTGTCCCTCGGCGCTGTAGACCGCCCCTTCCATCAGCGCCTGGCCGACGCCCTGCGCGATGCCGCCATGGACCTGGCCCTCGACGATCATCGGATTGATGACGGTGCCGAAGTCATCGACCGCGGTCCAATTGACGATCTCGGACTTGCCGGTCTCGATGTCGATCTCGATTTCGCAGATGTGGCAGCCGGCCGGAAAGGTGAAGTTGGTCGGGTCGTAGAACGAGGTTTCCTTGAGCCCCGGCTCCAGCTCGGCGCCGGTGAACTTGTGCGCGATATAGGCGTTCAGCGCGACCTCGCCGAAGGCCGCCGACTTGTCGGTGCCGGCCACGGTGAACTTGCCGTCCTTGAATTCGATGTCGCCCTCGGCCGCTTCCAGCATGAAGGCGGCGACCTTCTTGGCCTTGGCCTCGATCTTGTCGAGCGCCTTGACGATAGCCGACATGCCGACCGCGCCGGAGCGCGAGCCATAGGTGCCCATGCCGAACTGCACCTTGTCGGTGTCGCCGTGCACGATGGAGACGCTGTCGAACGGAATGCCGAGCCGCTCCGACACCAGCTGCGCGAAGGTGGTCTCGTGGCCCTGCCCGTGCGCATGACAGCCGGTCAGCACTTCGACGCTGCCGGTCGGATTAACCCGCACCTCGGCAGACTCCCACAGACCGACACCAGCGCCGAGCGAGCCGACCGCCTGCGACGGCGCGATGCCGCAGGCCTCGATGTAGGCGGAAAAGCCGAGGCCGCGCAGCTTGCCATGGCGGGCCGCTTCGCGCTTGCGCTTGGCGAAGCCCTTCACGTCAGCCATTTCCATGGCCTTCTTCATCGACGCATTATAGTCGCCAGCGTCATAGGCCATGATCACCGGCGTCTGGTGCGGGAACGACTTGACGAAATTCCGCCGGCGCAGTTCGGCCGGCTCCAGATTGAGTTGCCGCGCCGCCACCTCGACCAGACGCTCGACCACGAACGTCGCCTCGGGACGCCCGGCACCGCGATAGGCATCGACCGGCGCGGTGTTGGTGTAGACCGCGTCGACCTCGCAATAGATCTGCGGGATGTCGTACTGGCCCGACAGCAGCGTGGCGTAGAGATAGGTCGGCACCGACGACGAGAACGTCGACATATAGGCGCCGAGATTGGCAATGGTCTTGGCGCGCAGCGCGAGGATCTTGCCGTTGCCATCGAGCGCCAGTTCGGCGTGGGTGATGTGATCGCGGCCATGCGCGTCGGTCAGGAAGGCTTCCGAGCGATCGGACGTCCACTTCACCGGCCGGCGCAGCTTGCGCGCCGCCCACAGGCAGACGACCTCTTCCGGATAGATGAAGATCTTCGAACCGAAACCGCCGCCGACATCCGGCGCGATGACGCGCAGCTTGTGCTCCGGCGCCATGCCGACGAAAGCGGCGATGACCAGACGCGCGACATGCGGGTTCTGCGAGGTATTCCACAGCGTCAGGTTATCGGTGCCGGCGTCGTATTCGGCCAGCGCCGCGCGCGGCTCCATGGCGTTCGGCACCAGCCGGTTGTTGACGATGTCGAGCTTCGTCACGTGCTTGGCGTTGGCAAAGGCGGCCTCGGTCGCCTTGGCGTCGCCGAGGTGCCATTGATAGATCGTGTTGTTGGCGATGTCGGGATGGATCTGCGGCGCGCCTTTGGCCTGCGCCTTGGCCGGATCGACCACCGCGCTCAGCACCTCGTACTCGACCTTGACCTTCTCGGCCGCGTCCTTGCCCTGCCCCACCGTCTCGGCAATCACCACCGCGACCGCGTCGCCGACGCAGTTGACCTTGGAGGCCGCCAGCGCCGGATGCGGCGCCATCTTCATCGGCGTGCCGTCCTTGGAATGGATCATCCAGCCGCAGATCAGGTTGCCGATCTTGTCGGTGGCGAGTTGGGCTCCGGTGAGCACGTCGATCACGCCCGGCATCGCCTTGGCGGCGCTGACGTCGATGCTCTTGATGTTGGCGTGGGCGTGCGGCGAGCGCACGAAAACGGCGCGGGTTTCGCCCGGACGCACCACGTCGTCAGTGTACTGGCCCTGGCCGGTGATAAAGCGGAAGTCTTCCTTTCGGCGCACCGCCGCGCCGATACCGGTCGCGCTCATGGCGGTCTTCCTCCCGTGTGGACTCTTGTGAGTCTTATTCGGCGGCTTGTTGCGTCGTGCCGCCTTTACCCATCTCCTTCGCGCCCGCCGCAATCGCCTTCACGATGTTGTGGTAGCCGGTGCAGCGGCAGATGTTGCCGTCGAGTTGTTCGCGGATGGTGTGCTCGTCGAGGTCGTTGCCGCGGCGGCGCACGATATCCAGCGCCGACATGATCATGCCCGGGGTGCAGTAGCCGCACTGCAGGCCGTGATGTTCGCGGAAGGCCTCCTGCATCGGGTGCAACGGGCCGTCGGCCGCGGCCAGACCTTCGATCGTGGTGATCTTGGCGCCCTCGCACTGCAACGCCAGCAGCGTGCACGACTTCGCCGCGATGCCATCGACATGGATGACGCAGGCGCCGCACTGCGAGGTATCGCAACCGACATGGGTACCGGTCAGGCGGAGGTTCTCGCGCAGGAATTGCACCAGCAGCGTGCGGGCCTCGACATCGCCGGACACCGCTTTACCGTTCACAGTCATGGACACCGCTGGCATGACTTTCCTCCAAAATATGGGGCCAAAGGCCCTCTTTTTGCCTCGCCCGCATAGGGCGCAGCGCATCGGGACGTAAATCGCGAGGATTTCGGCCGGATGCGCTTTGGAACTGTCCTAACTCTGAACCGTCGCGGCGGTCCTGGTCAAGCGATCAAAAGGCGCAAAGCCGTGAAATCAGGGAGTGCGCACCGCCTCCCGGTTGCATTGCAAACAGGCATTTTGCCCTGCGACGGAACGTCTTGTCCCGCCAGCACTTGTAAACGTGGGGTCAATGCGAAAAGGGTTTCTCATGCGGTTCAAGTTCATGGCGTGTGTCGCGGCAGTGACGCTGGTTGCGTCGAGCTTCGCGGCCGTTTCATCCGCCGACGCCCAGCGGCGGCACTACCATCATCACCGTGGCGGCGGTAGCGGCGGCGCCGTTCTGGGCGGCCTGGCCGCCGGCGCCATTCTCGGCGGCATTATCGCCTCGCAGCCGCGCGGCTATGCCTATGGGCCGGGTTATGCCTACGGACCGGGCTACGCTTACGCCCCCGGACCGGGTTACGTGGTCCAGGACGACGCGGTTGCGTACTGCATGTCGCGGTTCAAGTCCTACGATCCGCGGTCGGGAACCTATCTCGGCTACGACGGCTATCGTCACGCCTGCCCGTAAATACGTCTGACACGATGCAGAAACGCCGCCGGCCCGTGCCGGCGGCGTTTGCTATTATCAGGCGGCCGGCGGCGGTGAATTGACCGCAGCGGCGAAGTTCTTGAAGAAGTCGTCGGCAATCTTCTTGGCCGCACCGTTGACCAGGCGCTGGCCGAGTTGGGCCAGTTTGCCGCCGATCTGCGCCTCGACATTGTAGGTCAGGAGCGTGCCGCCATCTTTCTCGGTCAGCGCCACGGTGGCGCCGCCTTTGGCGAAACCGGCGACGCCGCCGTCGCCTTCGCCGGAAATCCGGTAGCCGTTCGGAGGGTCGAGATCGGTCAGATGGACCTTGCCCTTGAAGCGCGCCTTCACCGGGCCGATCTTCGTCACCGCCACCGCCGTCATTTCGGTGTCCGAGGACTTGATCAGTTCCTCGCAGCCGGGAATGCAGGCTTTCAGCACTTCCGCGTCGTTGAGCTTCGCAAACACAACCTCGCGGGGTGCGGCAAGCTGTACTTCGCCGGTCATTGTCATCGCCATCGGCACGTCTCCTTGATCACCCCGGCCTACCGGGCCTTGCCGCTTGGCATAAGCCCTCGCGGGCGTGCTGAAAAGGGCTTTGCAGCGGTCGCCCGCCGCTTTAAGGGTGGCTCTCGGCGCAATTCGCCAAACAAAACCGGTTTCAGGGAGACTAATATGCCGACGATCACCACCGATGACGGCTGTCCGATCAATGTCGAGATCGCCGGGAGCGACACGGCGCCGGTGCTGATGCTGTCGAATTCGCTCGGCACCAACCTGCACATGTGGGACGAGCAGGTGCCGGAATGGTCAAAGCACTTTCGCGTCGTGCGCTACGACCGCCGCGGTCACGGCAAGTCGGGCGTGCCGAAAGGCCCCTACTCGATGGAGCGCTTCGGCCGCGACGTCATCGCCGTGCTCGACGGCCTCAACATCAAGAAAACGCACTGGTGCGGCCTGTCGATGGGCGGCATGGTCGGGCAATGGCTCGGCGCCAACGCGCCCGGCCGGATCGACAGGCTGATCCTGTCCAACACCCATTTCAATTACGCCGACAAGCAGCCTTGGCTCGACCGTATCAAGCTGGTCGAGGAAAAGGGTCTGGCGCCGCTGGTCGATCCGAACATGGAGCGCTGGTTCACCAAGGGCTTCCGCGAGCGCGCGCCGGAGGCCATCGCCCGCATGAAGGAAATGTTCGGCAGCACCGCGCCGGCCGGCTATGTCGCGTGCTGCCAGGCGATTGCCGCGATGGACTTCACCGCCTCGAACCCGACCATCACCGCGCCGACACTGGTTATCGTCGGCGCGCAGGACCCGGCGACGCCGCCGGCCGCCGGTGAAGCCATCGCCAAGCAGATCAAGGGCGCGCAAGTGGCGTCGATCGACGCCGCGCACATCGCCAACATCGAACAGCCCAAGGCCTATGCGGAAACAGTGCTGAAGTTCCTGAACTAGGAGCGCGCGATGGACGAGAAGGACCGCCACGACAAAGGCATGACCCAGCGCCGCAAGGTGCTGGGCAATGCCTGGGTCGATGCCGCCAATGCCAAGAAGACGGCGTTCAATTCGGAATTCCAGGAATTCATCACCCGCGCCGCCTGGGGCGAGATCTGGACACGGCCGCATTACGACGAACGCACGCGGCGCATCCTCGTCATCGGTACCATGCTGGCGCTCGACAAATGGGACGAGTTTCGCATGCATGTGCGCGCTGCGCTCACCGAGGGCGGCTTCAGCGAGGATGACATCAAGGAAATCATCATGCAGCAGGCGATCTACTGCGGCGTCCCGGCGGCCAACCATGCCTTCAAGGAAGCTGCCGCAGTGATCGCGGAAGTGGCCAAGGGTAAAACCTGATCGCGGTCAGCCGCCCAGCGCCCGGGCGACAGCGGACAGCCGCTCGTCGACGGCGATGATGTATTGATCGGCGATGAACCACGCCAGGCCGGCGCGCATCCCCCAGAACATCAGCAGTGCCATCAGCCTATCGAGCATCGTCACCCCTCCCGCTCGAGGCAGTGACGGCGCCAGGGCGACCGTCACCTCGCCGGAATCGGTCAGGGATGCAGCCGCGGCGCCGCAACGACCGCGAGACCGGTCCGCTGCGGGGTCAACTTGTCATCAACCCGCGTTTCCAGCGACCGCGCATAGCCGCGCTCGATGGCACAAAGCGCCGCCGCCAGCGCGGCGAAGGCGAGCTGGGTGAACTGCTCTCGCATCAGTTCCGGGTTGTAAGGCCAGACCGCCGGCGCCACCGACGCCAGCACCACCAACGCCACCAGGATCAGGCCGCCATCCAGCACGTCCGAACGGGCGCTGCCGCCGGCGCTCAGGCTGCGCAGACGATCAGCGATGTGGATGGCGCAGATGAAGGCAACCGCCAGCTTGAGCATGCCGACGAAGGCGGCCAGCTTGATCAGACCCATCGGCCCGAGGCCCAGCAGGCTGCCGATGCCGAAGATCGCCTGCGAGCGCCAGACATCGTCCAGACCGTAGGTCGGCGAGGTCAGCATGCGCAGCGCGTCATAACCCCAGAAGAGCGTGAAATAGAGCGCGACACCCGTGATCATGGCGACGCTGACATTGGAAATCTTGCGCATGAGTTCCTCCTCCGGACAGGACATCAGGCGTAAGCGCTTCAAATGCCGAATTCAAAAGGAACCGAAATTTTACCTTACCTGTTAAGCAGGTTCGGCGCGCGCGGCGGTTCGCGCCGCGCCAAATAAAAAGCCCCGCCTCGCGGCGGGGCCAATCTTGAGGGGTGTTTTGTCTAGCGGTTCTGGTTCTGACCGCCTTGGCCACCCTGCTGACCACCCTGTCCCGGGCGATCGGACTGCTGCTGCTGGCCGGGCTTCTGGCCACCGCCTTGCTGCTGTCCGGGCTTCTGGCCGGGCTGATTGCCCTGCTGCTGTTGGTCCGGGCGCTGATCGGGCTTCTGATTCTGGCTCATCCGGTATTCCTCCAACACTTGCTGGCGTCGGTGTTACGAAGATCGCCCTCGCGACTGCCGTGCCGTCGGATTAACGCGGCCCAAAACCCTTCGTTCCTGTTCCCAAAACGGTCGCGGTGTTCCTCGAGCGCAAAGCTGCCGCAGTTCCACAAACATTGCCGCTCCCGCCGCGCCCTGTTAATCATACAGTATCGACCATCGGTCCTCGCCCGGGGGGATGTCGGCAAGGCGAGTTGGACGCAATGGAAGTCTTTCTCCAGCAGTTGATCAACGGCATCACTCTCGGTTCGATCTACGGCCTGATCGCCATCGGCTACACCATGGTGTTCGGCATCATCGGCATGGTGAACTTCGCCCATGGCGACGTCTTCATGGTGTCCGCCTTCATCGCGCTGATCGCCTTCCTGATCCTCACCACCTGGCTCGGCATGACATCAATCGCGCTGGCGCTGCTGATCGTGCTGATCGTGGCGATGATATTCACGGCCGTGGTCAACTGGATGATCGAGCGCCTCGCCTACCGGCCGTTGCGCGGCTCGTTCCGCCTGGCGCCCCTGATCTCGGCCATCGGCATGTCGATCTTCCTGATGAATTTCGTGCAGGTCAGCCAGGGCCCGCGCAACAAGTCGATCCCGCCGATGATCCAGGGCGACTTCGTGCTGCTCGACCGCAATGACTTCGCGGTGACGCTGTCGTTCAAGCAACTGGTGATCTGGGGCGTGACCGCGGTGCTGCTGGCGGCGTTCTGGTATCTGGTGGCGAAGACCAGGCTCGGCCGCGCCCAGCGCGCCTGCGAGCAGGACCGCAAGATGGCGGCGCTGGTCGGCGTCGACGTCGACCGCACCATCTCGGTGACGTTCATCATCGCGGCCGCCTTGGCCGCCGTCGCCGGCACCATGTACCTGATGTATTACGGCGTGGTCTCTTTCGCCGACGGCTTCGTGCCGGGCGTGAAAGCCTTCACCGCCGCGGTACTCGGCGGCATCGGCTCGCTGCCCGGGGCGGTGATCGGCGGCATCCTGATCGGCCTCATCGAGACCATGTGGTCGGCCTATTTCTCCATCGACTACAAGGACGTCGCCGCCTTTTCGGTGCTGGCGATCACCTTGATCTTCCTGCCGCAGGGCCTGTTCGGCCGCCCGGACGTCGAGAAGGTCTGAGATGCAGCCAAGCGCGCTTTCTTTCTTCACCTCCCCCCTTGAGGGGAACATGCCGCGGGGTGGCGAGCGCTAGATGGCCAAAGAACGAAGCACCGCAAGCCAAGGCATCGACATCACCCGCGCGCTGCGGGATGCGGTGCTGACCGGTCTGCTCGCCTTTGTGCTGTTCCTGCCACTGATCGGCTTCCAGACCATCACCGACATGCGCGGCAACCTGGTGCTGAACACGCGCTGGGGGCTGCTGTTCTCGATCGTCGCCGTGATCGCCGGCGCGCGCCTTGCCTATGCCGTGCTGCTGGCGCCGTGGCTGAGCCAGCGCAAGCTGCGGCCCGTCGCGGTTACGCCCTCGCCGTGGCGCGATTTTCTGGGCAAATGGATCATCCCTTTCGCCATCGGCTTTGCCATCGTCTACCCGTTCGTCGTGGTCGGCACCGTCGGCTTCGGCGGTGCGGTGAAGTGGATCGACAATTTCGGCATCCAGGTCCTGATCTACGTGATGCTCGGCTGGGGCCTCAACATCGTGGTCGGCCTCGCCGGCCTGCTCGACCTCGGCTACGTCGCCTTCTATGCCGTCGGCGCCTATTCCTACGCGCTGCTGGCCAAGGAGTTCGGCCTGTCGTTCTGGATCCTGCTGCCGCTAGCCGGCATTCTGTCGTCGTTCTGGGGCATCCTGCTCGGCTTTCCCGTGCTGCGGCTGCGCGGCGACTATCTCGCCATCGTCACGCTGGCGTTCGGCGAGATCATCCGGTTGGTGCTGATCAACTGGGTCGACCTGACCAACGGTTACGCCGGCATCAGCGGCATTCCGCGCCCGACCTTCTTCGGCATTCCGTTCAACGCCAATGAGGACGGCTTCGCCGCGGTGTTCGGCCTCGAATTCACGCCGGTCTACCGCACCATCTTCCTCTATTACCTGATCCTGGCGCTCGCCTTCCTCACCGCTTTCGTGACCGTGCGGCTGCGCCGCCTGCCGGTCGGCCGCGCCTGGGAAGCGTTGCGCGAGGACGAGATCGCTTGCCGCTCGCTCGGCATCAACACCACCAACACCAAGCTGACGGCCTTCGCCACCGGCGCCATGTTCGCCGGCTTTGCCGGTTCGTTCTTTGCCGCACGGCAGGGCTTCATCTCGCCCGACAGCTTTACGTTTCTCGAATCCGCCAGCATCGTCGCCATCGTCGTGCTCGGCGGCATGGGCAGTCAGGTCGGCGTCGCCGTCGCCGCGCTGGCCATGGTCGGCGGCACCGAGCTGATGCGCGATCTCGATTTCCTCAAGGCGATCTTCGGGCCGACCTTCGACCCGACGCAGTACCGCATGCTGCTGTTCGGCTTCGCCATGGTGCTGATCATGGTGTGGCGGCCTCGCGGCCTGATCTCGACCCGCGAGCCGACGGTGTTCCTCAAGGAGCGCAAAACGATTTCGGCCGATCTGGTCGGCCAGGGTCACGGCTGATGGCGAACGCTGGCGACATTCTGCTGCGGGTCGAGCATCTCACCATGCGCTTTGGCGGCCTGGTCGCGGTCGACGATCTGTCATTCGAGGCGCGCCAGGGCGACATCACCGCGCTGATCGGGCCGAACGGCGCCGGCAAGACCACGGTGTTCAACTGCATCACTGGCTTCTACAAGCCGACCGAAGGCCGCCTCGGCCTGCGCCACGGCAGCCCGGCCGTCTGGGATGGCCTTGAGGCGCTGACCGACAGCGGCCGCCGCAGCATGACGCACGGCGATGGCGCGCTGTTCCTGCTCGAGCGCATGCCGGACTTCCTCGTCACCCAGCAGGCCCGCGTCGCCCGCACCTTCCAGAACATCCGGCTGTTTCCCGGCATGACGGTTTTGGAAAACCTGATGGTGGCGCAGCACAACCGGCTGATGCTGGCGTCGGGCTATACGCTGCTCGGCGTCTTCGGCGTGCCGTCTTACGCCGCGGCCGAACGCGCCGCGATCGAGCAGGCGCGCGACTGGATCGAGCGGATCGGCCTGACCGCGCGCGCCGACGATCCGGCCGGCGACCTGCCCTATGGCGCGCAACGCCGGCTGGAGATTGCCCGCGCCATGTGCACCGACCCGGTGCTGCTGTGCCTGGACGAGCCGGCCGCCGGCCTCAATCCGCGCGAAAGCGCCGAACTCAACGAGTTGCTGCTGACCATCCGCAACGACCACGGCATGTCGATCCTGCTGATCGAGCACGACATGTCGGTGGTGATGGAGATCTCCGACCACGTCATCGTGCTCGACTACGGCGTCAAGATCGCCGACGGCAAACCGGACGCAGTGCGCAACGATGACAAGGTGATCGCCGCCTATCTCGGCGTCGCCGACGACGAGGTCGCCGACGTCGAGGCAGAGGTGGGGCTATGAGCGCGGCTTCACCCCGACTTCCCGCCTCCCCCTGCAAGGGGGAGGTCGTCCGCGAAGCGGACGGGAGCGCCGCATCATGACCTCCCCCCTCCTCACCGTACGCGGGGTGAAGACCTTCTACGGCCGCGTCATGGCGCTGAAGGGCATCGACCTCGACATCAACGACGGCGAGATCGTCACGCTGATCGGCGCCAATGGCGCCGGCAAATCGACGCTGATGATGACCATCTGCGGAAATCCGCGCGCGCGCGAGGGCAGCATCGTGTTCGACGGCCGGGATATCACGCAGATGCCGACGCACGAGATCGCACGGCTGCGGCTGGCGCAGTCGCCCGAGGGCCGCCGCATCTTCTCGCGCATGACGGTGATGGAAAACCTGCAGATGGGCGCGACCATCGCCGACCCGGCCGTGTTCGCCTCCGATCTGGACCGCGTGTTGACGCTTTTCCCCCGACTGAAGCAGCGCATCGGTCAGCGCGGCGGCACGCTGTCCGGCGGCGAGCAGCAGATGCTGGCGATTGCGCGGGCGCTGATGGCGCGGCCGCGCCTGCTGCTGCTCGACGAGCCGTCACTCGGTCTGGCGCCGCTGATCGTCCGGCAGATCTTCGACGCCATCAAGACACTCAATGAACAGGACGGCCTGACGGTGTTTCTGGTCGAGCAGAACGCCTATCACGCGCTCAAGCTCGCCCACCGCGGCTATGTCATGGTGAACGGTCTGATCACCATGTCCGGCGGCGGCCGCGAATTGCTGCAACGGCCGGAGATCAAGCAGGCCTACCTCGAGGGTGGGGCTTAAATCCATGGACACGGTCGCCACCGCCTTCTCACTGCCGAAACTCTTCTACGAGGAGGATTCGTTCGGCGTCTTCCTGCTGGTAACGCTGATCCTCGGCGGCGGGGCGGCCTGGCTCGCCGGCCGCGCCATCGCCCTGACCTGGCGGCCGCTGTGGCAGGTCGTCGTCTATGGCTTCATCCTGGGCGCCGCCGTGCGCTTTATCCATTTCAGCCTGTTCGGCGGCACCCTGTTGTCCCCCCATTATTTGCTCGTCGACAGCGCCTTCTGCATCGCCTTCGGCCTGCTCGGGTTTCGGATCGCCCGTGCCCGCCAGATGGTCTCACAATATCGCTGGATCAATGCGCCGGCCGGCCGACTGCGCTGGCGCCGCAAGCCGCCCTGACGTAACATCGCAGCAATTCATGTTTGCCGGCACCACCATCAGAGGGGAAATCGGATGAAGAGGATCACCACACTTGCCTTGGCTACCGGGTTTGCGGTCGCGCTGGCGGGAGGCGCCCAGGCCCAGATCAAGCTCGCCGTCGCCGGCCCCATCACCGGCCCGAGTGCCGCCACCGGCGCGCAGATGAAGAACGGCGTCGACCAGGCCGTCGCCGACATCAATGCCGCCGGCGGCATCCTCGGACAGAAGATCGTCGTGTCCTATGGCGACGACGTATCCGATCCGAAGCAAGGCGTGTCGGTCGCCAACAAGTTCGCCGCCGAGGGCGTCAAGTTCGTGGTCGGCCACTACAACTCCGGCGTCAGCATCCCGGCCTCCGACGTCTATCAGGAAAACGGCATTCTCCAGATCACGCCGGCCTCTACCAACCCGACCTTCACGGAGCGCAAGATGTGGAACACGTTCCGCATCTGCGGTCGCGACGACCAGCAGGGTCAGGTGGCCGGCGAGTACATTGCCAAGCATTTCAAGGGCAAGAAGATCGCCGTGGTTCACGACAAGACCACTTACGGCAAAGGTCTGGCCGACGAGACCATCAAGGCGCTCAAGAAGGCCGGCATGAAGGAAGTGCTCTACGAAGGCGTCAACCTTGGCGAGAAGGATTACTCGGCGCTGGTCTCGAAAATCAAGCAGTCGGGCGCCGACCTGATCTATTGGGGTGGCCTTTACACCGAAGGCGGCCTGATCGTGCGCCAGATGCGCGACCAGGGCGTCAAGGCGCCGCTGATGGGCGGCGACGGCATCACCTCCGACGAGTTCGCCTCGATCGGCGGCCCCGGCGTCGAAGGCACGCTGATGACCTACGGTCCCGATCCGCGCAACAAGCCGGAAGCCAAGGCGGCCGTCGCGGCGTTCCGCGCCAAGAAGTTCGAGCCGGAAGCCTACACGCTCTACAGCTACGCCGCGGTGCAGGTCATCAAGCAGGCCGCCGAAGCGGCCAAGTCGACCGACCCGAAGAAGGTCGCCGAAAAAATGCATTCCGGCATGAAGTTCTCGACCGTTCTCGGCGACATCTCGTACGACAAGAAGGGCGACATCACCAAGCTCGACTACGTGATGTATGTCTGGAAGAAGGACGGCAGCGGCAAGATCTCGTACGCCGAGTGCCCTGGCTCCGACTGCAGCAAGATGTAGCCGTTATCGGATTGCAATCCATGGACGGAAAAGCCCGCCGCGCTGGCGGGCTTTTCTTTTGCGGTCAGCCGATCCGGCCCAGCGCTGGAAACGTTTCCAGCAGCCAGAAACTCAGGTCGGTGATGCTGCCGGTGAGGAAGGCGATGCCGGTGAGCACCAGCAGCGCACCCATCACCTGCTCGACGCGGCGCAAATGTCGCCTGAACCGCGCCAGGAAAGCCGCGAACGGCTCGACCGCGAAAGCCGCCAGCATGAACGGGATACCGAGGCCCAGCGAATAGACCGCCAGCAGGCTGGCGCCGCGCGTCACCGTCAGTTCGGAGGCGGCCACCGCCAGGATCGCGGCCAGGATCGGCCCGATGCAGGGCGTCCAGCCGAACGCAAAGGCCAGCCCCATGACGTAGGCGCCCCACAGGCCGACTGGCTTCGGCACCGTCAGGCGCTTCTGCCGGTGCAGCATCGCGATCTGGGTGAGGCCCAGAAAGTGCAGGCCCATGATGATGATGGCGATGCCGGCCACGGTCGAGAGCGTGCCGGAATAGGCCCGCATCAGCGAGCCGATCGCACTGGCGCTGGCGCCGAGGGCGACGAAGACGGTGGAGAAGCCGGCGACAAACAGCGCCGCCGCCATCACCGTCTGGCGCTTCACCACCGGCTCGGGTTCGCGGTCGGCAAAGCGTTCGAGCGAGGTGCCCGCCAGATACACCAGATACGGCGGCACCAGCGGCAGCACGCAGGGCGACAAAAAACTGACAATGCCGGCGATCAGCGCGGCGAGATACGTAACCTCGGAACCCATGGCGGTTACATGCGCCAGCCAATGTGGCCATGGCAAGTCATTCGGCCGGCCGCTGACCTTGAAGTGATCGGCCGTGATCGGGCAAGTTGCCGACTGAATCGGAAGGAGACAATATTTTGCGCAATCTCATCACCGATATCGCCGGCATCCGCGTCGGCAACGCGTCCGACGCCGCACTGGGCTCCGGCAGCACCGTGATCGTTTTCGACGCGCCCGTGGTGGCCGCCGTCGACGTGCGCGGCGGCGGTCCCGGCACCCGCGAGACCGCGCTGCTCGACCCGGCGCAGACGGTGGAGGGCATTGACGCCATCGTCTTGTCCGGCGGCTCGGCCTTCGGCCTCGATGCCGCCTCCGGCGTGCAGGCCTATATGCGCGAACAGGGCCGCGGCTTCCGCATCGGTGACGCCGTGGTGCCGATCATTCCCGGCGCCATCATGTTCGATCTGCTCAACGGCGGCGACAAGAACTGGGGCCTCTATCCGCCCTACCGCGATCTCGGCTACGCCGCCGCGAAGAATGCGAGCGCCGACTTCGCACTCGGCAACACCGGCGCCGGGCTCGGCGCCACCACGGCCACGCTGAAAGGCGGATTGGGCTCGGCCTCGGCGCAGACCCGCGACGGCATCACCGTTGGGGCCATCGTCGTCGTCAACGCCGTCGGCACCACCACCGTCGGCGACGGGCCGCATTTCTGGGCCGCCCCGTTCGAGCAGAACGGCGAATACGGCGGCCGCGGTTGGCCGTCCCAGTTCACGACGTCCGATCTCGCCATCCGCGCCAAAGGCGGCCCGCGGGAAAACACCACCATCGCCCTGATCGCGACCGACGCGACGCTCAGCAAGGCGCAGTGCAACCGCCTCGCCGTGATGGCGCAGGACGGCTTTGCCCGCGCCATCTATCCGGTGCACACGCCGCTCGACGGCGACGTCGTCTTCTCCGCCGCCACCGGCGCCAAGCCGCTGGCCGATCCCTATTACGGCCTCGCCGAATTGGGCATGATCGCCGGCAACGTCATGGCCCGCGCCATCGCCCGCGGCGTCTATGAGGCCACTGCCCTGCCCTTTGCCGGGGCCCAGCCGAGCTGGCGCGACCGCTTCGGCTGAGGCAACCAAGGCGGCAGTGGCGCGTTGTTGGGCATGCCGTCCAGTGTCATCGAGTCGATCGACTACCAGAGCGACCATGCGCGCCTGACCGTCGTGTTCACGACCGGCCGCGTCTATGAGTATTATCTGGTGCCGCCGAGCGTAGCGGCGGCCTTCCAGACGGCCATGTCCAAGGGCACCTTCTTCAACACCCAAATCCGCGACCACTTCGCCTACCGTGAAATCGCGCCCGATCAGCCGAAGCGCTCGGCCCGGTAGGCGGCCGGGTCGCAAAACGGCGTCGTCCCCGTCACCATGTCGGCGATCAGGCGGCCGGTCACGGGCCCCAGCGTCAGACCCCAGTGCGCGTGGCCGATGGCCAGCCACAGGCCTTTTTGCCCGGGAGCGGCCCCGATCACCGGCCGCGAGTCCGGGAAGCACGGCCGGCTGCCCAGCCACGTCTTGTCGTCGGCGCGCTCGCCCAGTGGAAACAGCGCCCTCGCTTTCGGCATCAGCCGGTCGAACTGCACCGGCGTCGGCGGCGCATCGCGCGGGGCGAACTCGGCGCCCGTGGTCAGACGAATACCCTGCGCCATCGGCGTGATCAGATAGCCGGGCTCGGCATCGACCACGGGACGCGCCAGCGCCGCGTTGCCCTCTCCCCGAAAATGCCGGTGATAGCCGCGCTTGAACGCCATCGGCAGCCGGATGCCCATCGGTTCCAGCAGATCCGGCGCCCACGGCCCCAGCGCCACCACGACGTTCGGCGAATCCAGCCCGCCCTCTTTGGTCTCGACCCGCCAGCCGCTGCCCGAGCGGTGCAGCGAACGCGCATCGCCGGTCAGCGTGACGCCGCCGAGCTTGGCGAAACGCGCCGCATAGGCCCGCGTCACCGCCAGCGGATCGCTGATGCTGGCAGCCTTCGGCCAGAACACGCCGTTGCTGAACACCGGCCGCAGCGACGGCTCCAGCGCCTGCACGCCCGCGGTATCGAGCGTCTCGAGCGGCAAGTCGAACTCGCCGGCCAGATCGAATTCGCGCTTGAGCGCGGCAAACACGTCGGCGCTGCGGTACAGCTTGACCCAGCCGGTGCGGCGCAGATAGCGCTCCGCGCCGGACTCCTGCATCAGCGTTTCGTGTTCGGACAGCGCGCGGGCGAACAGCGGCCGGTTCAGCCGCGCCGTCTCGACAATGCGCTTCGGGCTGGAGGCGGCGCGGAACGCCAGCAGCCACGGCGCCACCTGCGGCAGGAACGAGAGGTGATAATTGGCATCGCTGGCGCGCTTGAGCGCGACTTTCAGGAGACCGCTCAGCGTCGATGGAAAAGCCGGCGGCAGAATGGTGCTGCCCTCGATGACGCCGGAATTGCCGTAGGACGTCGCCTCGCCGATGCCGGCGCGATCAACCAGCGCGACACTCAGGCCCCGCTTGATCAGATGCAGCGCGATCGAGGTGCCGACAATGCCGGCGCCCAGCACGATTGCGTCGGTGCGTGCCATGGTATGTCCTCCGCCGGCGCGATCCGGCCAGCTTGTTTTATAGATGGAATGGTCCGGGCGCAGGCGCTATGACCGCTTCACTACGCCGCGCCGGGAGTCGTCACCTATGCCTTTCCTGAATGGGCTGCGCGCCGCGCTTGCATGGCTCGGTCGGCAAGGCACGCGCGCGCTGGCGGTCTCGATCTTCCTTGGCCTCGCGCTGCCGCCGCTCGCCGCCTATGTGAAGCCGTATCTGGGCGAACTCGTGTTCATCCTGCTGCTGTTCTCCTATTTGCGCACCGATCCGGCCGCCTTCCGCCGCTACGTCCGCGCACCGCGCCTGACCATCCTGGTGTCGCTGTGGGTGATGGTGGCTGTCCCGGCGCTGTTTGGCGTCGCCTACGGCCTGTTCGGCATTCGCGAGTCGATGCCGGCGCTGTATGCGATCATGATCCTGCACATCGCCACCGCGCCGATCACATCGTCGGCAGCCTTTGCCGCGCTGATGGGTCTGGACGTCGCTTTCTCGCTGTTCGCCCTGATCGTTTCCAGCGCCATGGCGCCTGTGACCACGGTCGCCTTCAGCTACCTGTTCCTTGGCACTTCGATGTTTTCGCCGGTCGAACTGGGCATCAAGATGTTCCTGTTCTTCGGCGCCTCCGGCGCGGTCGCCTATGGCATCCGCCGCGCCGTCGGCCAGGAATGGATCGAGCGGCAGAAAGAGCCGATCGACGGGCTCAACGTCATCATGGTCTTCATCTTCGCCATCGCAGCGATGGACGGCGTGCCGCGCATCGTCATGGCGGACCCGCTGTTTGCCATCGGGCTGCTGGCGCTGATCGTGGCGCTGACCCTGATCCTGATCGGGCTCAGCACGCTGGTGTTTCTGAAAGCCGGAATCGATCGCGGCCTTGTGGTGGGGCTTCTGGCCGGGTTCCGCAATCTGGGCGTGGTGATGGCCGCGCTCGGCGCGACGCTGCCGGAAACGGCGTGGTTCTACTTCGCCCTGGCGCAGTTTCCGATCTATCTGATGCCGTCGCTGGTCAAACCGCTGGCGCGCTGGATGGCCGAAAAGCGTTAACAGGCGGCGCTTTGGCGCCTCCGCACGTTGCCCGCCCCGGCGGCGCGTGTTACCCGGACGGCATCCGGAGGCTCCATGCGCCCACTCACCATTGCGCCGTCAATTCTGGCCGCCGACTTCGCCCGGCTCGGCGAGGAAGTGCGGGCCATCGACGCCGCCGGCGCCGACTGGATCCATGTCGATGTCATGGACGGGCACTTCGTGCCGAACATCTCGTTCGGTCCCGACGTGATGAAGTCGGTGCGCAGCGCCAGCAGCAAGATTTTCGACGTCCATCTCATGATCGCGCCTTGCGACCCGTATCTCGAGGCCTTCGCCAAGGCCGGCGCCGATATCATCACCGTGCATGTCGAATCCGGCCCGCACGTTCACCGCTCGCTGCAGGCGATCCGCGCGCTCGGCAAGAAGGCCGGCGTCACGCTCAATCCCGGCACGCCGGTGTCGACGCTGGAGAACGTCATCGATCTGGTCGACCTCATCCTGGTGATGTCGGTCAATCCCGGTTTCGGCGGCCAGGCCTTCATCCCGGCGGCGCTCGACAAGATCAGCGCCGTGCGCGCCTTGGCCGGCGGCCGTCCGATCGACATCGAGGTCGATGGCGGCGTCACCCCCGACAACGCCGCCAAGGTCGTTGAGGCCGGCGCCAATGTGCTGGTCGCCGGCTCCGCGGTGTTCAAGGGCGGCAAGTACAAAGAGAACATCGCGGCAATCCGCCAGGCCGGCGCCGTCGCGCGCGGCGAAGCGGCGTGAAACGTTTCGTGCCTCTCGATTGTCATGGCCGGGCTTGACCCGGCCATCCCGATCAGAAAGGCACTGACCCACCTAAGCGAGATCGCCGGGACAAGCCCGGCGATGACAAGCCCTCAGATGACGCACGGAAACCCTCGATGATCCCCCGTTATTCCCGCCCCGACATGGTCGCGATCTGGTCGCCGGAAACCAAATTTCGCATCTGGTTCGAGATCGAGGCGCATGCCGCCGACGCCATGGCCGAACTCGGCGTCATTCCGAAGGAAGCGGCCGCGACCATCTGGGCCAAGGGCAACGCCGCCACCTTCGATGTTGCGCGGATCGACGCCATCGAAGCGGAAGTCAAACATGACGTCATTGCCTTCCTGACCCATGTCTCGGAAATCGTCGGGCCGGAAGCGCGCTTCATGCATTCCGGCATGACCTCGTCGGACGTGCTCGACACCTGTTTCAATGTCCAGTTGGTGCGCGCCGCCGATATCCTGATCGCCGACACCGACAAGCTTTTGGAGGCGCTCAAGCGCCGCGCCTTCGAACACAGACTGACGCCGACGGTCGGCCGTTCGCACGGCATCCATGCCGAGCCGACCACCTTCGGCCTCAAGCTGGCGCAGGCCTATGCAGAGTTCGCCCGCGGCCGCGAGCGGCTGGTGGCCGCGCGCAAGGAAGTCGCCACCTGCGCCATCTCCGGCGCGGTCGGCACCTTCGCGCAGGTCGATCCGCGCGTCGAAGAGCATGTCGCCAAGGCCATGGGCCTGTCGGTCGAGCCGATCTCGACGCAGGTGATCCCGCGCGACCGGCACGCCATGTATTTCGCCGCGCTTGCCGTGGTCGCCTCCTCTGTCGAAAGGCTGGCGATCGAGGTCCGGCATCTGCAGCGCACAGAGGTGCTGGAAGCCGAAGAGTTCTTCTCCGAGAAGCAGAAAGGCTCCTCGGCGATGCCGCACAAGCGCAATCCGGTGCTGTCGGAAAACGTCACCGGGCTGGCGCGGCTGGTGCGCGGCTATGCCATGCCGGCGATGGAGAACGTGGCGCTGTGGCACGAGCGCGACATCTCGCACTCCTCGGTCGAACGCATGATCGGGCCCGACGCCACCGTGACGCTCGACTTCGCGCTGGCGCGGCTCACCGGGCTGGTCGACAAGTGGCTGATCTATCCGCAGAACATGCAGAAGAACCTCGACAAGCTCGGCGGCCTGATCCATTCGCAACGCGTGCTGATCGCGCTGACCCAGAAAGGCGCGCCGCGCGAGGACGCCTACCGGCTGGTGCAACGCAACGCGATGAAGGTGTGGAGCGGCGAGAGCAACGACTTCCTCGGCCTGCTGAAAGCCGATCCGGACGTCAAGGCGCGGCTCAGCGACGCCGAGCTCGACGCCAACTTCAATCTCGATCACCACTTCCGCCATGTCGATACCATCTTCAAGCGTGTGTTCGGCGCGAGTTGAGCAATGACTGGAAATGCCATGGGGCGGGTCGTCGCCGTCTGTGTCGATAAGGGCCATCACTTCAGCAAACCGCTGGCGCCGAGCATAAGGCTGTTGCCGGGCCTCGGCGTCGAAGGCGACGCCCACCTGGGCGAAAAGGTGCAGCACCTTTATCTCCAGCGGAAAAACGCCGACGCGCCGAACCTGCGCCAGGTGCACCTGATGCACCGCGAGCTGTTCGACGAGGTCCGCGCCAAGGGCTTCGACGTCAAGCCCGGCGATCTCGGCGAAAACGTCACCACCGAAGGCATCGACCTGCTCGGCCTGTCGCCGGGCACCAAATTGTATCTCGGTGACGAGGCCGTCATTGAGGTGACCGGACTGCGCAATCCGTGCCACCAGATCGACAGCTTCCGGAAAGGCCTGCTGCACGCCACGCTGGACAAGGACGCCGGCGGCAAATTGGTGCGCAAGTCCGGCATCATGAGCATCGTGCTGACCGGCGGCGACGTGCGGCCCGGCGACACGATCCGCGTTGAGCCGCCCGCCGGACCGGCTCAGCCATTGCCCTTGGTGTGATCATGCACGACGCCACCAACGACTATGATCTGCTCGTCCTGCCCGGCCTCGGCAATTCCGGTGGCGAGCACTGGCAATCTTACTGGTGCCTGGCGTTTCGCAACGCGAGCCGCGTGCTTCAGAACGACTGGGACGATCCGAAGCTGGACGACTGGCTGAAGAATCTGGATGCCGCCGTCGCCAATGGCACGCGGCCGGCGATTTTGATCTGCCACAGCCTGTCGTGTTCGCTGGCCGCGCACTGGCTGGCGCGAAAAGACCCGGGCCGCGTCGTCGCGGCGTTCCTGGTGGCGCCGTCCGATGTCGAGTCGCCGGCGCATACGCCGGAAACGACGCGCGACTTCGCGCCGATGCCGCGCGCCTCGCTGCCGGTGCCGTCGCTGGTGGTCGCCAGCACCAATGATGAGTTTGTCACGCTCGAACGCGCCGAGGACTTCGCGCGGAGCTGGGGTGCGGATTTCTGTAATGCGGGAGAGCTCGGCCACATCAACGCGGCCTCGCGGCTGGGATACTGGCCGCAAGGCCTGCTGATGTTCGGCCAGTTGCTGGCGCGCCTCAAGCGTTAGGCGCGCCAGACTTTTCGTTAACGGAAGTGCCGCGGCTGGAAGTTGGCGGGCACGCCCGGACGGGGGCCAGGACCGGCCGCACGCGGACCGGGGCGCGCGCCGCCACGGGAGTGCGGTCCGGAACCGCGGACGTGACCGCCGCGATAATGATGACGCGACCCTCTATGGAAGCGCGGGCCGCTATGGAAGCGGGGTCCGCTGCGATAGCCGTAGCCATAACCGAACACCGGCGGCGCGACGACGATCGGCGGCGGCGCGACGGCATACACCGGACCACCGGCGACATCGAGATAGCTTCTGCTGGCGAAGCCGACCGAATTGCCCCAGCCGACGCGGCACCACGAGCCCGAGCAGTTCAGCACATCGACGGTCGAGCCGCCGGGCAGTACGTTGACGACACCGTAATTGGTGCCGGGGCCGCTGCGCAGATTGAGATCGGTGGTGACCAGGGCCGGCGCTGCGGCGGCGATCGAGGCGGAACCGAGCAGCAAGCCGGCGCCCAGAACCAGATGTTTGAATTGCATAACGTCGAACTCCATTTAACTGTCACGCCCCTCTTAATGAAGAAACGTCTGGGAACCCCATTACCTGCTGTGGCCCATTGTCACGATGAATTGCGCGTGTTTTAGGTCGTTGCACTGATGTCTTCTCCCGATTCGACTGCCGAAGCGGCCGCCATGTCCGAAACCGCACCTGCGACCGTCCTGGTGTTCGACTCGGGGCTGGGCGGGCTCACCGTGTTCCGCGAAATTGCCGCCGTGCGGCCCGATGCGCGCTTCGTCTATCTCGCCGACGACGCCGGATTTCCTTACGGCAACCTGCCGGAACCTGCGTTGATCGCGCGCGTGCGCGATGTACTCGGCGCTGCGATTTCCGCCCACGCCCCGGATCTGGTGGTGGTGGCGTGCAATACCGCCTCGACACTGGCGCTCACGGACCTGCGCGCCCGCTTTACCGTGCCGTTCGTCGGCACCGTGCCGGCGATCAAGCCCGCCTGCGCGCGCTCGGTGTCGAAACGGATCGCCGTGCTCGGCACGCAGGCCACCGTCAGCCGCGAATATACCCGCGCGCTGATCCGCGAATTCGCCACCGGTTGCGATGTGGTGCTGGTCGGCTCGCCGCGTCTGGCCGGTTATGCCGAGGCCGAGCTGGCCGGTCATCCGGTGAGCGATGCGGATATCGGCGCCGAGATCGCTGCCTGCTTTGTCGATGCGGACGGCCGCCGCACCGACACGGTGGTGCTCGCCTGCACGCATTATCCGCTGCTGGTCGAGCGTTTCCGTGCCACGGCGCCGTGGCCGGTCGACTGGCTGGACCCGGCGCCGGCGATCGCGCGGCGTGTTGCAGCATTGCTTCAGGACCGAGCGGCGGCAGCAAACGCGCCGCCGCCACAGATTGCCTTCACGTCAGGACAAGCGCCCTCGCCGGCGCTGGCGAAGGCGCTACAGGCGTTCGGGTTTTATCCGGCCGCGTAAGCCTGTATCTGCCAGAAGCCGCGCCAGATCATTTCCAGCGATACGTAGAGAATAATGGCGAGGCCAACATAGGCGATCCAGCGATGTTTGGTCAGCAGCCGCGCGATGAAGGACGCGGCGATGCCCATCAGCACGATTGACAATGCGAGACCGAAGATCAGGGCGGTCGGATGGTCGCGGGCGGCGCCGGCGACGGCCAGCACATTGTCGAGCGACATCGAAACGTCGGCGATGACGATCTGCAAGGCAGCCTGGGCGAATGTCTTTTGCGGCGCGCCGGGGTTGGCGGCGTCGACGGCAGCGCCGCCCTCCTCCAGCGCCGCCAGTTCCACCTCTTGCGGCGGGTGGCGCAGTTCACGCCACATCTTCCAGCAGACCCATAGCAGCAGCACGCCGCCCGCCAGCAGCAGGCCGACGATTTCCAGCAGTTGCACGGCGACCGACGCAAACATGATGCGCAGCACGGTGGCGGCCAGAATGCCGAACATGATGGCCTTGGTGCGCTGGTGGGCCGGCAGGCCGGCGGCAGCCAGCCCGATGACGACGGCATTGTCGCCGGCCAGCACCAGATCGATCATGATGACCTGGCCGAAGGCGACCAGCGCCTCGTGGGTCAGGCCCGAGAATATGTCGGTCAGCATGGGAGGGTCTCCTGCCCGCGGCCGCGGGGACAGCGGGGTAAAGGGTGACGACCGGGATCGACGCTTGGTCCATCGGGCCAGGAATCGGCTCAATCAGTCCGACTTCACAGCAGGAAACTGCAGACGGCCCGGGCTGACGGCGCTATCCATGCCAACTGCCGTTTCAGCGGGCAAGACAAATCGTCGCAGGCGCGACAAATTTCACACTTGACGGCGATACCGCCCATTTATCCCCGCCCGCGGCACCGGGTTTGACACCCGGCCACTTCCCCCCTAGAACCCGCCCGTCTGCTCAGCCCTGAAGGGCCGGACAGGCGTTTCGCGACCCGTGGTACGGCCTTGCGCTATCGAGGTCTGCCTGTCGGTTCCGGAGTGATCCGGGACAGAGGAGGGCGCGGTTCCTCACCCCTTAATCGAACTCGACGAGGACGCGATGACCAAGCGCATGGAATCAAAGTACAAGATCGACCGCCGGATGGGCGAAAACATCTGGGGTCGGCCGAAAAGCCCGGTCAACCGGCGCGAATACGGCCCCGGCCAGCACGGCCAGCGCCGCAAGAGCAAGCTCTCCGACTACGGCGTGCAGCTCAAGGCCAAGCAGAAGCTCCGCTTCTACTACGGCAACATTTCCGAGAAGCAGTTCCGCAGCATCTACGACGAGGCCATCCGCATGAAAGGCGACTCGGGCGCCAACATGATCGGTCTCCTCGAGCGCCGTCTCGACGCAATCATTTTCCGCGCCAAGTTCGTGCCGACGGTGTTCGCGGCGCGTCAGTTCATCAACCACGGCCACATCACCGTGAACGGCAAGCGCGTCAACATCGCGAGCTACCGCGCCAAGGTCGGTGACGTGATCGAGGTCAAGGAAAAGTCGAAGCAGATGAACCTGGTGCTCGAAGCGCAGGCTTTGTCCGAGCGCGACGTGCCCGATTACATCGACGTCAACACTTCGAAGCTGACCGCCACCCTCGCCCGCGTGCCGGCCTTCGCCGATGTGCCCTACGCGGTGAAGATGGAGCCGTCGCTGGTGGTCGAGTATTACTCGCGCTAAATTGACCGCACCGGTCCGAGAACGAAAAAACCCCCGCCCGAAAGGCGGGGGTTTTGTTTTGTCGGATCGCTGCGCGCGATCGGGGCTATACGCTCACGCGCCCTGACGCGTCGCGACGCCGGCGTCCTTGAAGGTCGTCTGCAACTCGCCGGCCTGGAACATCTCGCGGACAATGTCGCAGCCGCCGACGAACTCGCCTTTGACGTACAACTGCGGAATGGTCGGCCAGTTCGAATAGGCCTTGATGCCATCGCGCAGGTCGTCTGATTCCAGCACGTTGAGCCCTTTGTAGCTCACGCCGAGATGGTCGAGAATCTGCACCACCTGGCCGGAAAATCCGCACTGCGGAAACTGCGGCGTGCCCTTCATGAACAGCACGACGTCATTCGCCTTCACTTCGTTCTCGATGAATTGCTCGATAGCCATAGGTTCCGATCCTTTTGGGCGGCGCCGCGCACGTCGAATTCGGGCGGCCAAATCGCCTGACGCCGATAGCCGATATATGTAGCGCAAATCCGGCCACCACCCCAAGGGGGCTGTGGAACCGCCGGGAATGCCCGTTAAACGGGCCCGGCCGGGGCGTAAAAGGTGCCCTCGACCTCGAAAATATCGTCCTGGTTGAGCCCGGAAACCTCGAGAATGGTGCGCGGCGGATAAGGTCCGCCCGCCCACAAGTCCTCCTGAACCTTGTTCACCAGCGGCCGCAGCGCCGCCATGTCGGTCACAAAGACGGTCAGGCGGACGCAATCGGTGAGCCCGGCCCCCTCCGATTCGGCGATGGTCTGCATGTTGATGAAGCCCTGCCGGATGCGGGCTTCGTCGCCGTCGACCAGCGCATTGGTGACGGGGTCGATGCCGCGCATGCCGGCCACGAACACAAAGTCGCCGGCGCGCGTGCCAACGCTCCAGGTTCCGGTCGGGGCGATGGCGCCGTCAGGCGACAGAATGCGGACAGGCCGGTTCATGGCTGCATGTTAGTCCTGCGCCGAGGCGCGGGGCGGCGGATGGGGGGCGGCGACCTCGGGGCGCTGGAACGGTCTTTCGCTGGAGCCTCGCTGTTCCGCGGCTTTTCCCGGGCGAGGGCTACCAGAACGCCCAGGAAATAAAGTGCAACCTCGGCGGATTCTAGCCATCGCTTCCTCGTTTCATACCGCGGCAGAGCTGTTGCGGAAATTTGCTCGCGCAAATCATCAAGCACAAGCGACATGAATTGGTTGTGATCAGCGCGATAGGTTTCGAAACATTTTGCGTCGATAATTTCGCGCAACCTAAGAGCCCGCCTGACTTCTTCCGACTGTTTCTCCGACAGCGCTAGGAGCGCAGAAATCTTTACTTGCAACAAGACCCTTTCAACAAACGCATAGCGTGCCGTCATCCACTCTGCGTAATCGACAATATCGATTTTATCAGGTGCGGGCCGCGAAATGATTGCATCGCGCTCCCTACCCAAACTGTCAAACGCGGTCAAGAAAGCTTTCGTGCCCGTGGTATCTTCATTGTCCACGCATTCCCTAAGATCATCAATACCACCTAACCAACGGTTGCGTCGATACGAGCCTAAATCGATCTCGAAATCCTTTAGTTGGCGCGGCGCAGATCTCAACAACCGGTCGAGAACACCATTTTCATCCAACGATAAACGACGCCGCACATCGTTGTTGGCCGGGCTGACGACATAAAACTGACTGTCGTCAATCGGCGGGGCGTCTTTTAGCGGCGCCAAAGTACGAAGATAGAGCAGTTGCAGGCGGTTGGTCGAAATTTGGTCTTCGAAATTGTTAATTACCGACTTGGAGATTCTCGACGTCAAAAATACGCTGCGCGTCTCCTGGATTTCACGGCTGTAGTCGTGCAGCCTGGTAACGATCGAGTTGTACCCTTGCTTATAAATTGAAGCGACGACATATGAGCTGAGGGCAATTGCGGCACCAATAACTGCGGGCAGCGGCAGGCGTTTAAGCCCAGAAGTCCACGTACCCGGCACTATCGCCTCCATTGACGCGAAAATGCGTGCCCAAGCCCTATTGTTTTGTTTCCGGCGTGCCGGTTTGCAGGGCGAGCGCATGCAGCACGCCGCCCATCTGGCCCTTGAGCGCTTCGTAGACGATCTGGTGCTGCTGGACGCGGGACTTGCCCTGGAACGCTGCTGAAATCACGGTCGCGGCGTAATGGTCGCCATCGCCGGCCAGATCGCGGATCGTCACCTGCGCATCGGGCAGACGCGCCTTGATCAGGCGTTCGATTTCTCCAGCATCCATCGGCATGGCAGGCTCCTTCCGGCGGCACGATACGCCGTTGGCGGCGAAGGCGTCAGCCCCTCCGGCGGCACTTTGCACCCAATTCTTTCCAGGTGACAGCGTGCCGCAGTCCTCCGCATAATTGCGGCGAGGGCTGTGCGCGGCGCTCAGCGGCGCGACGCCCGTCAACAGGGGCAAACATCATGCGGCCAGTCTTCACACAGGTGATCGTGCTTTCCAGTATCGCGGCTCTGACGCTGGCGGGCACCGCGGCCATGGCGCAGATCACGCCGGAACAGCAAAGCGCCATGCGCGCCAATTGCCGCTCGGATTTCATGTCAAAATGCTCGGGGGTATCGCCAGGCGGCAAAGACGCCCTCACCTGCCTGCAGAAGAACGTCGCCAGCCTGAGCCCGGCCTGCAAGACCGTCGTCAGTGCCACGCTGCCGCCGCCGGCCCCGGCCGCCGCCGCGCCCGCCCCTGCGCCGGCGCCAGCGCCTGCC
>JALHNV010000051.1 GCA_022843325.1 Pseudolabrys sp. | reverse complement strand
CTTCTTCGGCAGCGCGACGCGCCGCCGCCTCTTCCGCCGCCTGCAGTTTCTTCGCCTGGTTTTCCACCGCGCGCAGCGTCAGCCAGCCGCTGAGCGCCGAGACGTCGAGGCTGCGCGACACCGTCGCCACCGGGCCCTTCAGCGACATATGGATGTCCGGACGGTTGCCGGCGGATTCCGCCAGGCCCGACAGCACGAGGCGCGCATCGAGTATGCCGGTGGTGAGATCGAAGCGGCCGTTGATGGCCAGTGCGGCGTCGTTCGCCGCGGCGGTGGCTTCCGCCAGACGCATCTGGCCGGCGCTGACGGTGAAGGCGCCGCTGGCGCTCCTGACGGCCAGACGGCCGGCATCGAGACCGCGGCTGACCACCGTGGTGATGCGCGTGGCATCGACCGGCAGGCCGAGATCGACGGCGCGCGTCACCACATCGAAGGCGCGCGGATCGAGCCCGGCGAACTGCGCGTCGGCGACGCCGATGGTGCCCGAGCCTTTCAGCGAACCGAACAGCGCCACCGGGGACAATCCGCTTCCCTCGAGCGCGGCGGCGATGCTGAAGGCGCCGGTGACCGGCGGCCGCGCATTCGGCGGCAGCAGGCTCGCCGCATCGGCGCCGGTCAGCGACAGCGTCGCTTGCGTCTTCAAACCTTCGGCGGCGGATACGAAGGACAGCGTGCCGGCGAGGCGGCCGCCGGCGACCTGGCCGCTGATGTCGTCGAATGTGATCTCGTCTGGCCCGAGGCGCAGCGTGGTGCTGAATTGCCGCGCCGTCACCCGCGGCGACAGGTCGACACGCCCGATCCTGACCGCAACCTGCCCGGCCGCATCGCCAAAGACGCCGTCGCCGAACGGTTCGCTCGGCCACACCCAGGCCGCATTGGTGCCGGTCCCCCCGGCCGGAAAGCCGATCGCCGCGGCCAGCACGCCGGCGCCATCGACGGTGTCGGCTTCGATGTCGCCCTGCCAGCGGTGCGGCGGCGCCACCGTGACGCCAAGCCGGCCGCGCAGCGCGGCGCCGCCGATCGTGCCGGTGAGGTCGCTCAGCGTGAGATCGTTGCCCTTGAGCGCGACCTGGCCGCTCGCCGTGACCGGCAAGGCGGCGCGACCGGCGCCGCCGAGCGGCGCCAGGTTGGCGCGCACAATGCTGGCGCGCAGCGTCGCCGCGCGGGTATCGGCAAAGGGACGCGCCGTGCCGCTGGCACTGGCGTCGAGGCCGCCGGCGGTCAGCCGCGTTTCGATCGTCATGTCGCCGCGCGACGAACCGTTGGCGCGCAGCGTCAGGGCGCCCGGACCGGCGGATGCCGCCACCGTGTTTTGCAGACCGAGCATTTCGACCAGCGCGCGGCCGTCATCGGCATCCAGTCTGCCGTCGAGCCGCACGTTACCGGCCGTATAAGCGACCGCGTCGACATTGGCCTCGCCGTTCAGCGCGACGCGGACTTTGCCGAGCCCGCCGTCGATGTTGAATTTCGCCAGCCCGAGATGGGCGGCGGATGGCGCCGCGCCATCCATGGTGAGACGCGCCTGCAATTTGGCCGGCGCCATGCGCGGCGCCGCGGCCTCAAGCGATTTCGCGGTTGCGGGCGCAAAGCGCGCCAGCACCGCCAGCACCGGCCGCATGTCGGGCGCGGTGAGATCGACGCGGATGCTGCCTTGCGGCGAGGCCGCCACGGTGTCGATGCGACCGCTGGCGGAAAACGCCGCGCCGCCGAGATCGGCGACCGAGAGCTGGTCGATCTGCAAGCCATCGCCATCGACCTTGAGCCGGGCACTGGCGTTGCGCGCCACGAAGCCGCCGACGGTGGCGCGGCCGATATCGGCGGCAATCGTCATGTCCTGCGGCCGGGCGGCGGTGGAGCCCGCGACCAGCGCCTTGCCGAAGGCGAGCGCGGCATCGATGTCGAGTTCGGGCGCGTTGAGTTCGGCGTCGAGCTTGGCCGGCCGCCTCTCGGCGGCGAACATGTAGAGCATGCGGCCAGCGACCGCCTTGCGGTCGAACTCGGCGCGCAGCCGTTCGACCGCGACGCGTTCGCTGCCGAGCGTGACTTCGCCGCGCAGACTGAGCGGCCGCAGATCGGCCTGCGCCGGTTCGGTGCGGCCTTCGAGCCAGGCCGCCAGCGCCTTCGGGTCGGTGGAATCGATTTCCGCGGGCCCGGTGAAGGTGACGTCGTTGTCGGCAACGGCGACATGGCCGCTGAGCCTGACCTGCGTGAAGCCCGGCGCGCGGAATTCGAAGCGCTCCAGATTCCAGCCGCCGGCATCGGACGTAATATCGCCGCGCACGTTCTGCACGGTGTTGTGGCCGAGCGTGACCTGATCGATGCCGACGCCGATCTGGATCGGGAAGGTCGGCCGGAACGCGCCGCCGCCGAGCGCCACCAGTTGGCGGACGATGGCGGCCGGCAGCGCGCGGCTGCCGTCGGCGGGCGCCAGCGTGCGGTCGAGATCGATCTGGCGGCCGGACACCAGGCCGTCGAAGCGCGGATTGGCGCCGAACTTGAAGTCGGCGACGCCGGTGAGTCGCAGCCCCTGCTCTTCCGGGCCGTAGACGAACTCGACTTCTTCAAGGAGCGCCGATTGCGCGCTGGCCTTGAGCTTGCCGTTAACGCGCCAGGGCTGCGTCACGGTCTGGTTCACCTGCGTCGAGCCGCGCAGGCCGATGCCGACCGGGCGCGCCATGATGAGCGTGCCGTCAAAGCGCGGCTCGCTGTTGCCGAGCATCAGGGCGCCGGCGACATCGATGCTGAGCGGAAAACCGACCGGATCGATGTGAAGCTGCACGCGCGTGCCGGTCTCCTCGGTGTAACGGCCGGCCGAGAGCCGGAACGGATAGAGCTCGCTGCCGATGCGGACGGCACCTTCGCCCTTGACCGGGCCGATCAGCGAGCGCGCCTCGCCGTTGAACCACAGCCGGTCGAGCGTCACGGTCGCGCCATTGGCAGCGTCGGCCAGCGTCACCGTGCCGTCGACAATGCTGAGCCGGTCGATGATCAGCGCGTCGGGATTGAACGCCATCGCGATGCCGGGGGCCTTGACGCGGCCCGACGGGTCGAGGCCGAGCGTCACCTGCGGCCCATTGATCTGCACGTCGGTGGCGCGCCATTCGGCCCGCAACAGCGGCCCGAGCGCGAACTCGATGCCGAGCGACCTCGCGCGCATGGTGTCGGCGTTGCTGCCGATCTCGACCTCGTTGAGGGTGAGCCGCGGCGACGGCAGCAGGCGGGCGTCGATGGTGCCGGTGACCCGCGTCTGCACCCCGATCAGCCGGCTGGCCTCTTGCTCAAACAATGAGCGGTAGCCGCCCCAATCGATCAGCAGGGGACCCACCAGCGCTGTCACCAGCGCCAGAATGATCGCAATCCCCAGTCCGAGCAAAGTGGTCTGCAATACGGGTGTCCGTTCCGCAGCCGGGCTGCGCGTGCGGTTCAAGGTCTCTGTGTACGCTAGTATTGCCGGTTCTTGGCGGCAATTCTATGTCGCAGGGGCCCTCAGGACACAGTGAAATCCCCGGCGATGATCTTGCCCGGGTTGAGAATATTCTGCGGGTCGAGCGCGCGCTTGATCGCCGCCATGGCGGCCAGCGCCGCCGCGCCATGCTCGGCCAGGAGATATTTCATCTTGCCCTGCCCGACGCCGTGTTCGCCGGTGCAGGTGCCGTCCATCGCCAGCGCCCGCTCCACCAGCCGCTCCGACAGCGCCTTGGCGCGGCTGACCTCGTCGGCATCGTCGCGGTCGATCAGCAGCGTCAGGTGAAAATTGCCGTCGCCGACGTGACCGACCAACGGCGCCACGAGCCGGCTTTCGGCGATGTCGGCCTGGGTTTCCGTGACGCATTCGGCCAGCCGCGAGATCGGCACGCAAACGTCGGTGGCGATCATCTGGGCGCCGGGACGCAGCGCGAAGTTGGACAGCGCGGCGTGATGCCGCGCCTCCCACAATTTGGTGCGCTCCTCAGCCTTGGTGGTCCAGGTGAACGGGCCGCCGCCCAGCTCCGTGGCGATGTCGCCGAAGCGCGTCGATTGCTCGGCGACCGAGGCCTCGGTGCCGTGGAATTCGAGAAAGAGCAGCGGCACTTCCGGCAGGCCGAGCTTGGCGTTGAGGTTGCAGGCGCGCACCTGCAGCGCGTCGAGCAGTTCGATGCGCGCCACCGGAATGCCCGCCTGGATGGTCTGGATGGCGGCGTTGCAGCAGGCCTCGACCGACGGGAACGGACAGATGCCGCCGGCGATCGCCTCGGGAATGCCGGACAGCTTCAGCGTGAGTTCGGTGATGATGCCGAGCGTGCCCTCGGAGCCGACCATCAGCCGCGTCAGGTCGTAGCCGGCCGAGGACTTCTTGGCGCGGCGCGCGGTGTCGATCACCTCACCGTTGGCCAGCACCACCTTCAGCGCGATGACATTGTCCTTCATGGTGCCGTAGCGCACCGCATTGGTGCCGGAGCAGCGCGTCGCCGCCATGCCGCCGAGCGAGGCGTCGGCGCCTGGATCGATCGGAAAGAACAGACCGCTGTCGCGCAGCTGCTCGTTGAGCGTCTTGCGGGTGATGCCGGGCTGCACGACGCAATCGAGGTCCTCGGCGTGGACGCCGAGCAATTTGTTCATGTCGCGCATGTCGATCGAGACGCCGCCATGCGGCGCGTTGACGTGGCCCTCGAGCGAGGAGCCGGCGCCGAAGGCGATCACCGGCACGGTGTGGGCGGCGCAGATACGCACAATGCGCTGCACGTCTTCGGTGCTCTGCGGATAGACCACCGCGTCGGGCGGCTGGTTCGGGATCCAGGTGATGGTGTTGCCGTGCTGCTCGCGCACGGCGAGCGAGGTCACGACGCGGTTGCCGAAGGCAGCCGCCAGTTCCGCGATGGCGGCGGCAATGCCGTCGGCATTGCGCGCGGCAATTTTAGCAACCGCCATGACGAAAAATCCCCTGCCTCACGTCCGTCTTGCGCCGCGGACGTTAGCAGAGGATCGGAGACCGGTGAACGCGGCGTGCCGCGGTTGGGCCTTCCTGTTTCAGGAATAGATGCGGTCGATCGGCCGCGCGTCCTGCGGCTCGGCCTGGCTGTTCTGGCCGACCGACACAGCCCACGACACCACCATCAGCCCCATTATAATGAGAAAAGCCCCACGGGCCAATTTGCCAGCCATGCCCCTGCTCCTGCTTTTCTTGCAGGATAGCGCAGCGATACCGCCCGGTCAGCAGATCGTTAATTTTTGGTTAATGGCGCGCAGGCTGTGGAAAAGCGGAGCTGTCAGTCCTCGACCGGAGATGCAGCCGCCTTGCCGCTGAACAGATTGCCGATCAGCGCCGAGTACATGCCCGGCACCTCGTGCGGCTGGAACGGTACCGGACGGCACATGCCCATGGTGATCAGACCGATGCGCGCCATGCGCTGGCTGGCGTACATCGACTCCGCAGTGTTGGCGGCCAGCCGCTCAGCCACCGCGCCGCCGAGATGCTGGGCGATCGACATGCCGGCGAGATCGACCGCGCCGAGCCGTCCGGCTTCGACCAGCAGGCGCTTGACCAGATGTGAGGTCGCCGCTGCGGTGGGGCGGTGGCCGTAACAGGTGGCGATGCCGCGCACCATGCGCACGCTCATGGCGATGAAGAAGACGGCGTCGGTGAGCGCGGTCGGCGACACCGCGGTAATGCCGAAGGCGCGCGCGGTGGCGCGGCGCACCACCTGCTCGGCGCGGCGGTCGAGCGGCGTCACCACGGTGCGCGACAAGAGCTCCAGTTGCTGCGCCGGGGTGTGATGCGGCTGCGCCTGGCGCTGGAAGGTCTCGATCGCGGCCTCGGTCTCGCGGTCGCGCGGAATCACCGCCAGCACGTCGCGGATGGCGTGCCGCATGTCGGCCGGGCGCAGGTCCTCTTCAGCGAAACGCCGCTGGTTGGCCTCGACGCTTTTCAGCGCGAAGTAGCTTTTCATTTCCCGGCCGATCACCAGGCCGGCGCCGCCGATGCCCGCGACCGCGGCGGCGGTCGCCGCCCAGCCGAGCGCCACGCTGCTGACGAAGGCGTTGTTGATCCACAGATAAGCATCGACCACGAGCCAGCCGGCCAGCGCCACGCCGACGCCGTAAAGGCCGAACCGCACCCAGCCGTCGCGCTGGCGCGGTGCCGTGACCGCGCGCGGCGCCTGCGTCACCGGGCTGCGCTCCGGCGGCACGACGCGTTCGGTCTCGGCGGTGGCGAACACGTTCGGCCGCGGCGCGGTATCGACCGGCCGTGACGGTTCGGCCTCGTGAATAACGCGCGGGCCGAAGCCGTCGTGCTGTTTGGTGTCGCTCATCGCAGCCGGTCTCCGATCAGGGATTCGAGCGCCAGATCGAGGTTGATATGCGGCACGCCGTCGACCGGTGCCGGATCGATCACCGGCGGCTCGAACACCGGGATGTCGAGGAATGGCGCGCCCCACTGCTCCGGCCGCGGCGGCCTTATCGGCACTTGGCCGACATAGAACTTCGCCTGCGTCGCGCCGCCGACCGGACGGCCGACCACCACCGGCACGCGCTGGCTGTCGATCTCCTGCGTTCCTTCCAGCGTCGAGGCGACCGAGGCCAGCGCCGTGACGTCGATGTCGGCGTCGCTGCCGCGCACCTCCAGCGCCGGCACCGCCGCCATATTGCGCAACAGCGCGCTGAGGTGATCGCGCTGCAGATCGGGAATGTGATCGGCCTTGGTGGCCGCGAACAGGACCTTCTCGACCCGCGCGCTGCCGAGCAGCGTCGAGAGAATGTTGCGCTGGCCGTAGCGGAAGCTCTGCAGGATGGCCTCGGTGGCAAGCCGCGTATCTTCGAACGCCGTGCGGCCGGCCAGCAGCGCGCCGAGTACGTCGACCAGCACGACCTGCCGCGCGAAGTTGCGGAAATAGGTCTTGTAGAACTCGGCGACGACCTCGCGCTTGTAGACCTCGTAGCGCTCTTCCATCAGCGCGCCGAGCGTGCCGGGCTTGGTGCGGTCGCTGCCGTCGGGCAGCGCCAGCGGCGCGAACCAGAGATACGGCACCTCGCCGATGGTGCCCGGACAGACGAAGCGGCCGGGTTGCAGGTAGCTCAGGCCGTGCTTGTCGCGCGCCGTCATCAGCATGGCGCGGTACAGATCGTGCGCCTGCTTGGCGACCGCCTCGCTGGCTTCTTCAGTCGCGGCATGATCGCCGATGAAGGACAGGAAGTCAGCGCCGATCTCGGCCCGGGTGCCCTTCTGCCACAGGGCCAGCGTGGTGCGCGACCATTCGGCATAGCTCTGCGACAGCAGCGGCAGGTCGAGCAGCCATTCGCCGGGATAGTCGACGATCTTCAGCTTCAGCGTGGCCGCGTCGCCGCTGATGCGGCCGAGCATGCGGCCGACCATGCCGGTCGGCACGAAGCGGATGTCGACGCCGATCTCGCTGATGTCGGCGGTGCGGTCGGGCCAGCCGCCATTGGCCATGGTCTCGATGTTGGCGGCATAGGGAAAGCGCGGCAGCCGGTGCGCCCGCGCGCCCTCGAGCCGGGCGGCGAGCAGCCGCCCCTCGCCGACCACGCGCAGCAGCGGCATGCGGTTCGGATTGTGCAGGGCGCTGAGCAGATTGTGGATCAGGCTGGTGATGAACACGGTCTTGCCGGCCCGGCTCAGGCCGGTCACCGCCAGCCAGACGGTCGAGCCCTTGGCCAGTTCGGTAAGATTGACGGCATCGGCCAGCCAGTCCGGTAGGATATCGCGCGTCGGCAGCTTCAGCATGCGTCAAACCCCACCGCGCTCATCGCTAAATCCTCTCCGTCGACCGGCAATACCCTCTATGTAGGTATCTTTTGACGTTTCGCAGCACCGAAAGTGGACGACCGAGGCGGCGCTGTCGTAGGTAAAGCCGACCCGCCCCTGACCTCTGCGTGCCGACATGCCCCCCGTGAAACAGCCCGCGCCCTTCCTGTCGTCGGTCATGGCCATCGAGCCGGCCTGGATCGACTATAACGGCCATCTCAACGTCGCCTATTACGGCGTGCTGTTCGATCGCGCGGTCGACGAGGCCTATGAGCTGATCGGGGTCGGGCCGGATTACCTGAAGCAGACCGGTCACTCGACCATGGTGGTCGAAACCCACATGCGCTATCTGCGCGAGCTGCACCTCGATCACCCGGTGCAGGTCAGCGTGCAATTGCTCGACCACGACGCCAAGCGGTTTCAGGTATTCGAGGAACTGCGGCACGCCACCGAGGGCTGGGTGGCGGCGACCTGCGAGACCATGACGCTGCACGTCGACATGACGGCCAAGAAAGTGGCACCGTTTCCGCCGGCCGTCATGGACGCACTGGCGGCGATGAAGGCCGCGCATTCAAGTCTGCCGCGGCCGGACAGTGCCGGCCGCCGCATCGCGATGCCCGATAAAGGCTGAGTCGCTCAGGCAACGGGATCGTAGGCCGGCACCGCCTGCGCCATCGACAGCATCACCGGACGCTCGGCCACGGGCTGGATCTTGGCCAGCATGTTGGCCGGCGCATCGACCGGGCTGTCGAGCCGGCGCGCCACGCCTTCGAACTGCGCGTTCTGCTCGATGGTCAGCGAGCGGTTGTAGATCTCGCCGTCGACGATCGCGGTGCGCTGCAGCTTGACGGTGTTGCCGTGGATGGTGCCCTTGAACTTGCCGTCGATCACGGTGTCGACCGCGATCACCTTGCCCTCGACGTCGGCGCCGTCGCAGATCACCAGTTGCGCGGCGTGGATGTCGCCGGTGACGCGGCCGAAGACCTGCACCGAACCGGCGCAGACAATGTTGCCGGTGATGGTCATGCCGGGGCCGACCACGGAAACGACGTCCGGCGCCTTGGCCGGCGCGGGCTGCGCGGCGAGCCGCGGCTCACCGGCGTTGACGTTGGCGGGCCGGCTGTCGCGATCGCCTTTGGTTGCGGAAAAATAGCTCACGTAAAGCTCCTGTCCTGAAGGCACTGACGTATCGCGCCTGTCGGGCAATCGACCGGTGCCGGTGTCACCACAAATGCATAGAATGGATTTCGGCGGCCGGCATGCGGTATCGATCAATATCGCTAACGCCGGAGCGGCCGCGCCGTTTACGATTGTGACGTTAACCAGCGCCGCGGATTGACCGCGGCAGGGGCTTTATCGCGCGCCAGCGGAGGTTCAGAAACGCACCATGAATGACACGGCAGTCAAGGCGGCGGTCGCCCAGTTCCTCAAGAACATCAACGGCACCGCGCAGCGCGAGATCGAGAAGGTCGTGCGCAGCGCTATCGCCAGCGGCAAGCTGCAGCCGCACGAAAACTGCACCACCGGGGTCACGCTGACCGCCGAGAAGATCGGCCTGAACATCACGATCTACAGCAAGATCGAGATCTGATCTTTCATTGTCGTCAATGATTTAATGGCGGCGTGCGGCGGCCTTCCGGTTATGGTAGAATGGCCCCCAGGGAGTTCTGCCATGGGCGAACCGCAACTCAACATCAAGGACGCCGACGTCACCGCGATGGTCCGCGAACTCACCGCGCTGACCGGCGAGAGCCAGACCGAAGCTGTACGCAAGGCGCTGCAGGAGCGGCTGGACCGCACCCGCACCGAACAATCTCCCGATGCCGAACGCGACCGTACCAGCACTCTGGCCGAAATCAGGAAGATCCAGGCCGAGGTTCGCCGCCGCATCAAGCCGGACGACTTCCTGTCCGAAGACGATTTGTACGACGCGCGGGGCCTGCCAAAATGAGCGAGTCTGCCGGAGACGGGACGCTCGTCTTCGACTCGTCTGCGGTCATCGCCATTCTTCGCAACGAAGCGGACGCGGACGCTTTGCTTGAGCGCGCGCTAACCTATCGGCGCTGCGTGATGGCAGCGCCGACCTGGCTGGAAACCGCGATCGTTTGCGAAGCAAAGGATGCGACGGTCGGCGCGCTGTTCGATCAGCTTGCCAGCAAATTGCAGATCGAGGTCTTGCCGTTTACGGCGGCACAAGCCGCCATAGCCCGGCAAGCCTATCGGCAATTCGGCAAGGGCCGCGGCCAACGCAGCAGTCTGAACTTCGGCGACTGCTTCGCCTACGCGCTGGCAAAGCACCTCGACATGCCCCTGCTCTTCAAAGGCAACGACTTCGGCCTCACCGGCGTGACGCCGGCCTGAGCCCTCACTCCACGCTGCCGCCGGAAAACCGCCGTCCCGGCACCGACAGGAAATAGCCGACGGCCTGCGCGCCGTCGGCGCCAAGCACGCTTCCGCTCGTGTAGCGCGCCTCGTCCGAGGCCAGGAACACCGCCGGCCCGGCGATGTCCTCGCCGTCGCCGACGCGGCCCATCGGCACGCCCTTGCGGCGGCCTTCGTAGATCACCGGATCGCCGTACATGCCTTCGGTGCCGGGCGTGCGGATATAGCCGGGCGTGATGGCGTTGGCGCGGATGTTGTAGGGGCCCCACTCCATCGCCTGCAGCTTGGTCAGCATGATGAGCCCGGCCTTCACCACGCTGTAGGCGCCGGCCCAGTTGTACGGGTGCAGACCGGCGATCGACGCGATGTTGACGATGCAGCCCGATTGCTGCGCGATCATGTGTTTGGCCGCCGCCTGGCTGGCCAGGAACGCGCCCTTGAGGCCGATGTTCATGGTGATGTCCCACGACTCCTCCGGCAGCGCCTCGAGTTTCCCCGGCATGATCTTCATGGCGTTGTTGACCAGGATGTCGACGCGGCCGAATGCGGCGACCGTCTCGTCGATCAGGCGGTGGATGTCGGCGGACTTGCCCATGTCGGAGACGATGGCCCGGCTGCGGCCGCCGGCCTCGCTGGCGGTGGCGGCGGCGGTCGCCGGGTCGACGTCATTGACGACGACGTGGGCGCCCTCCCGGGCATAGGCGAGCGCAATATCGCGGCCGATGCCGCGCCCCGCCCCGGTGACCACCGCAACCTTGTCTTTCAGACGCACGGAACTTCTCCTTGAATCGGCAAAAAACCTCGGCGTCTGAGGCTAAAGCGGTGGGGGAATGCCGACAAGGCCGCCGCCAGCCCTCGAAATCAGCCCCCACGAATGCCATGTTCGGGCGGCAAGGAATCATCGCATATTATGGCCGAACCCAAGCGCTACACCCCTGCCCCTGTGAGCCCGGCGCCCGCCGCCGGCGGCATTGCCGCGCGCGCCATGGGCCAGCGCGCGCTGCCCTATCTCGCCGATCTCAACCCGGAGCAGCGCGAGGCGGTCGAGACGCTGGACGGGCCGGTGCTGGTGCTGGCCGGCGCCGGCACCGGCAAGACCCGCGTGCTGACGACGCGCATCGCCCACATCCTCAATCTCGGCCGCGCCCGGCCGCAGGAGATCCTGTCCGTCACCTTCACCAACAAGGCGGCGCGCGAGATGAAAGAGCGCGTCGGCAAGATGGTCGGCTCGATCGTCGAGGGCATGCCGTGGATGGGCACCTTCCATTCGATCGGCGTCAAGATCCTGCGCCGTCACGCCGAACTGGTCGGGCTGAAGAGCGACTTCACCATCCTCGACGTCGACGACCAGATCCGGCTGATGAAGCAGCTGCTGGAAGCCGAGAAGCTGGACGACAAGCGCTGGCCGGCGCGCATGCTGGCGATGCTGATCGACGGCTGGAAGAACCGCGGCCTGACGCCGGATCTGGTGCCGGCGGGCGAAGCCGCCTCCTTCGCCAATGGCAAGGGCAAGAAGCTCTACGCCGCCTATCAGGAGCGGCTGAAGACGCTCAACGCCGCCGACTTCGGCGACCTGCTGCTGGAGTGCATCCGGCTGTTCCGGCAAAACCCGGACGTGCTGCGGCAATACCAGCAGCGCTTCAAGTTCATTTTGGTCGACGAATATCAGGACACCAACGTGGCGCAATATCTGTGGCTGCGGTTGCTGTCGCAGGCGCCGAGCGCGCAGGCGAGCGCTTCCCTTCCCTCTCCCCGCCTGCGGGGAGAGGGTGGCGCGTCCGAGCGAAGCGAGGATGCGTCGGGTGAGGGGCTGAGCCTGGAAGACACGTGGGATGTTCCCTCGCAAAGCGCCCCTCACCCCGACCCTCTCCCCGGGAAGGACGGGGAGAGGGAGAAGCAGCAAAAAAACATCTGCTGCGTCGGCGACGACGACCAGTCGATCTATGGCTGGCGCGGCGCCGAGGTCGACAACATCCTGCGCTTCGACCACGACTTCCCCGGCGCCAAGGTCATCAAGCTCGAGCGCAATTACCGCTCGACCGGCCATATCCTCGCCGCTGCGTCGTATCTGATCGCGCACAACGAGGGCCGGCTCGGCAAGACGCTGCGCACCGAGGATGTCGTCGGCGAGAAGGTGCAGGTCACCGGCGCGTGGGATTCGGAAGAGGAAGCCCGCTCCATCGGCGAGGAGATCGAGCAGCTGCAGCGCGCGGCCCGCGACGACGGCGAGGACCATCCGCTCGACGAGATCGCCATTCTGGTGCGCGCCTCGTTCCAGATGCGCGAGTTCGAAGACCGCTTCATCCAGCTCGGCCTCAACTACCGCGTCATCGGCGGCCCGCGGTTCTACGAGCGCGCCGAGATCCGCGACGCGCTCGCCTATCTGCGCGTCATCGCCCAGCCGGCCGACGACCTCGCCTTCGAGCGCATCGTCAACGTGCCGAAGCGCGGCCTCGGCGACGCCGCGGTGCAGATGCTGCACGACCACGCCCGCAAGCAGCGCATTCCGCTGGCGGCCGCCGCCGCCTCGATCGCCGCCACCGACGAGATGAAGCCGAAACCGCGGCAGGCGCTGCGCGAGCTGATGGGCAGCTTCGAGCGCTGGCGCAAGCAGAAGGACACGCTGCCGCACGCCGAGCTCGCCGAGATCGTGCTCGACGAGAGCGGCTATACCGAGATGTGGCAGAAGGACCGCTCGGCCGACGCCGCCGGACGCCTCGAGAACCTGAAAGAGCTGGTGCGCTCGATGCAGGAGTTCGAGAACCTGCAGGGCTTCCTCGAGCACATCTCGCTGGTGATGGATGTCGACCGCGGCGAACAGGAGCAGGCCGTCAACATCATGACGCTGCATTCCGCCAAGGGACTGGAATTCGACACCGTGTTCCTGCCCGGCTGGGAGGAAGGCCTGTTTCCGCACCAGCGCTCGCTCGACGAAAGCGGCCGCAACGGGCTGGAGGAGGAACGCCGCCTCGCCCATGTCGGCATCACGCGGGCGCGCAAGCGCGCGAAAATCTATTTCGCCTCGAACCGGCGCATTCACGGCCTGTGGTCGACCAACATTCCGTCGCGCTTCCTCGACGAACTGCCGGAGGCGCATGTCGAGGTGAAGGAACCGGCCGGCGGCACCGGCGGCTTCGGCATGTCGGGCTATGGCCCGAGCCGCTTCGACGAGACGCAGTCGTTCGGCTCGACCTACACCACGCCGGGCTGGCAGCGCGCGCAGAGCCGCAAGGGGGCCAGCGGTTTTGACGTCACCGGCAAACCGCGCGGCGGCTTCAGCGACGGCAAAGGCCCGCGCTATGTGCCGGACGGCGTGTTCGACGATGTCGACCAGAGCGGGCCGGACGACGGCGCGGGCTCGGATCACGGTGGCGGCCGCGGCCGCGCTTCATCGTCCCCTCCCCCCTTGAGGGGGAGGGACAGGGAGGGGGGTGGCTCATCTGGCGGTGCTCCGTCAGGCGTCCGCCGCCCCAAGCCCATCACCATCGAAGGCGAACTGATCGCCAAATCGACCGGCGCCACCGCGCTGTTCGCGGTCGGCGAGCGCGTGTTTCACCAGAAATTCGGCAACGGCAACGTCGTCGCGGTCGATGGCAACAAGCTCACCATCGCCTTCGACAAGGCCGGCGAAAAGCGGGTCGTGGATAGTTTTGTGGAGAGGGTGTGAACAAGAACCCGGCCGCAATTGTTCTGCTTTTAGCCTTCGTCTACCATCGATTGTATGGAAAACTCGACACAATCGGATGATCCTTTTCGGATTTTATCATTGAGCGGCGGCGGTTTCCTCGGCCTTTATACCTGTGGCGTATTGGCCGCCTTAGAGCAACAGAGCGGAAAGCCAATCAGCAAGAATTTTGACTTGCTTGCTGGCACTTCTATTGGCGGAATTATTGCTCTCGCACTTGCAGCCGAAATTCCTGCCCAGAAGATAAAAGAAGCTTTCGAAAAAGACGGCCCAACCATATTTCCCAGAAATTCCGGTCCACAGTCATTCATGGAGACTCTCGTAGACATAATTACGAGCGCGTTCAGACCGAAATATTCCTCGGACGCCCTCCGCGACACCATTACTTCAATCATCCCACATGACATGCTCGTAGGTGACCTAAAACACAGTGTCATAATCCCGGCAATTAACGTCACCAGAGGGGAGCCACAGCTTTTCAAAACTCCGCATCACCCGACCTTCAAGCTTGATCGGCACCTGAGAGTGCTTGATGTGGCGTTGGCAACGTCTGCAGCGCCCACATACTTTCCGTTGGCGGAAGCGGGCGCGTCCCTTTTTGTCGATGGCGGCCTGTATGCAAATTCTCCAGGCATTTTGGCACTACACGAGGCTCAATATTTTTTCCAAAAGCCCCAATCGCTAGTCCATCTATTAAGTATTGGCACGACGACCTCACGATTCTCGTTTGCCCACGCAACAGGCCGGGCGCTCGGCTGGTTCGATTGGATGCGAGATCAACGACTGGTCAATGTTATGATTGCGACGCAAGAACGAAGCACTGATTTCATGCTTCGGCATCTCCTTCAAGATCGCTATCTCCGTTTGGACGAGGAGCAATCTAAAGAACAGGAAAGATATCTAGGCCTCGATATCGCGACCCGTAACGCTCAAAGCACCATTAACGGACTGTCTGAAGCGACAATCAGGCGCGAGATAAATAATCAGAAATTAGATTGGTTTCTAAAACAGAGCGCAGCAGAACCCATATTTTTTTAAACAATAAGGGCATCCTATGGCCGCCGCATCTTCTTTATTTTATAGCAGTAACGACCCAGATAAGCAGACGCTAACTCGGCGTATTACGCCGACCCAAGAACAGTTTGAAGATCAACAAGAGCGATGGAATTTGCTGGCAGACCATCTGCTAGCTGACCTGAATGACCGAAGTGGCTATTCAATTCAAAGCTGGTTGCAAGGGTCCTACAAATTTGGAACTCAAATTCGCCCCACCCGCATAGGACAGGAATTTGATATCGATTTGGGGGTCTATTATTGCTGGGAGGGATCAGATGACGGCGGCGACCATCGACCGAAAGAGCTAAAATCAATGGTTCAGGAAAGCCTTCAGACTTTCGCCGATGATAACCAAGACATTGTTCGTGAGGTAACTTGGCCAAAGAAGAGATGTTGTCGAATTCGATTCGACAAGGACTTTCATATTGACGTACCGGCGTATCATCTTGATCCAGACGAGGACGCCAGATCGCTAGCTACAGAAGATGATGAATGGGAAGACAGCGACCCAAAAGCGATATACGCGTGGTTCAAGGGAACGTCGGAAGATCAGGCAAGGGCTAAAGTACGTCGGGTTGTTAAGTACTTGAAAGCTTGGGCGTCGCTCAAGTTTGCAAAAATCGCAGACAGACCATCTTCGATACTCTTAACAGTTCTAGTCGCCGATGCGGCTGTCGAAATTGGCGTTGATGAACTTGGGCCCGACGACGAAGCTTTGCAAGCCATTCTCGATAAAATAGTCAAACGCCTCGACGAAGATACGGATGTATTAAATCCGGCCAACAAGCAAGAGAACCTTTCGGGCCGGCTCTCATTCGAGCAAATACAACAAATTATTCAGAAGTTGAGAACATTCCTCGACGTCGCTGATCGCGCTGTTGAACAGGACGAAGAGATAGCGGCCGCAGATATCTGGCAAGAAGCGTTCGAGCATATGTTTCCCATGCCAGACCTCACCGAAGAACTGACTAAGTCTATCAACACGCTTCCGGCTCGGGTAGTATTTCCCGAAGTCGATGTGGCTGCACGAACCAAAACAAACCCGCCACGGACATTCCATGGCTCAAATGCTATTGGTCCAATTCCCAAAGACTGCGACATTACCTTTACAGTAACTAACCCGCTCTCATTGCCGTCCGGGGCCGAAATAAATTGGATGGTCCGCAATGAAGGCAATGAGGCGGAGAATACAAACGATCTTGGGCACAAGGCTGGCGAAGGCCTCGTCGCCTTTGAACGATCAGCATATCGCGGGCGGCACTACATGGACTGCGTGGTGAAACTCGCGGGCAGGACTGTTGCGATGCGCCGAATACCTGTCGACATAAGCGGCCTGACTATGCCTGCACGGAACCCGCCGCGGCCGTCATATGTCAGGCTTCGTGGACGACGCACATAACCGGGTGCCATGACGACGCGAAGCTGAGCACTCGGCCCGTCAGCCCCGCCGCCCGCCATTCTCCCGCCACTTTCCCCGGCGCTTCCTGCCCCATCGCCACCGGGGACCGCCGCCATGAAGCCCATCGTCATCGCGCTTGCGCTCACGGCGCTCACTGCCACCGCACTCGCCGTACCCCCCCCGGCCTCCGCCGCCGGCTGGGGCTCCGTCCACCGCTACGTCAAGCCGACCGGCCAATGCGCCGGGCAGGAAGTACTGGCGAGCTATTACAGCGCCGGCCGCCGCACCGCGTCGGGCGAGCGCTTCGACGTTAACGGCAACACCGCCGCGGCGCGCACCTGGCCGCTCGGCACCCGCCTCACCGTCACCAATCCGCACAACGGCCGCTCGCTCACCATCCGCATCAACGACACCGGCCCGTGGGGCCTATCCTACCGCATGGGTGCGCGGCTCGACCTGGCGCGCGGCGCGGCGCAGCGTCTCGGCATGCGCGGCACGCAATACATCTGCGTCAGCTGATGACACGCCCGCGTCTCCCCCTCGCCGTTGCCGGTGCCGCGCTGATGGCCGCGCTTGTCGCCGCCGCGCCGGCCATCGCGCAGGACATCAATTCCTTCCGCGCCCAGAACAAGCTGAAGCCGTTGACGCAGAGCACGGCGCTCAACGGCGCGGCGCAGGCGCATGCGCGCGACATGGCCAGCCGAAAGACCATGGATCACCGCAATTTCCACGCGCGCATGGCCGGCGTGTCGACCGGCGCCGGGGCGGAGAACGTCGCCTATGGCTGCCCGGACGCGCCCTGCGTCTACAAGATGTGGATCGCGTCGCCCGGTCACCGCGCCAACATGCTGTTGCGCAATGTCACGCGCTACGGCCTCGGCTCCGCGGTGGCGGATGACGGCCAGCGCTACTGGACGCTGCTGCTGGGGAATTGACGGCGTCCCTCACCCCTCAAGGGAGAGGGAAGAAAGATCACGTCGCGGTCGCCACCTTCATCGCGCCTTCGACCGGCACCGCGTCCGCCTTGGCTTCGGCCTTGGCGGCCGCCTTGGCCGCGGCGAGCTTGAGTTCCTTGCGCACGGTCTCGCAGTTGTCGCCGACCTTCTCGACCGCCGCGGCAATCTCCTCGCGCGAATGGCCAAGCTTCTTGGCCCAGTGCCGCGCGACGCTGTCGTTCGACAGATCGATCCGGTGGCGGTCCGGCTTGGTCTTGGAAACAAGGGTCATTGCGTCGTCCTGCTGGGCCGGCCGTGGCGGAAGGCTGTTCAATAGGACCCAACGCGAGCCGGACCAAACGGTTCACCGCGCGCCGCAAAATAAGCGCGCGTCACTTCTTCTCCAGCAGCAGCGTGCCCTTCTGGCCGATGACGCGCTGCGCGGCGGCGGCAAATTTCGCCAGCAGCCACGGCAGCGTCACTTCCAGCCGCACGCCGGTCTCGCCGACGTCGATGATGCCGCTGGCGCGCTGGCCCAGCGCCTTGACGCCGAAGGTCAGCCGGTCGCCGTCCCAGGTCTCGTTCTCCAGCGTCAGCAGGGCGGCGAACTCGCCCTTGGCGCGGCCGAGCCCGTCGCGGATGCGGCGCAGCGCCTCGTCCTTGCCGAGGCGGTGGGGGATAACAACGACAAGCGGTTCCGACATCGCGCAGGGTCCTTCCGGTTGCCCCGCATGTAAGGACGATGGCGGCGCGGGAAAAGAGGGGAACCGGCGCTGCCGGCGCGCCGCGTTTGCGCTACAAACGGGCGCCGGCCACCGCAGGATGCCCCATGCCCCTTTCCGCCACCATCACGACGCTGATCCGCAACGCCTGGGACGACGGCTATCCCTGCCTCGTCGCCACCACCGGGCCGCAGGGGCCGAACCTCACCCCCAAGGGCAGCATGATCGTGTTCGACGACACGCACCTGGCGTGGTGGGAGCGCTCCAAGCGGCTGGTGCTGGAAAACCTCGGCCACGACGCCCGCGTCTGCATCATGTACGCGAATTTCAAGGCGCAGCGCGACGGCGTGCTGGAGTCCGGTTTCCTGCGCTTCTTCGGCACCGTCGTGCTGCACGAGAGCGGCCCGGTACGGGAGGCGATATTCGCCAAACTGGTGCCGCGCGAGCAGACCCACGCCGGTGCCGACACCGGCATCGGCGCGCTGGTCAAAATCGAGAAGGCGATCGACGTGCGCGGCAACTCGCTGCTGTAGCGGCACGTATTGCGACAAGTTCCGGCCGCCCCGAGCGGCGGTCTTAAGCACGGCACCGTGATCTTTACCCAAAGCCAATTTGTCGCGTGGCCACAATGCCGCCTCAGGCGTTGATATGGTACAGTTGGTCCCCGGGGGTCTGGAGTTCTATCGATGCGCCACCGTTTTTACGCGCTGTTCGCTGCGGCGATGCTGTCGTTGGGCGTCGTCCTGCCGGCGCAGGCCGCGCTGCTGATCACCGTCGACAAGACGGCACAGCGCATGACGGTGGAGCTCGACGGCGCCGAACTGTTCAACTGGCCGGTATCGACCGGCATCCGCGGCCACGACACGCCGGTCGGCGAGTTCAAGCCGTTCCGCATGGAGGCCGACCACTACAGCCGCGAGTGGGACGACGCGCCGATGCCGCATTCGATCTTCTTCACCATGAACGGCCATGCCATTCACGGCACCGATCACCTCAAGGCGCTCGGCGGCCCGGCCTCGAAAGGCTGCGTGCGGCTGTCGCGCGCCAATGCCAAGATCCTGTTCGACCTGGTCAAGCAGGAGAAGATGGCCAACACCAAGGTCGTGCTGCGCGGCAAGCTGCCGGAGACGGCGCCCGCCGTGGCGCGGCGCAATGCGCCGGCGGCGGCCGCCAATGCCCGTCAGTCGGCCGACGACATCGAGATGTTGGATGAAGACGGCTTCGTGTCGGTGATGCCGGCCGCGCCCGCGCCGCGACGCCGCGTCGTGGTGCGCGAGAACTGGCGCGAGTACAATGACGGCCAGCGCTACTACTATTACCGCGCCGCGCCGCCGCAATACGTGCAGCCGCAGCAGCGCTATGTGCAGCCGCGCTACGCCGAGCCGCAATACGTGCCGCGACAGTATGCGCCGCGCGCGCAGTATTACGTGCAGCCCGATCCGTATTATCCGTACCGGCGCTAGCGCGCGCCATCGCCGAACAGCGACACCGGCAGCCGGGTGACCGACTGCCGCAGCGCGCGCCAGCGCGCCGACTGCTCCTGCGCCAGCACATCGTCGAGTGCCGCCGTGGCGCCGGGATAATTCTGCGCCCCGGCGCGCGCCAGCCACAGCTTGGCCCCGGCCAGATCGACCGACCCGCCGCGGCCCTGCGCCAGCGCCATCCCGTACGCAAACAGATCACCCCCCGCGTCAGTCGCCGCCGCCCTTAGCAAGGCGCGGCGGCCGATCGCCTGCAGTTCCGGCTCCGGTTGCGCCAGCAGCGCCTCCGCCGCTTCGCGGCAGAAGTCCGCCGGCGCGCCGTCGACCGCGCGCTGGAAGCGGAACGCCGCTTCCTTGATCTGCCCCTCCGCCGCGAGAAAGCGGCCGAGGTGATAGCTGCCACGAAAGCAGCCGCCGTTGGCGGCGCGGCGATACCAGCGAACCGCCGCCGGCACATTGACGCGGCCGGCCCAGCCCTGCTCGCGGCCGACACCGATCATGTTCATCGATTTGGCATGGCCGCGCCGCGCCGCACGCACCAGCAGCGACAGCGCCTCGCGCACATCCGCCGTCACGCCCTCGCCTTTCAGCAGCAGCGTCGCGAGGTTGAAGCGCGCCCAGTCATGCCCCTTGTCCGCTGCCTGGCGGAACCAGCGGGCCGCCTCAGCCGGATCGGCGCCGACGCCCCACCCCCGCTCATAACAGCGGCCGACCATGTTGATGCCGTCGAGATGACCGGACGACGCCGCAATCCGAAACCAGCGCAAGGCCGCGGCCGGATCGGCGGCGACGTCGCGGCCGTCGAGCAGCATCTGGCCCCACATCGCCTGCGCCTCGGCATAACCGTTGACGGCGGCGGCGTAGATCCAGCGCTTTGCTTCCTCCGGCCCGGCCGCCAGCCTGGCGCGCAGGTCCTCGGCGCTCATGCGCTCCAGTGTCGTCCGGTAGATCGGGTCGCCCGCCATGGCGTCAGCCTACATCTCCGCCCAGCGCCTGAGAAGGTTGTGGTAGTGGCTGGTCAGCGCCACCGAAGCGCGATCGCTGTCGGTCAGCTTCTGCCGCACCTGGATGATCGCCATGTCGAGTTCGTGGAGCTGGGTGCGCTGGCCGTCGTCGCGGATCATCGACTGCGTCCAGAAGAACGACGACCAGCGGCTGCCGCGCGTGATCGGCGTGACATTGTGCAGGCTGGTGGCGGGATAGATGATGATGTCGCCGGCCGGCAGCTTGACGCTGTGCGAACCGTAGGTGTCCTCGACCACCAGTTCGCCGCCGTCATAATCCTCCGGCTCGGTCAGAAAGAGTGTCGACGAGACGTCGGCGCGCAGCCGCATGTTGGCGCCGGGCACGGCGCGGATGGCGCCGTCGACATGGGCCTCGAATTTCATCCCGGCGTCATAGCGGTTGAACATTGGCGGCAAAACGCGCAGCGGCAGCACCGCCGAGGTGAACATCGGCGCGCGGCCCAGCGCGCGCAGGATGATGTCGCCGGCCTGCATCGCCTCGGCCGAGCCTTCGGGAATCTGCAGATTGAACTTGGCGTTGGCCGCCTGCTCGCCGGCGGTGGTCTTGCCGTCGATCCACGGCGAGGACTCCAGAATGGCGCGGCACTGCGCCACTTCATCCTTGCTCAGCAAACCCGTAATGCGAACCAGCATGTCTCAACCCAGCCATCGTGAGTTTGGAAAGCGTTGGGACCGAAGCCCGAAACAAACGACACGGAGAGGGCTCCGTTTCCGGACCCCTCTCCGTGCAGCTAGCGACCACCGCGGCCAGATGGTGAAAACCGCGGCGGCGCGCTGTTACCAGCGGACGCCGGCCGTCAGCGTGACGGTGCGGCCCGCAGCGACGACCGCACGGTTGCCGAAGGCGGTGTCGTAATAGAGTTCGTCGGTGAGGTTGTAGGCGTTCAACGCCACCCGGTACTTGCCGAGCTCGTACGACACCAGACCGTTGAAGATCAGGCTCGACGGAATGACGGCGGTGTTCTGGCTGTTGACGAAGTATTCGTCCTGGTAGGTCACGCCGCCGCCCACCAGGAGTTTGCCGGGCAGACGCACCATCGGCGCCACGTCATAGGTGGTCCACAGCGATGCCGCATGTTCCGGCACGAATGAGACCCGGTTGCCAACGGTCGCCACGTTCGCCGGCGCCGCCGACAGGATCTCGCTCTGCATGTAGGCATAGGCGAACTGCACGGTCCAGGCGTCGGTGACCTTGCCGGTGGCGCCGAGTTCGACACCCTGCACGCGCTGGGTCTCGTTGGTCTGAACCAGGTCGCCGGTGGTCGGATCGGTTTGCACCGAGTTGCCTTTGGTGACGCGGAACAACGCGCCGGTCAGGCCGAGCCGGCCGCCGAGCAGGTTGATCTTGGCGCCGGCTTCCCAGAGGTCGTTCTGCTCGGGTTCGAGCGTGGCGTTACTGATGGCGTTGGGGTCGGCGACGAACTGACCCGCCAGGTTGGAATAAGAGCGCGCCCAGGTGACATAGTAAGTCTGCTGCTTGGTCGGCTCCCAGATCGCGCTGGCCTTCGGACTGGCCAGCGTGTCACCGGACGAGAGCGAGGGATTGAACGCTCCGGTGTTGGTCGTGGTCTGGTACGACGCATCGGTCCGGTCGAGGCGGATCCCGCCGAGAACCGAGAACTGATCCGTGAACCAGACGCGGTCGCTGGCAAACACCGCAGCCGTGGTCGCCTTGGCTTCGCGCGTGGCCAGCGTATCGAGGATCGAATAGGTCGCGTTGAAATCCGGCTGCGCGATCGTCCCCGCCACCTTGGCCGACGAGTTCGCCAGGTCGGTGCGCTGATTCGACTGATAGAAGAGGTCGACGCCGGTGATCAGTTCATGCCGCAGCGGGCCCGTGGTGAATTTCGCGACCGCGGTGGTGATGTTCTGCGCGCCCCAGGTTTCCTGCCGGTAACCGGCCGGACCGCCGAAGGCATAAGCGACGTTCTGGTTGCCCGCCGCCACACCGTTGATGCAGGCCGGCGCCGGACAGCTGGTGACCGATTGCGTAAAATAACGATCGTAGAACGCGACGCGGGTGTCGTTGGTCACCGTCAGCCAGCCGTTCACCTGCTTGTTGAAGCGCGCCGTGAACATGTCGACGCTGGTGTCGTCCAGATCGGTCGACTTGCCGTAGAAGTTCGATCGCGCGACGCCGAACTCGGAGATCGGGCGGCCGATCTGTCCCGTTGGCGTGATGATCGCCTGACCCATGTCGGGCAACCGGCGGCCGTCCTGGTGCATGTAGTTGAGGGTCAGCGTGGTATCGGTGCCGAGACCGAGGCCTACCGAACCGAGCACGCCCCAGCGGTCGTTGAACAGCCGGTCACGATCGACGATGTCCTGGTCGTGTCCCATGGCGACGACGCGCACTGCGGTGGTGGCGTCGATCTGGCGATTGACGTCCAGCACGCCGCGATACAGCGGCCCCATGCCCAGCGTGCCTTCGAAGTCCATGAAGTTGCCGAGCTTGGCGTTCTTCATGACATTGTTGATGGCGCCGCCGGTGGTGCCGACGCCGAAGCTCTCGGAGGACGGGCCTTTGAGAACTTGAATCTGCTCATAGGCAAAGCTGTCGCGGGTATAGGTGCCGAAGTCGCGAAGGCCGTCGGTGTAGACGTCGCCTTTGGCCTGGAAGCCGCGGATGCGGAACTGGTCGCCGTTGACGCCGCCGTTGCCCTCGCCGATCGCCACGGTGACGCCGGGAACATTGCGCAGGGCCTGGTCCAGCGTGGTGACACCCTGCTCGCGCAGAGTCTGCTGGTTGATGACGGAGACGGTCTGCGGAATGTCCTGCACCCGGCCGAGGCGCGACACGCCGGTGTTGCTCTGCAGCGTATTGTCGGGGCTGTCGCCGCTTTGGTCGCCGGTGACGTCGATGGTCGGCAGTTGCAGGCCGCCGCTGTCCTGCGCGGTCGCCGGCGCTGCAGTCATCAGCGAAGCCAATCCAACGGCGGTCAGAAGTAGTGATCGGTTGGCTTGAAACGGAATATTGGCGAGGTGCGACGTTCTGTCGTCGATGAACGAATTGTCGCAGGCATGTACTTGGTTTTGCTGGCCAGTCGATTTCAGCATTTGCGGGATACCGAACGCAGAACCGACAGTTTCCGCAGCTATACTTGCAACAACATTATTCATCTTAAAACCCCCAAGCTATTATTATACTTTAGAACGCCAATAATCATTGCGATTACTAGCTTATTAGTGGAAACACTTTATGTATTCGTCGTCAACAAGAGTCTGATTTATCGTCATAACTATTGAATTAGAATACTTCTAAACTATTGAATACTGTTTGGAATACTTCAAATATGGAACCAAACTTCGGTTTTCTATTTTCATGGCCGCAAAGGCTGCTATAGCTAGGCCAACCGGTCGAAGCGGCCATCACGACCCAACACGCCACCTGGCATTCTTCTTTTCCGAGGAATGACGCCGTCTTGTTATATTGTTACATTCGGCTGGCGCGGACAGACACAAGGGACCCGGCTTGAAATGCACGTTTATTGTCGCGCTTCCGTTTGGCATCGCTCCCTGGCAGGCATCCTCGCCATCGGTTTGATGCTCGCCGGTCCGATCCCGCCGGCCGCAGCGCAAACACCCCCCGTGGCGCCACCTGTGGCGGATTCGGCGGCGCCGGCTCCGGTAGTCCCTGCGCCAGCCCCCGCCGCGCAAGTGCCAGCCGCGCCAGTCCCTGCGGCGCAAGCGCCTTCGACCCTGCCGCCCGCCGCCACCGATCAAGCCGCGCCCGCGCCGGACTCAGCCGCGCCGGCGGCGCCTCCTGTCAACGAAGCCCTCAACCCGTCCACGGCCCTGCCCGTCCCCGACGCCGCGCTCAAATTGCCGCGCGATCTGACGCCGTGGGGCATGTATCAGGCCGCCGACATCGTCGTGAAAGCGGTGATGATCGGTCTCGTGCTCGCCTCGGTGCTGACCTGGACCATCTGGCTGGCGAAGTCGGCCGAGCTGATGTTCGCGCGCCGCCGCATGCGCAAGGCGGTTGACGCGCTCGGCCAGTCGCGGTCGTGGAGCGAGGCGGTCGCCAACGTGCCGTCGCGCAACGGCAACGCCGCCGCCATGGTGCGCGCCACCGATGCGGAACTGAAGATGTCCGCCGACGCCCTGTCACCCGACGGCGTCAAGGAACGCGTCGCCTCGCGGCTGTCGCGGATCGAAGCCGCCGCCGGCCGCAGCATGATGCGCGGCACCGGCATCCTCGCCAGCATCGGCTCGACGGCGCCGTTCGTCGGACTGTTCGGCACCGTCTGGGGCATCATGAACAGCTTCATCGGCATCTCGAAGGCACAGACCACCAACCTGGCCGTCGTCGCACCCGGCATCGCCGAGGCGCTGCTGGCGACCGCGCTCGGGCTGGTGGCCGCCATTCCGGCCGTGGTGATGTATAATATGTTCTCGCGTTCGATCGCCGGCTACCGCGCGCAATACGCCGATGCAACGTCGGAGATCCTGCGCATCGTCAGCCGCGATCTCGACCGCGGCGCCTTCGATCAACGTCCGGCGGAGCGCCGCCGAACAGCCACCGCGGCCGAGTGAGTCAAAGATGAGCGTTCGTCTCGATCATGGCGAGGACGATCTCAGCGAGATGCATGAGATCAACGTCACGCCGTTCATCGATGTGATGCTGGTGCTGCTGATCATCTTCATGATCGCCGCGCCGCTGGCGACCGTGGACATTGCCGTCGATCTGCCGGCCGCCAGCGCCCAGCGCAGCGAGCGGCCCGACAAGCCGCTGTTCCTGACGCTGAAGTCGGATCTGACGCTGGCGCTCGACAACGACACCGTCAGCCGCACCGCCATCGGCCCCGCCCTCGACGCCGCCACCTCCGGCGACAAGAAGCAGCGGCTGTTCCTGCGCGCCGACAAGACCGTGCCCTATGGCGAACTGATGACGCTGATGAACGAGTTGCGCGGCGCCGGCTATCTGCACGTCGCGCTGGTCGGCCTCGAAGCCACGCCGGCGGCGCCATGAACGCAACGCCCGACATCGTCGCCGTCAGCCGCTGGCCTGAGACCGCCCGCTGGGCCACCTGCTTCGTGCTGGCGCTGTCGTTTCACATCGCCGGTGCCGCGGCCTTGATCACGACATGGACAGAAAGCTCCGACTTGGTCGCCAATGCGCCGGTTATCATGATCGATCTGGCGCCGGTGCCAGTGGCGCCCGAAACGACGCCGACGGAAGTCCCGCCCGACACCGTGCAGTCGGCCGAAGCCGAGCCGGAAGACGTGCAGCCGGAAAAGCCGGTCGAGAAGGTCGAGCTCGAACCCGATCCCGTCCCCGTTCCGGAAGAGCCGGTCGAGAAGGTCGATGTGAAGCCGGCCCCCGAACCGGAGCTGGCGATGTTGCCGCCGCCGAAGCCGGTGGTGCAGCCGAAAGTCGTCAAGAAGAAGCAGCAGAAACGCGCCGTCGCCCGCGCCGCCAGCACGGCCGAGAACCGCGCCCCGCAGGCGGCTGCGCCGATGCCCGGCGCCTCCTCGCGCAATTCCAACGCGGTGCCGAACTGGAAGTCGCAACTGGTGGCGCGTCTCGAACGTCACAAGCGCTATCCGTCGGAAGCGCAGTCGCGCGGCGAAGACGGCGTGGCGCAGCTCGCCTTCAGCATCGACAGCAGCGGCGGCGTCCACAATGCGCGCATCGTCCGCAGTTCCGGCTCGAGCCTGCTGGACCGCGCCACGCTCGACCTGGTGCAGCGGGCGCAGCCGTTGCCGCCACCGCCGCCGGAGATGGGCAACGCGCGGATCGCGATCGTTGTGCCGATCCGGTACAACATGCGCTGACCTTCCGCATTTCTCCTTTGCGAACAGCGCTTCCGGCGCCAGAAGATTAACCGGCATTAACCATAACAAAAGGCTATGCGGAACCATCCGCCGCATTTGCTTGCCGTCCCCCCCGTTGATTGGAAAGGATGCAGCGCCGACGACACGCCAACATCGCAGGGCAGTCGTTAGCAACCATCGTAGTGCTGCCGCTTCGCCGGCGTGGCGTTGTGGAAAGCCAAAGGAAAAGGGGAATCTCCCGGCAGCTCAAGCCGTCGGAGATCGGGGACATGAAACAAGCGCTCGCAGTTCTGATGACCTGTGCTTTCACAATTGGCGCGGCGGTGCCGGCATTCGCCGCCCCGGAACGCTCTGCCAAAGCCACCGACCGCTTCGCCAATGCGGTTCCGATGGAAACGATGTCGCGCAGCCGCAGCGACGCCGCCGATGCCGCCGCTGAAGTACCCGGCGCAGCCGGCATTCTGATCGAAGCCCTGCGCTACCGCGGCCGCACCGCCAAGCAGCTCGGCTTGCCGACTCAGCTGTGGTGCGCCGACTTCATGAACTTCGTGTTCCGCAGCGCCGGCGGCAAAGGCACGCAGTCGCGCGCCGCCCGCTCCTTCCTCAAATACGGCAAGAAACTCGACGGCCCGCGCGTCGGCGCCATTGTCATCTTCTCGCGCAAGGGCCCCGAGACCGGCCATGTCGGCATCGTGCGCGGCACCGACGGCCAGGGCAATCCGATCGTGGTGTCGGGCAATTCCGGGCCGACCGTGCGGCAGTCGACCTACCCGAAGCACAAGGTGCTGGCCTATGTCATGCCGCCGGACTATGTGCTCGATGACATCGCCAAGGCCGCGCGTGCCGCCGCGCTGAGATAGCCGCGCCGCCATTCGGTCGAACGCAGAACGCGCCGCATATTTGCGGCGCGTTTTTTAATGGCCGCCGCACGACGACGCATGCTGTGACCGCGCGCGCGTTAACCCGGAAACGTTAACGCGACATGCATCGCGTCCCGGTGCGCAGGCGCACGTAACGCCGGGAGTTAATGTTAACTCGGGCAACCCTTCGACTCGGTCAGTTCCATCACACTAAATTGCCTTCACGAACTGACAATCGCGCTTGGTGCAGTTGACTCAATTGCAGGTGTGACGGGGCCAGCATGAATCGCGGCGCACAAATTTTCTTCGGCGTTACAGCAGCGGCAGCCATTTTGCTCGCCGCGACGCCCGCGTTGGCGCAGACCAAAGAGCAGATCAAAGCCTGCGAGCGCGCCGACGGCTCGCCCGATCAGCGCATCGCCGTTTGCAGCACCGTCATCGAGCTGACGAAACTCAAGAGAATCCGCGCCGAGGCCTATGCCGTTCGCGGCAAGGCCTATCGTGCCAAGGGCGACAGCGAAAGCGCCATTCGCGACTTTACCGAAACGCTGGCCATCGATCCGAAGCACGGCGAAGCGCTCAGCAACCGCGGCCTGACCTACCGCGACCGCGGAGAATCCGACCGCGCCTTGCACGATCTCGAGCAGGCCGCGCTGCACGACCGGAAGAACTCGGTCGTCCTCAACACGCTGAGCCACCTCTATTACGGCAAGCGCGACTTCAAGCGCGCCATCGAAAGCCTCGACCAGGCGATCAAGCTCAATCCGAATTACGCGCTGGCGCTCTACAACCGCGGCATGGCCTATCGCGCCAAAGGAGAGCCGGACCGCGCCATTCCCGACTATGACCGGGCCATCAAGCTCAACCCGACCGACGCCATCGCCTGGCACAGCCGCGGCCTCGCCTATCGCGACCTCCGCGACTACGAGCGCGCGCTGCAGGATTTCGACCAGGCGCTCAAGCTCAAGCCCGACTTCGTCCTGGCCTTGAACGACCGCGGCATCGCCTATGCCGCCAAGGGCAGCGTCGACCGCGCCATCCAGGATTTCGACCAGGCCATCCTGCTCGATCCGCGTGACGCCTTTGCCTACAACAACCGCGGCCATGCCTATCGCAACCGCGACGAGAACGAGCGCGCCATCAAGGATTACGACCAGGCCATCCTGCTCAACCCGAATTATGTCATCGCCTATTACAACCGCGGCATCGCTTTCGCCGACCGGCGCAATTACGACCGCGCCATCCAGAACTTCGATCAGGCGATCGCGCTCGATGCCGAATATGCATTGGCCTATTACGACCGCGGCCTGGCCTATTACGAAAAGAACAACTACGACGCCGCCCTGCGCGACCTCTCGCAGGCCATCAAACTCGATCCCAAGGACAAGCTGTCCTGGTACAACCGCGGCGTCACCTACGCCGCCCGTGGCGACGCCGACCGCGCCATCGCCGACTTCGACCAGTCGATCAAGATCGACGCCAAGAACGCGCTCGCCTATTACAACCGCGGCTTGGCTCTGCGCAGCAAAGGCGACGACGAGCGCGCGATCGCGGATTTCACCCAGGCCCTCAAGCTGGACGGCAAGAACGCCGGCGCCCACTACAACCGCGGCCTTGCCTACCGGGCGCGGGGCAACGTCGACCTCGCCCTCGCCGATTTCGATCAGACCATCAAGCTCGATCCGCAGTACGCCGCCGCCCACTACGAAATGGCCAGTGCGCTGTACCGCAAGCGCGACTACGACCAGGCTATCTCGGCGCTGAACCGGGCCATCAATATCAAGCCGGACTACACCGCCGCCTTCAACGTGCGCGGCATGGCCTACAACGCCAAGGGCGACAGCAAACGCGCCATCGCCGACTTCGACCAGGCGCTGCGCATCGATCCGAAATTCGTCGCCGCGCTCAGCAACCGCGGCGAGGCGTATCAGAAGACCAGGAACTTCGATCGCGCCATCGCCGATTTCGACGAGGCAATCAAGGCCAACCCGAACTTCGCCGGTGCCTATTTCAGCCGCGGCATCGCCCGCAAGGACAAAGGCGACCACGCCAATGCCATCGCCGATCTGACCCGCGCCATCAAGCTCGACCCGAAGAATGCCGACGCCTTTCACGGCCGCGGCGAAAGCCAACTCAGCCTTGGCCAGGATGAACCGGCGTTCCAGGATTTTGCCGAAGCCATCAAGCTCGATGCGTCTCACATGGCGGCCTATTTCAGCCGCGG
>JALHNV010000050.1 GCA_022843325.1 Pseudolabrys sp. | reverse complement strand
TCGGCGCCGGCGCGGGTCATCAGAAATAACCCTCGCGCTTCTTCTTCTCCATCGAGCCGGATTCGTCATGGTCGATCAGCCGGCCGGCCCGCTCCGAGGTGCGGACCGTCAGCATCTCGCACACGATGTCTTCCGGCGTCGCGGCGTCGCTGTCGATGGCGGCGGTGAGCGGATAGCAGCCGAGCGTGCGGAAGCGCACCATGCGCAGTTCCGGCGTCTCACCCGGCTGCAGCGGCAGACGGGCGTCGTCGGCCATGATCATCTGTCCGTCGCGCCAGACGATCGGCCGCCTGGCGGCGAAGTACAGCGGCACGACCGGGATCCGTTCGGCCAGGATGTATTGCCAGATGTCGAGCTCGGTCCAGTTCGACAGCGGAAACACGCGGATCGACTCGCCCGGCTTCACCCGCGTGTTGTACAGGTTCCACAATTCCGGCCGCTGGTTCTTCGGGTCCCAGCCGTGCGTGGCGCTGCGGAACGAGAAGATGCGTTCCTTGGCGCGGCTTATTTCCTCGTCGCGCCGCGCGCCGCCGAACGCCGCGTCGAAGCCATGCCGCGTCAGGGCTTCCTTCAGCGCGTCGGTCTTCATCACGGTGGTATAGACCGACGCGCCATGGTCGAACGGGTTGATGTTCTGCGCCAGCCCGGCCTGGTTGGTATGAACGATCAACTGGAGCCCGCGCGACTGTGCCATGCGGTCGCGGAACGCGATCATCTCCCGGAATTTCCAGGTGGTGTCGATGTGCAGCAGGGGGAACGGCGGCGGCGATGGATAGAACGCCTTGATCGCCAGATGCTGCATCACGGCAGAGTCCTTGCCGATCGAATAGAGCATCACCGGCTTTTTAAATTCGGCGGCGACCTCGCGCATGATGAAGATCGACTCCGCCTCCAGCCGTTTGAGGTGGGTCATGCGGTCGGTCGCGGCGTTCACCGGACTTGCTCCATCGGCCGGCTGACGGCGGGGCCGAGGTCGGGATCACCGTAGGCGACGAAATGCGGATTGGCGTAGCCGTCGGCGCGCTTGCCGTAGGCCAGCGGTTTGCCATCGAGCGTCACCACTTGGCCGCCGGCGGCACGCAGGATAGCGTCGCCGGCCGCGGTGTCCCATTCCATGGTCCGGCCGAAGCGCGGATAGATGTCGGCGGCACCTTCCGCCACCATGCAGAACTTGAGCGATGAGCCGATCGCAATGAACGAGGTGTCGGGAAAACGCTTCAGCCAGTCTTCGCAGGCGGCGGCGCCCAGTGTACGGCTGCCGGTGGCGTCGAGCCGCGGCGGCGCACGGCGCACATGAATGGGTTGCAGCCGCTCGGTCTTGCCCTGGACGACCTGCGTCTTGAAGGCGCCGCCGGTCTTGCCGCAGAACAATGTGCCCAGCGTCGGCGCGTAGACCACGCCCATGACTGGACTGCCGTTGCGGATGAGGGCGATGTTGACCGTGAACTCGCCGTTGCGCGCCAGAAATTCCCTGGTGCCATCCAGCGGATCGACCAGAAAAAAGACATCGCCGGCATCCGGCAGATGGCCGGCGGCGGCTTCCTCTTCGGCAATCACCGGCACATCGGGTGCGATCTCGCCCAGTCCGGCAAGGATGATGGCTTCGGCGCGGCGGTCCGCTTCGGTCACCGGGGAAGCGTCGGCCTTGTGGTCGATGACGAAGTCGGTGGCATAGACCTCGAGAATGGCCTCGCCGGCGCGTAGCGCCAGTTGCAGGATGCGCGCGAGGCTTTCCTCGCTGTCGATGGGACTTTGCATCGCGTCAGCTTTCGAGACCATACCGGCCTTGGTATAGCCGATCCGGATGCCGGACAATATCGGGGCTCACGACGTCACCGACACATCCACCCCCATTCCCTCGAACGCATCGCTGGCGCCGATGAAGCTGGGCCCTTTGCAGCCGCCGTTCGACGATAGGCGCGATGGTTACGCCACCGGGATCACATTCACCGACACGTCGATGGTCTGGCCGCCGGAGATCAGGATGACGCCGTCCATCGGCGCCACGTCGGCATAGTCGCGGCCAATGGCCAGCGTCACATGGTCGTCGGAGGCGAGCATGTCATTGGTCGGGTCGAGTCCGACCCAGCCGGTGTCCTCGCCACACCACGCCAGCACCCAGGCATGCATGGCGTCGGCGCCCATGAGCCCGGCGGCGCCCTCCCGCGGCACGGTACGCAAGTAACCGCTGACATAGGCCGCCGGCAGGCCGAGGCCGCGCAGGCCCGAGATCATGATGTGGGCGAAGTCTTGGCAGACGCCGCGGCGCAGCGCGAACGACATCGGTGCCGTCGTTGTCACCGTGGTGGCGTCGGCGTCGTAGGTCATGTCCGCTTTCAGCCGGTGCATCAGGTCGATGACGCCGTCGCGCACCGGGCGCCCCGGCGGGAAACTGTCGCGGGCGTAGTCGCGGATTTCCGGGTCGAGCGACACCATCCGGCTCGGGAACAGGAAATGCACCGGCGCGTCCGGGCCGATATCGGCGCTGGCGAACACCGCCTCGCGCACCGCCTCGAAGGCCGGTGTCGGCGATGCCGCCGCCAGCGCGTCGACCGTGATCCGCGCCGCCATCTTCACGGTCAGTTCGTCGTGCGGTTGCTCGAGCGCGATACTGGTAATGCGATTGCCGAAGAAATCCTGCGTCTCGCGGCGCAGCGCCGGCTCCGGCTCGATCTGCAGGGTGGTGACGGTAACGCGCTGGCCGGGCCGGTTGATCGGCGTCAGCCGCAGCACATGCCGGGCATTGGCGACCGGCGAGGCGTAGCTGCACACCGTGGTCTGGCGGATGTCGTAGATCATGCCATTGTCGCCCAGGCGGTGTCGGCGTCGGTGCGTTCGTTGTGGGTCAGGTAATAGGAGGCAATCGCCTCCGACAGTTTCATCAAGCCACTCTCGATCTCGATGATGGTCGCGGCATTGAGCGTCGTGGCGTCGGCGGTGCGTAGCTGCGTGGCGATGGAGACGGCGATCTGCTGTACCGGCGACAGCCGACCGGCGGCATGGCGGCTCGGCAGTTCGGCCAGATGCGTCTCGATGCGGTCGAGCTGGTAGGCGACCGAGCGCGGATTGTTCGGATCGAGCATGACGAGGTCGATCACCGGCGCCAGCGCCGCGACCATGACATAACGCTGCCGGTAGGTGATGCGGCTATCGGCCAGTTCGAGCAGCACGTCGAGCCCGTCGTCCGGCGCGTCAGGATCGGTGAACCAGCGCACGCTGCGGCAGATCAGGATGGCGCGCTCGATGCGGCGGCCGAGCTCGAGGAAACGCCAGCCGGCAAGCTGCGTCATGTTCTCCTGCGCCAGTCCGGAGAACGACGAGATGATGCGCAGCGCCGCCTCGACGCGTTCGACGATCGCGCTTTCGGTCGGGCCGATCGGCAGCGGCGCTTCGATGCAGGACACCAGATCGTTCAAGGCCAGCCAGGCATCGGGCGAGAAACGGTCGCGGATCGCGGAGGCCGACATGCGGGCCGCCGACACCAGTTGCGGCAGTGCGCCGCCGCGCTCGTCATGGGTCAGCGCCGCCCGCGCGATCAGGGCGGGCGACGGACCGGCGTCTTCCGGCGCGGCGCCCCAGGCGCCGAGCAGGTCGCGGATGCTGATGATGACCGGCATCGCCGCCTCGTCGGACTCGGCGGCGCGGCTGATCAAAGCGCGCACCAGCCGCAGCGTCGCCTCGGCGCGCTCCAGATAGCGGCCGACCCAGAACAGGTTGTCGGCGGCGCGGCTCGGCAGCGCGCCGGTCGCGCGCTGGATGTGCATGCGCTCGGGCGTCGGCAGCAGCGTCGTCTCGCCGACCGGCCCCTCGGCCAGCACCCAGGTATCGGCGGTGGCGCCGCCGCTTTGCAGGCTGACGGCACGGGCGTCGGCGCTGTCGGCGATGCGGACGAAGCCGCCGGGCATCATCTGCCAGCGGTCGCCGAGCTTGGCGAGGAACAGGCGCAGCGTGAACGGCCGCGGCTGCAGTTTGCCGTCGCGCCAGACCGGCATGGTCGAGAGGGTCACGGCTTCCTGCAACACGTAGTCGACGCCGCGATCGTCGATCGCCTGCATCAGGTCGGCGCGCTGCCGCGCATCCAGATCGCCGGCCAGCACGCCGTCGCCGAGCGGCACGTTGGGCACGTAGTTGGTGAAGGCCGGCGCCACCACCATGCTGTCGAGTTTATCGATCATCGCGGCGCGGATGTCGGGCCTGCCGAGCCACCAGGTGGCGACGTTCGGCATGCTCAATTCGGTGCCGATTACCTGTGGCGCCAGCGCCGGCAGGAACGCCAGCATGGCGCGCGCCTCGACCAGGCCGACGCCGAGCGCGTTGACGATGGTGACCTTGCCGTCGCGCACCGCCTGTACCAGCCCGGCAACGCCGAGCCGTGAAGCGGCATTGAGCTCCAGCGGGTCGGCGAAGTCGGCGTCAAGGCGGCGCAGCAGCACTTCGGCGCGGCGCAGGCCGGACACGGTGCGGATATAGACGCCGTCGTCGCGCACCGTGAGGTCTTCGCCCTCGACCAGCAGCAGGCCGAGATAGCGGGCGAGATAGGCGTGCTCGAAATAGGTTTCGTTCAGCGGTCCCGGCGTCAGCAGACAGACGCGGGTGTCGTCCTGGGTGTTGAACGACGCCAGTTCGGCCTGGAAGGCCTGAAAGAAGGGTGCGACGCGCTCGACCCGCGTGGCGCGGTAGATATCGGGCATGGCGCGCGCCAGCGCCAGCCGGTTCTCGATGGCGTAGCCGGCGCCCGATGGCGCCTGGGTGCGATCGTTCAGCACCCACCAGCGGCCGTCGGCGCCGCGGCCGACATCGACGGCATAGAATCGCAGATGCGCGCCGCCCGGCGGCTCGACGCCGACCAGCGGCCGCAGAAATTCCGGATTGCCGGCGACCAGCGCGGCGGGCAAGCGGCCGTCCTTGATGAACTGCGCCGGCCCATAGGCATCGGCGATCACCGCTTCCAGCAGTTCGGCGCGCTGGATCAGGCCTTTTTCCAGCGCCTGCCATTCGGCCGGCTCGATCAGCAGCGGCACATGGCTCAGCGGCCATGAGCGTTCGACGCCAGCGGGGTCCTCATAGACGCGGTAGAAAACGCCGGAATCGCGCAGGTACCGGTCGGCGGCGGCGAAGCGGCGGTTGATCTCGTCGCTGCCGGCTTTGGCGAACATGGCGAGCAACGGCTGCCAGTGCGCGCGGACCTCGCCCTCGGCATCCATCATCTCGTCGAAGATGCCGGGCAGCGGCTTGTAGCCCGCGGTGAACAGCCCGGGGTCGGCCTCGGTTTTCTTTCTGGCGCTGTCGGGGCTGGATGCCATGGCGCGCGGTTAAACCGGACGCCGCAGATCGAGCGTCAGCGGATATTCCAGCGACCGCTCGTCACGCGGAATGGTCACGGTGCCGCCGCTGTGGCCGTGATCCTGGAAGCGGGCGCGGCGGCGCGCTTCCGCCTCATAGGAATTGACCGGGAAGGTCTCGTAATTGCGGCCGCCGGGATGGGCGACATGATAGACGCAGCCGCCGAGCGAGCGTTTGCTCCAGCCATCGACGATGTCGAAGGTCAGCGGCGAATGCACGTCGAGGGTCGGGTGCATCGACGACGGCAGCTTCCACGCCTTGAAGCGCACGCCGGCGATGTACTCGCCGGACCGCCCGGTCGAGGTCAGCGGCACGCGGCGGCCGTTGCAGGTGATAATGTGGCGGCTTTCGTTCAAGCCTTCGACCTTCACTTGAATGCGCTCGACCGATGAATCGACGATACGCACAGTGCTGCCGGCGACGCCTTCCTCGCCGAGCACATGCCACGGTTCGAGCGCCTGCCGCAGTTCAAGTTTGACCCCGCCGTGCTGCACGCTGCCGTAGTGCGTGAAGCGGAATTGCCGCTGCGCGTCGAACCAGACCGGATCGAAAGCGTAACCGGCGCGCTTCAGGTCATCCAGCACGCCGAGGAAGTCTTCCCACACGAAATGTTCGAGCATGAAGCGGTCGTGCAGCGCGGTCCCCCACCGCGTCAGTCTGCCGTCCAGCGGCTCGCGCCAGAACCAGGCGATCAGCGCCCGCAGCAGCAATTGCTGCGCCAGGCTCATGCGGAAATCCGGCGGCATCTCGAAGGACCGGAATTCGACCAGTCCCAGCCGGCCGGTCGCGCTGTCCGGCGAGAACAATTTGTCGATGCACAATTCGGTGCGGTGCGTGTTGCCGGTGACGTCGACCAGGATGTTGCGGAACAACCGGTCCACCAGCCACGGCGGCGGCGCTTCGCCAACGCCCGGCGCCGGCACCTTGGCGAGCGCGATCTCCAGTTCGTACAGCATGTCCTGCCGCGCCTCGTCGATGCGCGGCGCCTGGCTGGTCGGGCCGATGAACAGGCCGGAGAACAAATAGGACAGTGACGGCCGGCGCTGCCAGTACAGCACCAGGCTCTTGAGCAGATCGGGCCGGCGCAGGAATGGGCTTTCCGCCGGGTTGCGGCCGCCGAGCACGACATGGTTGCCGCCGCCGGTGCCGGTGTGGCGGCCGTCGATCATGAACTTGTCGGTGCCGAGCCGCGAATGATGCGCGTCGTCGTAGAGGCTGCGGGTGTTGTCGACCGCCTCGCGCCAGTTGGCCACGGGCTGGATGTTGATTTCGATCACGCCGGGATCGGGCGTCACCATGACGAGGTCGATGCGCGGATCGCGCGGCGGCGTGTAGCCCTCGATCTGGACCTTGAGGTTGAGTTCGGCGGCGGTCGCCTCAACCGCGGCCAGCAGCTCGAGATAATCCTCCAGCCGTTCGGCCGGCGGCATGAACACGCAGATGCGCTTGTCGCGCACTTCGACCGACATCGCGGTGCGCACCGGCGTGCCGGCGCCGGGCTGTGTGCGCGCCGCCGGCGCGCGCGATGTTGGCGCCAGCGGCGGCGCGGTTTCGTCCCGCACCGAAGCGCCAGCCTGCGCGCTGGCGAATTCCTTCGGCAGCGGTTCACGTTCGGCGAAGGGATCGGCCTCGACGGAATGCGGGTAATCGGCCGGCTCGATGTGCGGCAGCGATTGCAGCGGCAGCCGGAAGCCGATCGGCGAGTCGCCCGGGATCAGGAACAGCCGGCCGCGCCGCGTGTGCCACAGTTCGCTCAGCCAGCCGGGGCCGCCGTGCGCCTGCGCCGGCTGCACCGGCAACACGAATCCGGTCGGGTGGGTGAGGTGGCGCTCATAGCTGCGCAGGATGCGGTCGCGCTCGGCCGGATCGTCGATTTTCGGATTGGCCGGATCGATGTTCGGCGGCAGCGCGCCGTCCTTCAGCATGCGGTCGGCCGGGTCTTCGTAAGCCGGCTGCACATACTCCGCCATGATGCCGAGCCGCGCGGCGACGCCTTCGGCGAAATGCTGGGCGTCGCCTTCGGTCGGCGGCAGCGCCGGCGTATCGCGGGCGATCAGATCGAGGTTCTTCCAGATCGGCACGCCGTCGCGGCGCCAGAACAGCCCCAGCGCCCAGCGCGGCAATGGTTCGCCGGGGTACCATTTGCCCTGGCCGAAATGCATCAGGCCGCCGCCCGGCGCGAAACGGTCGTACAGCCGCTTCAGCAATTCGTCGGCGCGCTTGCGCTTCATCGGGCCGAGCGCGGCCGTATTCCATTCCGCGCCCTGGTAGTCGTCGATCGACACGAAGGTCGGTTCACCGCCCATGGTCAGCCGCACGTCGGTGGCGGCGAGATCGGCGTCGACCTGATCGCCAAGCCGGTCCAGCGCGGTCCAGGCCTCGTCGGAGAACGGCATGGTCACGCGCGGCTTTTCGGCGATGCGCGTGATGGTCATCTCGAAATCGAACGTGACCTTGGCAGGTTCAACCAGCCCGCTGATCGGCGCGGCCGAGCGGTAATGCGGCGTCGCGGCGACCGGGATATGGCCTTCGGCGCACAGTAGGCCCGAGGTCGGATCGAGGCCGATCCAGCCGGCGCCCGGCAGATAGACTTCGGTCCAGGCGTGCAGGTCGGTGAAGTCCTTCTCGGTGCCGGAGGGGCCGTCGAGCGACTTCACGTCAGGGCGGAGCTGGATCAGGTAGCCGGACACGAAGCGCGCCGGCAGCCCGATATGGCGCAGCACCTGCACCAGCAGCCAGGCGGTGTCGCGGCACGAGCCGGACTGGTTGGCGAGCGTTTCTTCCGGTGTCTGCACGCCCGGCTCGAGCCGCACCAGGTAACGGATCATGCCCTGCAGGCGCTGATTCAGTTCGACCAGGAAGTCGGCGGTGTTGCGCGGCGTGCGGGGGATGGTGGCGAGGAGCGCCGTCAGCAGCGGGCCGGCCGGCTCGGGCGTGACATAGGCGGCGAGGTCTTCGCGCAGGTCGTCGGCGAAAGTGAACGGCCACTTCTCGGCGTAGGGCTCGACGAAAAAGTCGAACGGATTGATGACTTCCAGATCGGCCAGCAGATCGACCGTCACCGAGAACTCGGTGGTTTTTTCCGGGAAGACGAAACGCGCCAGCCAGTTGCCGTGCGGGTCCTGTTGCCAGTTGACGAAGTGCTGGGCCGGTTTGACCGTCAGCGAATAGCTCGGGATGCGGGTCCGGGCATGAGCGCCAGGCCGCAGCCGGATCACCTGCGGCCCGAGCGCGACCGGCTTGTCGTAATTGTACTTGGTGACGTGGTGGAGGCCGACCAGGATCGACATTGGACCTGTGACTGTTAAGCGATAAGGAATGCCGGCAGTCGGCTGGGAACCTGCTGCCTATGGCGTAGCAAACTGCTTGGTAAACATGCAAATTCCGGGCCGGGCAGGGGCGCGCAGGGCGCCCCGACCGGTGCCTGACCGTCGCCCCGGTACGCCTTCGGCGGCAAAGCCTTGCGTCCGTCAGTCCTGTCCCTCTCGTGGGGGACTAGGCCACCTTCTTGCCCCACAGCCGCGCCGAGGCGATGTCAGCGCCTTCGCGGATGGCGCGCAGCTTCAGCCACACTGCCGGCTCGATGACCCATTCGCGGTTGGTGAAGGTGCCGAAGCCGCAGTCGGTCGCGGCGATGACGCGCTCGCGGTCGCCGACCACGCGCACGGCTTCCTCGATACGGCGCGCCACCACTTCCGGGTGCTCGACGAAATTGCTGGTGGTCTCGATGACGCCGGGGATCAGCAGCATGTCCTTGGGCAGCGGATGCGTTTTCAGCGCGTCGTATTCATGGGCGTGGCGCGGGTTGGAGAACTCGATCGACAGCGCGCCGACCTTGGCCTGGTAGATCGCCGGCAGAATCCTGGCCAGCGGGATGTCGTGAATATGCGGGCCTTCCCAGTTGCCGTAACAGATGTGCAACCGCACCCGGTCGGCCGGAATGCCCTCGATGCCGGCATTGATCGCCGCGATATGCCGCTCGACCGCCTTGACGAAGCCGGCGTCGTCGAGATCGCGGTACAGCATGGTGCGGTCCATCGCGAGATCGGGGGCGTCGATCTGCAAGATGAGTCCCGCTTTGTGGATCGCCAGATATTCGTGGCGCATCTCGCGGGCGAGCGCCGCCAGATAGGCGTCGTGCGTGTCGTAGTAGGCGTTCAGCATGGTCGACGAGATGATGCCGGGCGAGGGCGCCGTCATGAACGTCTCGGCGAACTTGGTGCCGGCGATCTTCTTGAAGCGCGCCAGTTCGCTCTCGATCGGCTTGAGGTCGAGATATTTCAGTTCGGCCTGGCATTCCGGCGCATTCTGCTGCTTGCTGGTGTGCGGAAAGCGCCGCAGCAGGCTCGCCACCAGTTCGGGGAATTCTTCGAACTCCTTGCCGCGCCGCCGCTTCGACACGCCGCCGAAGCCCGACATGCGCTGCGGCACGTAAGTCTGGAAGCCGACACGCTGCTGCTCGCCGTCATTGCCGATGTCGATGCCAGCGGAGGCCTGCTTGTCGACGACATGGGTCACCGCTTTGTCCAGTTCCGAGGACATTTCCTTGGCATCGAACGGCTGGCCCGCCTCCTGTCGTACCAGCAGGTCGGACAATTTGTCGTTGCGCGGCAGGCTGCCGACATGGGTGGTCAGGATGCGGTCCTGGCTGAAAATCACGGGTCTTGGTCTCCTCGGTGCCGCCGTGTTCGCGTGAACAGGCGGAATTATGGTTCGTTTGCAGTCTGCGCTTTGGCGCGCATAATACGCCTTGTCTGGGGAGGAAAAACAATGGCAGTCGCCGAATTAAAGGTGGCGCAATCCGTCGCGGCAGGAACAGTGCCGCGCGATTACAATTTCGCCGCCGACGTGTTGCAGCGCAATCTCGATGCCGGTCGCGCCGGCAAGGTCGCCTATATCGATTCGCGCGGCGCCTGGACCTATGGCCAGCTTGCCGACCGCGTGGCGCGCTTCGCCGCCGTATTGCGCGGCCTCGGCATCCGGCGCGAGCAGCGCGTGCTGCTGGCGCTCACCGACACCATCGACTGGCCGACCGCGTTTCTCGGCTGCCTCAAGGCCGGCATCATCCCGGTGCCGGTCAATACGCTGCTGACCGAGGACGACTATCGCTTCATGCTGGCCGACAGCCGCGCCAAGTGCCTGGTGGTGTCGGAGGCGCTGTATCCGAAGTTCAAGCTGCTGGTCGGCAAGGGCAGCAATCTCGACCATGTCGTCGTGTCCGGCCGTGATACGCATGGCCACAAGCGCTTCGAGGACCTGATCAACGCGGCGCGGCCGGAACGCTACACCGCACCGACCACTTGCGACGACATGGCGTTCTGGCTCTACACGTCGGGCTCGACCGGCAAGCCGAAGGGCGCGGTGCACGTCCATGGCAGTCTGAAGCTGACCGCGGACCTCTACGGCACGCCGGTCGCGGGCCTGCGCGAAAGCGACGTCGTCTATTCGGTGGCCAAGCTGTTCTTCGCCTACGGCCTCGGCAACGCCATGACCTTTCCGCTGTCGGTCGGCGCCACCACGGTGCTGCTCGACGAGCGGCCGACGCCCGATGGCGTCGCCGCGCTGCTGCGCAAGCATCCGGTCACGGTGTTCTTCGCGGTGCCGACGTTCTACGCCGCCTTTCTCAACAGCCCGAATGCGCCGCGCCGCGACGAAGTGAAGCTGCGGCGCTGCCTGTCGGCGGGCGAAGCGCTGCCGGAAGAGATCGCGCAGAATTTCAAGGAGCGCTACGGCGTCGAGGTGTCCGACGGGCTCGGCACCACCGAGATGCTGCACATCTATCTGACCAATGCGCCGGGCGCGACCAAGTACGGCACCACCGGCAGGGCGGTGCCGGGTTATGAGATCAAGCTGATCGGCGAGGACGGCGCGCCGGTGAAGCAGGGCGAGATGGGCGAGCTGTATGTGCGCGGCCCGACCAGCGCCATCATGTACTGGAACAACCGCGACAAGTCGCGCGCGACGTTTCAGGGCGAATGGACCCGCTCCGGCGACAAGTACATCGAGGATGCTGACGGCTATTACGTCTGCTGCGGCCGGCAGGACGACATGCTGAAAGTGTCGGGCATGTATGTGTCGCCGTTCGAGGTCGAGGCGGCGCTGTGTTCGCACCCGGACGTTCTGGAAGCCGCGGTGGTCGGCTGGAACGACGAGCAGAAACTGGTGAAGCCGAAGGCTTTCGTCGTGCTGAAGCAGCCGGACAAGGCCACCGACGCGCTGACGCGGGAGCTGCAGGATCACGTCAAGCAGAAGCTGGCGCCATACAAGTATCCGCGCTGGATCGAGTTTCGCCGCGACCTGCCGAAGACCGCGACGGGGAAGATCCAGCGGTTCATGCTAAGGGCGGAGCGTGATCCAATAGCTTGTCGTCACCGGGCTTGTCCCGGTGACCCCGCTTAGGGTTGCACTGTGCGCACCCAAGCGAGATGGCCGGGACAAGCCCGGCCATGACAACTGAGAGACTAAAATGGAACTTGAAGACTCCGGCTTCCTCACCGTCGGCGCCCAGCGTCTCGAATACCGCATGATCGGGCCGCGGCCGGACGCCGCGCCGACCATCGTCATGCTGCACGAAGGGCTCGGCAGCGTCGGCCTGTGGGGCGACTTTCCGGACAAAGTGCAGGCCGCGACCGGCTGCGGTGTGTTCGTCTATTCCCGCGCCGGCTACGGCCAGTCATCGCCGGCCGAGCTGCCGCGCGCCATGACCTACATGCACGACGAGGCGCGCGTGGTTTTGCCCGCCTTGCTCGATGCCATCGGCTTCCGGCGCGGGCTGCTGCTCGGCCACAGCGATGGCGCCTCGATCGCCGCGATCTATGCCGGGTCGCATCAGGATCACCGCATCGGCGGTCTGGTGCTGATGGCGCCGCATTTCATCGTCGAGGACGTCACGATCAATGCGATCGCGGCGATGCGGCGCGCTTACGACACAAGCGACTTGCGGACCAAGCTGTCGCGCTGGCACGCCGATGTCGACGCCACCGTGCATGGCTGGAGCGACGTCTGGCTGACCGGCGATTTCCGCCGCTGGGATCTGACCGAGTACCTCGCCTATATCCGCGTCCCGGTGCTGATCGTGCAGGGCGAAGACGATCAGTACGGCACGGTGCGGCAGATCGAGATCGCCGAGGCCGAATGCATGTGCCCGGTCGAGGTGGCGCTGCTGCCGGGCGTCAAGCACGCACCGCATCGCGAGGCGCCGGCGGAGACGCTGGCGAGGGTTGTGGCGTTCGTGGGGCGGGTGTTCGAAAGCGTGGACACAAAGGCGGGCGGTATTCCGACCCGTCATCCTGAGGTGCGAGCGTAGCGAGCCTCGAAGGATGAGCGGCAAATGCGCTGCGACGCTGTGGCCGTCGCCCTTCGAGGGCCGTGCATGTGCACGGCCGCCTCAGGGTGACGGATCAGATGCCGCGACGCGTGCCTTACTCCGCCGCCTGCTTGGCCGGCGCGCCGTGGGCCGAGGCGAGGTAGTCGATCGCCGCCTGCACGCCGCCCTTCTTCACCGGCACGTTGGCCAGCTGCAGCGCCATTTCGGTAATGCCGAGCGCGCCGATCAGCGTGCCGTCATTGATGTCGCCGAGATGGCCGATGCGGAAGTACTTGCCGGCATAGGCGCCGAAGCTGGCGCCGTAGGAGATGTTGAAACGCTCCAGCGCCTGGGCGCGGAACGCGTCGGCGTCGTGGCCGTCCGGCAGCAGGATCGCGGTGATGGTCGGCGAATACTGGTTGGCGTTCTTGTTGAGGTTCTCGAGACCCCACGCCTTGACGGCGCGGCGGGTGGCTTCCGCCAGCCGCTCGTGACGCGCGAACACGTTGTCGAGGCCTTCCTCGTGCAGCATGTCGATGCCGACGGCGAGGCCATGCAGCATCTGCGTGCCGGGCGTGTAGGGGAAGAAGCCGACTTTGTTCATGGCCAGCATCTCGTCCCAGGCCCAGAATGACTTCGGCAGCTTGGCGGTCTTGTTGGCGGCCAGCGCCTTGTCGCTGATGGCGTTGAACGACATGCCGGGCGGCAGCATCAGGCCCTTCTGCGCGCCGCCGACGGAAACGTCGACGCCCCATTCGTCATGACGATAATCGGCCGAGGCCAGCGACGAGATGGTATCGACCATCAGCAGTGCCGGATGGCCGGCGGCGTCGATGGCCTTGCGGATCTCGGCGATCGGGGTCAGCGCGCCGGTCGAGGTTTCGTTGTGCAGGACACAGACCGCCTTGATCTCCTTGGCCTTGTCCTCGCGCAGCTTGGCTTCGATCGCCTTCGGGTCGGCGCCGTTGCGCCAGTCGCTGGTGATGAACTCCGGCTTGAGGCCGAGCTTCTCGGCCATCTTCTTCCACAGCGAGGCAAACTGGCCGGTTTCGACCATCAGGACCCGGTCGCCGGGCGACAGCGTATTGACCAGCGCGCCTTCCCAGGCGCCGGTGCCGGTCGCGGTATAGATGATCACCGGATTGGTGGTCTTGAAGATGGTCTTGATGCCGTCGAGGCAGCGCTTGGCCAGCTTGGCGAATTCCGGGCCGCGATGGTCGATGACCGGCGTGTCCATCGCGCGCAGCACGCGATCGGGGACCGGGGTGGGGCCCGGGATTTGCAGGAAATGCCGGCCCACCGGACGCGAGGAATTCTTAGCCATAACCGTTGCTCCAAACCGCCGCTTTTCGTGACTATGGTGGCGGACCATAGGCCCGTTCCCGGCCGGGGAGCGGCGCTTGTGGCGTTGAACTATGAATGCAACATTGCGGTCAAGCGGTTTCCGCAATTGGCAGACAAGCCCCCCATGAATAGGCAGCGGGAACGACAGGGACGGACGCTGTGGCGGTTGTAATGCCCGGCCTGGAGCGGCGGCTGAAGGCCGAACTGAGCGGGGACGTGCAGTTCGACCGCTTTACGCGTGGCCGTTACGCCACCGATGCCTCCCATTATCAGATCACCCCGGTGGGCGTGGTCGCCCCGCGCACCATAGAAGAAGCTGATCGGGCGATAGCGATGGCCCGGGCCGAGGGCGTCACGGTGCTGCCGCGCGGCGGCGGCTCGTCGCAGTCCGGCCAGACCGTCGGCGAATCGCTGGTGATCGACTGCTCGAAATACCTGACCCGCATCCTCGATCTCGACGTCAAAACGCGGCGCTGCACGGTCGAGCCGGGCATCGTGCTCGACGAGCTCAACCGCCAGCTCAAGCCGCACGGCCTGTGGTTTCCGGTCGACGTGTCGACCGCGTCGCGCGCGACCATCGGCGGCATGGCCGGCAACAATTCCTGCGGCGGCCGCAGTCTGCGCTACGGCACCATGCGCGACAACGTCATCGCCATCGAGGCGATCCTGGCCGACGGCACGCTCGGCCACTTCGGCCGCATCGGCGGCAACATCGCCGACGTGCCGGCGCCGCTGCGGCCGCTGGCGCAGGACCTGCTCGCCATCGGCGCCCGCGAGGCCGGCGAGATCGCGGCGCGCTTTCCCAAGGTGCAGCGCCGCGTCGGCGGCTACAATCTCGACGCGCTGGTGCCGGGCCGGAACGACATCAACCTCGCGCATGTCCTGGTCGGCGGCGAAGGCACGCTGGCCTTCTCGACCCGCATCGAACTGAAGCTGTCGCCGTTGCTCGGCCGCCGCGCCGTCGGAGCCGTGCATTTCGGCAGCTTCTACGAGGCGATGAATTGCGCGCAGCACATTGTGCCGCTGAAGCCGATCGCGGTCGAATTGATCGACCGCACCATGATCGAGCTGGCGCGCGAGATCGCGATTTTCCGGCCGACGCTCGACAAGTTCGTGCGCGAGACGCCGGAAGCGGTGCTGCTGGTCGAGTTCGGCGAAGACGACAACGAAGAGAACCTGCGCCGGCTGCGGCACCTCAAGGAGCTCATCGGCGATCTCGGTTTTTCCTGGAGCAACAGCGGCGCCAAATGGGGCGGCGTGGTCGAGGTGCTCAATCCTGAACTGCAGGCCGCGATCACCGAGGTACGCACCTCGGGCCTCAACATCATGATGTCGATGAAGGAGTCCGGAAAGCCGGTGTCCTTCGTCGAGGACTGCGCGGTGCCGCTGGAGCATCTCGCCGACTACACCACGCGGCTGACCGAGATCTTCGAGAAGAACGGCACCCGGGGCACCTGGTATGCCCATGCCGGCTCCGGCTGCCTGCATGTGCGGCCCGTGCTCAATTTGCGGCTGGAGAAAGATGTCCACGCCATGCGGGCGATCGCCGAAGAGGCTTTCGCCATGGTGCGCGAGTACAAGGGTTCGCATTCCGGCGAGCATGGCGACGGGCTGGTGCGCTCGGAATTCAACGAACCGATGTTCGGCTCCAGGCTGGCGCGCGCCTTCGAAGAGGTGAAGGACCGCTTCGACCCGAACGGCCTGTTCAATCCCGGCAAGGTGGTGCGGGCGCCGAAGTTCGATGACCGCAGCCTGTTCCGCTACAAGCCGGACTATCACGGCGAGGACGTCAAGACCCATCTCGACTGGTCGTCCTATCCCGGCAGCGGCGGCGGTTTCCAGGGCGCCATCGAGATGTGCAACAACAATGGCGCCTGCCGCAAACTGGCCGGCGGCGCCATGTGCCCGAGCTATCGCGTCACCCGCGACGAACGCGACGTCACGCGCGGCCGCGCCAACACGCTGCGGCTGGCGATCTCGGGACAACTGGGGCCGGACGCGCTGGCCTCCGACGACATGATGGAGACGCTGAAGCTGTGCGTCTCCTGCAAGGCGTGCAAGCGCGAGTGCCCGACCGGCGTCGACATGGCGCGCATGAAGATCGAGGTGCTCGCCGCGCGCGCCGCCAGGCGCGGCGTGTCGCTGCACGACCGGCTGGTTGGCTGGCTGCCGCGCTATGCGCCATGGGCGGCGCGTTATCCGGGCCTTTTCAACCGCCGCGACCGGAGTGCGTGGATGCGCCGCGTCTCGGAAACCGTCGCCGGCTTCTCGGCCAAACGCAGCCTGCCGAAATGGCGGCGCGAGACCTACCGCGACCGTTCCGACTGGTCCTACTCAGCAGCCAAAGCCGCCGGCCCGGCCCGCGAGGTTGTGCTGTTCGCCGACACCTTCAACCGCTATTTCGAGCATGAGAATCTCGAAGCCGCGCTGAGCGTGCTGACGGCCGGCGGCTATCGCGTCCACGCGGTGATGCCCAAGGACAAGATCGACCGGCCGCTGTGCTGCGGCCGCACCTTCCTGTCGGTCGGGCAGATCGATCAGGCCAAGCGCGAGATGCAGCGCACGCTCGATGCGTTGGCGCCGTATGTGCTGCGCGGGGTGCCGGTGATCGGGCTGGAGCCGAGCTGCCTGTTCACCTTCCGCGACGAACTGCCCGCCTTGCTGAAAGGCCCGGCAGTCGATGCGCTGGCCGCCAACGCGCTGCTGCTCGAGGAATTCCTGGCGCGCGAGCACAAGGCCGGCCGGCTGACGCTGCCGCTCGGGCCGCTGCCGCAGAAGGCGCTGCTGCATGGCCATTGCCATCAGAAGGCCTTTGCCGCCATGGGCGCGGTGGAGTCCGTGCTGAAGATGATTCCCGAGCTCAGCGTCGAGACGGTGGAATCGAGTTGCTGCGGCATGGCCGGGTCGTTCGGCTATGACGCGGACACCATCGACGTGTCGCTGAAGATGGGTGAGCTGTCGCTGCTGCCGGCGGTGCGCAAGGCGGGTGGCGACACGCTGATCGTCGCCGACGGCACGTCGTGCCGGCACCAGATACATGACGGCGCCGACCGCGACGCGCTGCATGTAGCGCGGGTGCTGGCGATGAGCGTGGGCGCGGGACAGGCGATCAAAACCGCAGATTGATGCCGGTCGTAATCCAGTGCGCGTTTTCGCCGCCGATATTGCGGCCCCAGATCACGTCGAAGTCGATGTTGTCCTTCGGCGTGTAGCGAAGGCCCAGTTGCGTGCGCGGTTCGCGAATGGAATTGGGCGACGGCGGATCGCCGGGCTCGACCGATGGCAGATTGCCGGCCAGTCCATAGACTTCCCCGATCAGCGTTAGCGGCTTGACGAAATTCCATTCGAAGCCGGCGCCCCAGGTCAGGTAGTTGAGCTTGGTCGTGCCGTTGTGCTGCCAGCCGATGTTCAGGTTGACGCGTACATCCGCGCCCAGCGCGACTGTTGCCGGCAGCGTGATGAAGGCGCCGCTGTGTGTGCCGGTAATCAGGTCCCAGCTTTTGCCCATGACCAGGCCGAGGCCGAACGGATGCTTGTCGACCGGAATGAGGTTGACCTTGGCGGACACCGCGCCGCCGGTCCCCCAGATGTCATCGGCGCGGGAGCGCCCGAGCTCACCGCCGAGTTCGATTGGGATGCCAAGATTGACCACACAGGCCGGCGCGACGATTGCGCCGAACTCTTTATTGCTGGCAAACGCCACCCAGGAGTCGATTTTGCAGGAGCCCGGCGCATCGATCTCGGCGTCGTCGACCGCGAAGGCGCCGCCGGCGGCCTGCACCTGGGCCGGCAGCATCAGCGTGGCCGCCACGCAAAATATGGCACCAAAGGCACGTCGCCAGTCGCACTGCATTGTCGAATTCCGCCCCCGCTCGCCATAGCGCCATCGTGGATAACAAATCCTTAATGCGACTGCAAGTTAGAACTATTAAAATCTAAATACAGTGACCCGCCCGGACAGGGGACTGTCCGGACGGGTCGTGTCGGTCGGCGCGGGGAGGAACGGACGGGGTAGGCGCCGACCGGACGGGGGCGCGTTCAGTATGCAGCGTAGCTGCAGACCTTCTCGTAATGGGGGCGGCCCATGCGGTCGTAGCGCGTGATGTAGCCGCACTCGCGATAACGGCGGCCGCTGTAATAGACGGGCGCGGCGTAGGCGTAGGAGTGGGAGGCAGCGGCGAGGCCGATCAGCGCCCCGGCGGCAATACCGATGCCGATCGCGGTGCCGTGGCGCGGACGGGCTTCCGCCTCGCTGGCGGTGGTGGCCAAAGCGGTGGTCAAGGTGAGGGCGGCGAGAGCGGCGGCGGCAATCCGGGACTTGGTGAACATGGCTTTCTCCATCCGTTGATCTGTTGGGTGGCCATTTTGGCCCCATGATCATGGGTCGCCGCGGGGAACGAACCGGTTCAACACGATGCCGTTTTTTTTGGGGGCCGGCGCACGCCGCTTTGCCCCTGCTGCCGAACGCGAAATTCGGCTAGCTTTGGCGGCCGGCGAGGGGGGACGAATGCGATTTTCCGGACTGATGGGCGCCGCATGCGCCACGGCGCTGGCGCTGACGGCGCAGGCCCAGCCGGTCGACAAGGTGCGCTTCGGCACCAACTGGGTGGCCCAGGCCGAACACGGCGGCTACTACCAGGCGCTGGCCGACGGCACTTACAAGAAGCACGGCCTCGACGTCACCATCGTGCCCGGCGGGCCGAACGTGAACAACCGCATCCTGCTGCCGGTCGGCAAGCTCGACTTCTTCATGAGCGCCAATCTGCTGCAATCCTTCGACGCGGTGGCGAACGGCATCCCCACCGTCGCGGTGGCGGCCAGCTTCCAGAAGGACCCGCAGGTGCTGATCGCCCATCCGGGCACGGCCGCGACCTTCGCGGACCTGAAGAAGCTGACGCTGTTCGTGTCGAAGGAAGGCATGGCCACGTATTTCCAGTGGCTGCGCGCCGACTACGGCTTCGATGAGTCGAAAGTGAAGCCCTACACCTTCAACCCGCAGCCGTTCCTCGCCGACAAAAATTCGGCGATGCAGGGCTACGTCACCTCCGAGCCTTACGCGATCGAGACGCAGGGCAAGTTCAAGCCGGCGCTGTTCGTGCTCGCCGATCAGGGTTTCGACACTTATTCGACCCTGATCGAGACGCGGCGCGATCTGGTCGAGAAGCGCCCCGATCTGGTGCAACGTTTTGTCGATGCCTCGGCCATCGGCTGGGCCAATTACATCTACGGCGACAGCCGCGCCGCCAATGCATTGATCCGGAAGCACAACCCCGAAATGACCGACGCCATGCTTGCTTATTCGATTGCGCGCATGAAGGAGTTCGGCATTGTCGATTCCGGCGACAGCCTCACGCTCGGTGTCGGCGCCATGACCGACGTGCGGGTAAAAAGCTTCTTCGACAAGATGGTGCGCGCCGGCGTGGTCAAGGCGGACCTCGACTATCGCCGGGCCTATACGACGCAGTTCGTGAACAAGGGCGTCGGGGTGGACCTGCGGCGGAAGTAGTCTGGCACGGCATTGCTACTATCCGCTCGTCCCCGCGGAAGCGGGGACCCAGCCAGGCGGCAAATGCGCTAGCAAAGACTGGATTCCCGCTTTCGCGGGAATGAACGGAGTGTGACGACAGCCTTGTCTATCGTGAACTCACCCCTCGTCTCCCTGCGCAACGTCGGCAAGACGTTCGACAGCGGCACGGTCGCGCTCGCCGGGCTCAATCTCGACATCCGCGAGGGCGAATTCGTGTCGCTGCTCGGGCCGTCCGGCTGCGGCAAGTCGACGGCGCTGCGCATCGTCGCCGGGCTCGGCACGGCGACCGAAGGCTCGGTCGCATGGGCCGGCGGTGCGGCCGGGGACATCGGCTTCGTCTTCCAGGAGCCGACGCTGATGCCCTGGGCCGATGTCGCCGCCAATGTGCGGCTGCCCTTGAAGCTGGCGCATGCCGATCCGGCGGCGGCGGATCAGGCGGTGGCGCAGGCGCTGGCGCGCGTGGCCTTAAGCGATTTCGCGCACAGTTACCCGCGCGAACTGTCCGGCGGCATGGAGATGCGCGTCTCGATCGCCCGCGCGCTGGTCACCGAACCGCAACTGCTGTTGCTGGATGAGCCCTTCGCCGCGCTCGACGAGATCACCCGCTTCCGGCTCAACAATGATCTGCTCGCCGTCTGGCAGGAGTTGCGCCGCACCGTGGTGTTCGTCACGCATTCGGTGTTCGAGTCGGTCTACCTGTCGCAGCGCATCGTGGTGATGACGCCGCGCCCCGGCCGCGTCTTCACCGAGATTGCCATCGACGCGCCGTTTCCGCGCGACGAGCGTTTTCGCACCTCGGCCGGCTATGCCGGCTATTGCCGCACGGTGTCGGACGCACTCGGCGCGGCCATGGCGGGAGCGGCGGCATGATGCGTCCGATGAACGCCAACCGTGCACTCCGCATCGCGCTTCCCGTCGTCGTGCTGACGCTGGTGGTGCTGGCGTGGGACCTCACCGTGCGCGGCTTCGGCATTCCGCCGTATGTGCTGCCGGGACCGGGACTGGTCGCGGCGACCTTGGTCAACGACGCGCCGCTGCTGGGGCAGTCGCTGCTGGTGACGCTGAGCGTTGCGGTGCAGGCCTTCCTGCTCGCGGCCGTGGGCGGCGTCGTGCTGGCGGTCGCGTTCAATCAATGGCGGCTGGTCGAGCACGCCTTCTATCCTTACGCCGTCATCCTGCAGGTGACGCCGGTGGTGGCGGTGGCGCCGCTGCTGCTGATCTATCTGCCGCAGCCGCTGGCGGTGCTGGCCTGCGCCTGGATTGTCGCGTTCTTTCCGGTGCTGGCCAACACCACGCTCGGGCTCAACTCGGTCGACCACAACCTGATCGCGCTGTTCGATCTCTACAAAGCCTCGCGCTGGCAGGTACTGTGGAATCTCAAGCTGCCGGCCGCGCTGCCGCAGATGCTGGCCGGCCTGCGCATTGCCGGCGGGCTGGCGCTGATCGGCGCCGTGGTGGCGGAGATCGCCGCGGGCTCGGCCGGCGCCGGGTCGGGACTGGCCTATCGCATTGCCGAGTCCGGCTACCGGCTCAATATTCCGCGCATGTTCGCGGCGCTGCTGCTCCTGTCGGTGGCGGGCGTTGCGATCTACTTCGTGCTGGCCGGCGCGTCGCATCTGGCGCTGCGCCGCTGGCATGACAGCGCGGTGCGGCGCGAACGCTAGAGCAGATACCGCACCACGATCCCGAGCGCCGCCATGATCAGCACGATCTCCACCAGTCCGCGGTGAAAGCGGAACGCCAGCAGCGCGGCGATGGCTGCCAGCGCAACCACACGCAGGTCAATGGCCATCGGATCGAACGTATACCAGCGCAGAATGCCCGTGCGCTGCTCGGTGACGTCGCCGAACAGCACATGCAGCGCGAACCAGATCGTCAGGTTGAGGATGACGCCGACGACCGCGGCCGTGATGGCGGCGAGTGCGCCCGACAGCCGGCGGTTCGAGCGAAGCTGCTCGACGAACGGCGCACCGGCGAAAATCCAGAGCATGGATGCCGTGTAGGTCACCCAGGTTGCCATGATGGAGGCGAGCACGCCGGCCATCACCGGCGTGAACGGCGCGGCCTCGCGGAAACCGGCGAGAAAGCCGACAAACTGCGTCACAAGGATCAGCGGCCCCGGCGTGGTTTCAGCGAGGCCGAGGCCATCCACCATCTCGGCCGCCGTCATCCAGCCTTGGGTGTCGACGGCTTCCTGCGCCATATAGGCGAGCAGCGCATAGGCGCCGCCGAAGCTCACCACCGCGAGCTTGGAGAAGAACGTGCCGATATCCACCAGCACATGGCTGGGGCCGAGCGCCAGCGCAGCGATCGCGACCGGCGCCCACCAGGCGACCAGGCCGATCCCTGAGGCGGTCGCGGCCTGCCGCCAGCGATCGGGACGCAGCGGGACGGTGGGCTCGTCGCCCTTGATGCCCAGCGCCCCCGGCGATGCGCGGGCCACCAGGAAGCCGGTCAGCGCGGCGGCGATGACGATCAGCGGAAACGGCAGCGCCAGAAAGAAAATGCCGATGAAGGCGAGCGCGGCGATTCCCATCAGCAGGCGCGTCTTCAGTCCGCGCTTGCCGATCCGGATCAGCGCCTCGACCACGATCACCAGCACCGCGGCCTTGATGCCGAACAGCGCGCCCTCGATCAGCGGCACGCCCTGGCCGAGCGCGTAGAGCAGGCTGAGCCCGAGCATCACCACAGCGCCGGGCAACACGAACAGAATGCCGGCGGCGAGCCCGCCGCGCACACCGTGCATAAGCCAGCCGATATAGGTGGCCAGTTGCTGCGCTTCGGGGCCCGGCAGCAGCATGCAGAAGTTCAGCGCATGCAGGAACCGGGGCTCCTCGACCCATTTCTTCTCGTCGACCAGGATGCGGTGCATCAACGCGATCTGGCCGGCCGGGCCGCCGAACGACAGGCAGCCGATCTTGAACCAGACCTTCAGCGCCTCGGCGAAAGTGGGACGCGATTGCGGATCGTTCATGGTTAGGCTGCCTTCGCTGGCCAGTTGTGCCGCTCATTGGCGGCAAAGCGCAGCCAGGCGAACAGGGAATCGTATAAGGTGAAGCCGCGTTCGAGAAGGCCGCGGTCGTCGTCGCCGGCCAGTTGCGACAGGCCGAGGGAGATGGCGTGAAGGCCGGCCGCCTCCGGCGCCAGATCGGGCCGCGCGGTGTCGGCGCCGCGGACGATGAGCGCCAGCCGCGCCAGCGACGGTTCGGCGTCGAGTCCGAACAGCGTCAGCAAGGTGTCGAAGCTGCACCGTTCGCCGTCATGCGAGATCTCGACATTGGCGATGTCGAACGGAATGGCGCCGCTCTCGCGCGCCACATTCACCACGTCATCCGGATCGACGAACAGCATGCGCGCCGCCGGGTCGATGAAGCGGCGGATCAGCCAGGGGCAGGCGATGCGGTCGATTTTCGGCCGCCGCCGTGTCACCCACAGGCTCGGCCGCACCGGTGCCAGACGGTCGAGCGGCGCCTTCGCCACCAGCGGCAGGCCGGCCTCGGCCCAGCTTTGGTAGCCGCCGGCCAGCAGCCGCGCGTCGAAGCCATCGGCACGCAATTGCGCGACCGCCATCTGGCTCATTTCATGGCCGGCCTTGCAGGCGACCACGATCGGCGCGGCGCGGTCGAGCGCCGCCGACCACTGCCGGACGGCGCCGGCGTCGCGCCAGGTGGCCGCGGGCAGCAGATGCGGCGACTGTTCGAACGCATCGCGCCGCCGCACGTCGATGAGGTGCGGCGCCTGCGCGGTGCCGATCAGCGGCCAGAGTTCGGTGGGTGACATCGAATAGCTCGGAGACAGCATAGGTCCCCTCCGTGACGAAGGAGACGGTGCTTGGGCTCGCAAGCCTTCGGAAAATGGGGCGACCGTCGCAAGCCCCACATCGGGAGACTATCTCATCGCATCGGCACGATCAACGCCACGCCGGCTACCAGCAGCAGGACGAGGACGATCTTTTTGAAGGTTTCGTCGGAGATGCGCCCATACAGCCGGAAGCCGCTCCACATCCCGATCAGCATCAACGGCAGTCCGAGAAGATACAGTTTGACCGTCTCCGCCGTGACGGCGCCGGCGAAGGCCAAGGATACGCCGGTCACGCAGCCGGAGGCGAACATCACCGGCTGAAAGGTGGTGCGCTGCATGTCCTTCGGCAGGCCGCGCAGTTGACACCAGATCGTCACCACGACGCCGACCAGGCCGGTCAGGCCGGCGAGCAATCCGTTCAGCGCGCCGATGCCGATGTCGATCGGTACGTTGCTGGCGAATGGTTCCAGCTTCGGCCGCAACAGGCTGTAGGTGCTGTAGGCCACCAGCAGCACGCCGACGCCGATCCGGAGGTGCGCAGGATTGGTATAGGTCAGCAACATCGCGCCGGCCGGCACGCCGGCCAGACCGCCGAGGATGAACGGCGCGACCTTGCGCCAGTTCAGCGATTGCCGCAGCTTCCAGATGCCGTAGCCCTGCGTCACCAGCGAGAAGCCGACGATCAAAACGGCGGTTTGCAGCGGGGTGATGATGTGCAGCCAGATTCCGGAGACCACCAGACCGAGGGCGAAGCCGGTGAGGCCGTTGGTCAGCCCGCCGAGAAAAGCGGCGATCAGAAACAGAGCAAGGTTCAGTCCATCCATGGCAAGCGCTCCCATCTGGGAATGTGCGCGGCGCTTGGATGGATGTCATCTGACGGGGAGGCGGCTCCGGGTCCCCGAAGGTTTCTTTGACGAGGCTAGGCCGATGACAGCATAGGTCTCCTCCGTGACACGAAGGAGACGGTGCTTGGGCTCGCAAGCCTTCGGAAGATGGGGCGACCGTCGCAAGCCCCACCCCTTGAATCTATCCCGCGGGGCGGCGGGCCGCAACGGCTTCAACCAAACACCGACCAGGGCACGATCAGCGTCAATCCGGACAGGAACAGCAGCACGAGAATGACCTTGCGGAACGCCGCCTCATCAAGATGGCCGTACAGTTTGATGCCGAGCCACAACCCCGCCGCCAGCGCCGGCAGGCCGTAGAGGTAAAGCCGCACCAGATCGATGGTCACCGCGCCGGTGAAGGCCAGCGAGACCGCCGTCATGGCGAAGGCCGCCAGGATGACCGGCTGGAAGATGGCGCGCTGGGTGTCCTTGGGCCAGCCGCGCAGCTGGCACCAGATGGTGATGATCGGCCCGGCCAGCCCGGTCATGCCTGCCAGCACACCGTTGACGACGCCGACGCCAGTCTCGACCGCAAAGCCGGCGTGCATCGGCTTGAGGTGCGGCCGCGCCAAAGCGTAGGTGCTGTAGACGATGAGCAGCACGCCCACCCCGATCCTCATGTAATCGGGATTAAGGGTCGTGAGCAGCGCTGCGCCGACCGGAATGCCGACGGCGCCGCCAAGAATGAACGGCGCCACCGCCCGCCAGCGCAGCGCGTGCCGCAGCCGCCACAGGCCGTAGCTCTGCACCAGCAGGCCGTAGCCGACGATCAGCGCCGCGGTCTGGACCGGGGTGAGGATGTGCAGCCAGAAGCCGGATACCACCAGCCCCATGGCGAAACCGGCCAGCCCGGTGACGATACCGCCAAAGAACACCGAGGCGAGGAATACGCCCAGAACCACGCCATCCATCGGCCGCGCGCCCCGTTCTGCATGTGCCGCGATGGATGGCTGCCATCCCCCGGGGAGACTGCAAATTCCCCGTCAATGCGCGTATAGCAACCGCGCGATCCTTTCAATTCGTCAGCCATGCCCGGCACGATGACCACACTCGCCGAAATCGCGCAGCAGCGCCGCAATCGCCTGATCGGCATCGGCCTGATGTGCCTGACGGTGCTGTTCTTTGCCTGCCTCGACACCACCGCCAAATACCTTGGCGAGATGATGGACCCGATGCAGGTGGCGTGGGCGCGCTACACCAGCGCCTTCGTGCTGACGCTGTTCATCTTCAACCCGGTCAGCCATCCCGGCCTGATGAAAACCCGCCGCCCAGTGCTGCAGGTGGTGCGCGGCGTGTTGCTGGTGTCGTCGACGGTGCTGAACTTTCTGGCGCTGCGCTGGCTGCAGCTCGACGAGGCGCTGTCGATCATCTTCACCTTTCCGTTCATCGTCGCCATCGCCTCGGGTCCCATTCTCGGCGAATGGCTGGGCTGGCGGCGCTGGTGCGCCATCGGCGTCGGCTTCTGCGGCGTGCTGCTGATCACCCGGCCGGGCTATGGCGGTTTCAACCATGCCGCGCTGATCCAGCTCACCTCGGTCATCTGCTACGGGCTCTACGCCGTCATCACCCGCGTGGTGTCGCGGACCGATTCGAACGAGACCTCGCTGTTCTACAATCACCTGGTCGGCGCGCTGATCATGCTGCCGGTGATCCCTTTTGTCTGGCAGACGCCGCAGAGCTGGACCATCGCGGCGCTGATGCTGGGAACCGGCGTGCTCGGCAGCATCGGTCATTTCTGCCTGATCGCCGGCCACAAGCTGGCGCCGGCGGCGGTGCTGTCGCCGTTCATCTATACGCAGCTGATCTGGGTGGTCATTCTCGGCTACCTGGTGTTCGGCCAGGTGCCGACGCCGCTGACTTTGGCAGGCGCCAGCATCGTCATCGGTTCCGGCCTCTATTTGCTGTACCGGGAGCGTCAGGTGGGCAAGACCGTGACCAGCGGGACCGTGATCGAATAAACCTCAACCAAGAGGTTGCTTGGTGTTCGCTATCGAGGCTAAGTTCCGGGCCGAAAACAGAAACTGCGCTTTTCGAGGAAACTCAATGTCGACCCAGAAAGACCGTGCGCCGGCTGCCGCCGGCTCGGGCCTGAATGACGATATCGGCGAGCAGAAGCGGCTCGACCTGTACCGCTCCCAGGTGCGCCTGCGCGAGGCCGAGCAGCGCGCCTTCGACCTGTTCCTGCAAAATCTCGTCAAGGGGACCAGCCATCTCTCGCTCGGCCAGGAGGCCATCGCCTCCGGCTTTGCCGAGGCCATGGTCAAGGGCGACCTGTCGTTCTGCACCTACCGCGGCCATGCCCACACGCTGGCGCGCGGCGTGCCGGTCGAGAAGGTGCTCGGCGAGCTGATGCAGCGCGACAACGGCCTGATGCGCGGCAAAGGCGGCTCGATGCACCTGACGTCGGAAGAGCATGGCGTGATGGGCTCCTATGCCATCATCGGCGCGCATCTTCCCATTGCGTGTGGCGCCGCCTGGCGCGCGCAATACAAGGGCGACAAGGACGTGTCGGTCTGCTTCTTCGGCGACGGCACCACCAATATCGGCGCGTTCCATGAGGCGCTGAACTTCGCCGTGGTGTGGAAGCTGCCGGTGGTCTTCGTCTGCGAAAACAACCTCTATATGGAATACACGCCGATCGGCGACGTCACCGCCGTCGAGCATCCGGCCGCCGACCGCGCCTCGGCCTACGGGCTGGAGCGCATCATCATCGACGGCAACGATGCCGACGTGGTGTATCGCACCGCGCAGAAGGCCTTCGCCAAGGCGCGCGCCGGCGAGGGCCCGTCGCTGATCGAGGCCATGACATATCGTCACAGTGGCCACTCCCGCGCCGACCCGGCCAAGTATCGCCCCGAGGGCGAGCTGGAGAAGTGGAAGGAGCGCGATCCGATCAAGATCTATCGCGAGCGCCTGAAGCAGTTCGGCGTCAGTGACGAGACCATCGACGCGATCCACGCCGATGTCATGAAGGAAGTGGACGACGCCACCGAGGCCTGCAAGGCCGCGCCGAACCCGCCGCTCGATATCCTCACCACCGATGTCTATGCCGACGGCGGCTGGGCATGGCGAAATTGATTGCGAGAAACTGACATGGCTGAAATTACGTACCGCGACGCCGTCGCCCGCGGCATCGCCCAGGAAATGGCGCGCGACCCCGATGTAGTGTTTCTCGGCGAGGACGTTGCCAAGGCCGGCGGCGTGTTCAAGGCGACCGTCGGTCTCTACGAGCAGTTCGGCCCGTTGCGCGTCCGCGACACGCCGATCTCCGAGCAGGCCATTCTCGGCGCCGCCATGGGCGCGGCGATGACCGGCCTCAAGCCGATCGCGGAAATCATGTTCTCGGATTTCTTCGCGGTCTGCTTCGACTACATCGCCAATGAATTCCCGAAGAGCCGCTATATGTCGAACGGGCAGACCAAGTGCCCGCTGGTGGTGCGCACCGGCAACGGCGCCGGCTCGCGCTTCGGCGCGCAGCACTCCCAGTCGGTCGAGAACTGGTGCATGATGATTCCCGGCCTCAAGGTCGTGGCGCCGTCGACGCCGCTCGATGTCATCGGTCTCTTGGCCGCCGCGGTGCGCGATCCCGATCCGGTGATCTTCCTTGAGCACAAGTCGCTTTACGCCATCAAGGGCGAGGTGCCGGACGGCGAAATCCTCGACACCCTCGGCACCGCCAAGATCGTGCGTCCGGGCAAGGACTGCACCATCGTGGCGCTGGCGCTGATGGTGTCGCGGGCGCTGGCCGCCGCTGAAACGCTGAAGAACGAGCACGGCATCGACGCCGAGGTGATCGACGTGCGCTCGCTGGTGCCGCTCGACACCAGGACCATTTTGGCGTCGGTGGCCAAGACCAACCGGCTGTTCACGGTCGAGGAAAATCCGCGGCTGTGCGGCTGGGGCGCCGAGATCGTGTCGATCGTCGCCGACGAAGCCTTCTACGATCTCGACGGCCCGCCGGTGCGCATCACCACGCCGCACATTCCGCTGCCGGCCGCCGATCTGCTGGAAGACATCGTGCTGCCGACGCCGGAGCGCATTGTCGATACGGTGCGGCGGTCGCTGGGAAGTTAGTTTCTGTAGATGTGAGTTCCGCTCGTCCCCGCGCAAGCGGGGACCCAGGCTAAGCGACAAGAACTGGATTCCCGCTTGCGCGGGAATGAGCGGAGACTGACGCGAAGGTAAAGGGAAATTCCCATGTACGAAAATCTGCTCGCCAATGTCCCGACCGATCTCTGGATCGGCGGCAAGTGGTGCAAGTCGTCGGACGGCGCCCGCTTCGACGTGACCGATCCGGCGACCGAAAAGACCATCGCCTCGGTCGCCAGCGCCACCGTCGAGGATGCGAAGAAGGCGGTCGATGCCGCGCAGGACGCTTTCGCCGGCTGGGCCGCGCGCAAGCCGCGCGAGCGTGCCGAGATTCTGCGCAAGGCCTACGAGTTGATCATGCGCGACGCCGAGCGCTTCGCCAAACTGATCACGCTGGAAAACGGCAAGGCGCTGTCCGACTCGCGCGGCGAGATCGCCTATGCGGCCGAATTCTTCCGCTGGTACGCCGAGGAAGCGGTGCGCAACATCGGCCAGATCTCGATGGCGCCGGCGTCCGGTGCGCGCATCGTCGCGCAGCACAAGCCGGCCGGCATCGCCGTGCTGGTGACGCCGTGGAATTTCCCCGCCGCGATGGCGACCCGCAAGATCGGCCCGGCGCTGGCCGCCGGCTGCCCGGTGGTGCTCAAGCCCGCGTCGGACACGCCGCTGACCATGCTGGCGCTGATGCCGGTGCTGGAAGAGGCCGGCGTTCCGGCCGGTGTCGTCAACGTGGTGCCGTCGCGCCGTTCCGGCCCCGTCGTCTCGGCCATGCTGCACGATCCGCGCGTGCGCGTGCTGTCCTTCACCGGCTCGACCGAAGTCGGCCGCAAGCTGCTGCACGAGGCCGCCGACAATATCATAAAGCCATCGATGGAACTGGGCGGCAACGCGCCCTTCATCGTGTTCGAGGATGCCGACATCGATGCCGCGATCGAGGGCGCGATGATCGCCAAGATGCGCAACATGGGCGAGGCCTGCACCGCGGCCAACCGCTTCTACGTCCACGAGAAGGTGCACGACGAGTTTGCGAAAAAGCTGACCGGCAAGATGCAGGCGCTCAAGGTCGGCAACGGCCTCGACGACGGCGTCAA
>JALHNV010000049.1 GCA_022843325.1 Pseudolabrys sp. | reverse complement strand
ACACCGCTGGCCGGAGTCGTGACGGTCGAGATGGAAGCGGCGGAAGACGAGCGCGGCTTCTTCGCCCGCAGTTTCTGCGCCGAGGAATTTGCCCGCGCCGGCATCCGCCTGCAACCGCAGCAGGCCAATATCTCGCACAACAGCGAGGCGTTGACGCTGCGCGGCATGCACTACCAGGCCGCGCCGCATGGCGAACCGAAACTGGTGCAGTGTGTGCGCGGCCGCATCTTCGACGTGGCGGTGGACCTGCGCCCGGCCTCTCCCAGCTACCGGCAATGGTTCGGCCTCGAACTGGCGCCCGCACTGAAACGTATGTTGTTCGTGCCGGAGGGCTGCGCGCACGGCTTCCTCACGCTGGCAGCCGACACAGACGTTCTCTATTTGATGGGCCGGCCCTTTGTGCCGGAAGCGGCACGCGGACTGCGCTGGAACGATCCCGCCTTCGGCATCGCCTGGCCGGCGGCGCCCAATCGCATCTCCAGCCGCGACGCGGCCTATCCCGATTTCAAGCCTTAACAGCGAGCATCCATGCAGCTATCGATTCTCATCCCGACCCACCGCAGCGACCTGCTGGCCTGCTCGCGCATTGTCCAGGCCTGCTCGTGGGCGAACCCGCAGATCGAAGTGGTCATCCGCGACAACTCCGGCAACGCGGCCAAGCGCGCCCTGCTCGAACAGATTCGGCACGAGCACTGCAACATCGTGTTCGCCGAACCGTGCGACGCCGTCACCAATTTTGCCGAGGTTCTGAAGCTGGCCAAAGGCGACTTCGTATTCTTCATGGCCGACGACGATTTCGGCTTCGACCGCGCCATCGCCATGCTGCCCGGACTAATCGACCAGTTCGGCGGCGACGCGAGCGTGGCGGCGCTGACCGGCGCCTATATGCTCGATACGTCGAAGGGCTCCACGATCGTCGCATACGAGAATGTCGACGCCGACGATGCCGGCACGCGCGTCGCCGGGTACCTCGCCCTGAAGTCTGCCAATGTGCTGGTCTATTCGCCGATCCGCCGAGCGCTGGTCGAGCGCGTTCACAGCTTCATGAATTCGATGCCTGTGTCCTTTTCGTTTCACGACCAGACCATGTGCCTTCTGTATCTTCTCAATGGTAAATTCGTCGGCATCAAGCGCTTGATGTATTGTTATGATGTCGGCGAGTGGGAGAAGGCAGAGACCGCGCAGAGACGCGACCTGAGCTTCTACACCAAGTCGAAGGCCGATCCGGCCATCAACAAGCTGCACTGGCTTCTGTGTGGCTTTGAGGGCGCTGTGTTGATCCGGAATTCCGACATGTTCCCGGATATGCCGATAGCGGCGCGGCAACCGATCGCAGACCTTTGGTTTTCGACGATGTTCTTCCGCTTTACGATCAATCCGCGCATGGCTTTCGGATCACCCTTGGCGGCGGAGGCGGACGCCTTCTGCGCTAAGTGGAAAGAATCGGCCGGCCGCCTGTCGTTTCACGATATGCTGGGCGACATCTGCAAGTTCATGTCGCTGTATTCGACAGAAAGCGCGGAGAAGTATTCCACGTTCTGGAATTCGATCCTCAGCCGTCAAAAGCCCGGCACTCCGCCGGCGGCTTGAAGCAAGTCCGGCCCCGGCTGCCGTCTCCGCGAAAGCGGGCAGCCTTCAACGCAGGCCTCGCCTTGATCCGAAACGCTGCAGCGTACTGGACGCGCGCTTTCGCGGGCATGGCAGCAAAGGGTGGGCGCCGGCCGCCGCGGCGCGCATCACTCCGGAATGAACTGCTTGCCGATCGATGGCTTGCTGACGCCCAGGCCCGGCAATTCCCACACGCCGGCGCCGGCCGGATTGGTGTCGGCGGCGATATCGACGTCGATCAGATAGGGCTTGTTGGCAGCGATGCCGCGGCGCACCGCCTCGGCCAGGTCGGCGGCGCGGTCGACCCGAACGCCCTCGACGCCACAGGACCGCGCCATGGCGGCGAAATCCGGGTTGTAACGCTCGCCAGTCAGCGGATTGTGAAAGTCGGTCGCCAGTTCGCGCTTATCGAGATAACCGCGCTGCAGGCCGCGGATCGAGGCATAGGCGTAATTATTCCACACCACCCAGACGACCGGCAGATTGTACTCGACCGCGGTACCCAGAACGTTTGCGTGCATGAAGAAGGCGCCGTCACCGCACACCGACACGCAGGGCCGATCAGGCGCCGCGAACTTCGCCCCCAGCACGCCGGCGACGCCGAAGCCCATCGATCCGAACGCCATGCAGCCGATCAGCGAGTCCGGGCGCCGCGGCTTGGTGTAGCCGAGCAGCCAGTTGTGGTGCACGCCGATATCGCTGACCATGATCGCGTCGTCCGGCAGGCCGCGTTGGATTTCGAATGCGGCGCGCTGCGGATTGATCGGCTGGCTATCGTCGGTAAAGCCGGGGGCGACCAGCTTGTCCCACTCCTTGCGATAGCCGTCGATCTGGTCGAGCCACTTCTTGCGCGCGCCGGCCTTCTTGGTCAGGTCCTTGCGGCGGTCGAGTTCGGCCAGAACCTGCCGCAGGAACGTGCGGACGTCGGCCATCAGACCGAGCGCGACCGGATAGTTGCGGCCGATCTCATCGGGATCGATATCGACGTGGATCAGACGTGTCGGTGGAATGGTGAAGGAATAGCCGGGAATCCACGAACTCGAGGTGCGGTCGTCGAACCGCGCATTGAGCGACAGCAGCACGTCGGCTTGGCGCGTGGCGTGGTTGGCCTGATAGTGGCCCCCCCGCGCCACCATGCCCAGCGCCAGCGGATGATGCGTGTCGATGGCGCCAAGGCCGCTCATCGACGCCGCCACCGGGATTTGCAGGCGCTCGGCGAGTGCGAGCAGCTCGGCGGCCGCGCCGCCGTGACGGATCGCCTGGCCAACAAAGATCACCGGGCGCTCGGCGTCCAGCAGCATGTCGACGGCCTTCACCACGCCTTCCGGGTCGGCGCCGCACCGGCTCGAGATGTTGCCATTCCAGGCCTTGGCGTCCGGCGCCTCTTCCGCCGCCGATTCCATGAATACGTCGTAGGGCACGTCCAGCACCACCGGGCCGGGACGGCCGGTGACCATGGTCTTCCACGCCTGCCGCACCGCGAGCGGGACCATCTCGCCGCGCGTCGGCTGAAACACACGCTTGCAGATGCTGCGCACCGTCGAGGGGAAGTCGGCCTGGTTCTGCCGGTACATTTCCTGGAAGGCGCCGCGGTTGAACTGGCTGGTCGGCACATTGCCGGTCACCGCGAGGAACGGCACCGAATCGAGATAGGCGGTCGCCAGCGCAATCGGCAGATTGGCCGAGCCCGGACCGCACGAGGTGAAAGTGGCGGTCGCCTTGCCCGACACGCGGTAATAGCAGTCGGCCATGAAGCCGGAGACGCTCTCATGGTGCGTCGAGACGGTCTTGATGTCGCTGGAGCGCTCGTACAGGGCGTCGATGAACTGGATGTTGCCGTGGCCGCAGAGGCCGAACACGATCGGCACGTTTTCCTGGACGAGATAGTCCACAATGACCTGGGCGCCGTTCAGCATATTGGTCGACATCAGGTCACTCTCCCTTATAGCAGAAGCGCGCACGCTCCGTTAAGGCCGAAACGCTATTTCTCATAATGCCGCACGTCAATTGGTAATGTGGAATTAGTCGGTAGCCACGACGTTGACGGGCTTTCCAGCCGCAAAGGCGAGAATCTGCTCGATCGCGGCGCCGTAAAGGGTCTCGTAGGTGCCCTTCTCGACGTAGCCGAGATGCGGCGTACAGACGACCGAATCCAGCTTGAGCAACGGATGATCGCCGTTCAGGACTGGTTCGGTCTCATAGACATCGACCGCGGCGCGGCCCGGCCGGCCGTTGGCGACGGCAGCGGCCAGCGCGCCGGCTTCGATAATCCCAGCCCGGCTGGTGTTGACCAGAATGGCGCTGGGCTTCATCCGCGCGAGATCGGCCGCCGTGACGATGCCCTTGGTCTCCTGGTTCAGCGGAATGTGCAGCGACACCACGTCGGCGTCGGTGAAGAATGCCTCGCGGCTGGCGGCAATGTCGAAGCCGGCCTCGCGCGCCTTGGCGGTCGAGCCGTCGCGGCCCCAGCACACCACCTTCATGCCGAAGGCCTTGCCGACCTGCGCGACGATGCTGCCGATGCGGCCATAGGCATAGACGCCGAGCACCTTGCCGGCGAGCCCGGTGCCGACCGTGGTCTGCCACCGGCCGGCCTTCAGCGCCGCAACCTCGGCCGGGATGTGACGGGCCGACGCCAGGATCAGCGCCCACGCCAGTTCGGCCGTGGCGTTAACGCCACCCGCGCCGCCGGCGGAAACGACGATGCCTTTTTCCTTGCAGACGGCGAGATCAATATGCGCGGTGTTGCGGCCCGTTTGGCTGATCATTTTCAGCTTCGGCAACCGCTCCAGCACGCCGCGAGGCAAGGCGGTGCGCTGCTGCAGTAGGATCACCGCATCTGCATCCTTCAGCATCTCGACCAGCCTGTCGTCGGACTCGGCCGTGTCTTGGAACACCGTCACCTGATGGTCCTTGAGCTTCGCGTAGACATCAAGCGTACGAACCGCGTTCTGATAGTCGTCGAGAGCAACGATGTGCATGACAGGCCTTCTGCTGAATGGGATTGGCGGCACGCTATTTGCCGCTATTCTGGACGTCAATTGATATTGTGGTATGCAACGATCAAAGAAAACGCAGGGAGAAAAACGTCATGGCCACCGACCGCAAATGGTTCATCCGCAACATCGCCGAAGTGCCGTGGCGTCAGTTTCCCGACCATTTCGGCGGCGCGCTGTCGAAGCCATTGGTCATGCCGGAGACCGCGGGCTCGCGGCAGATCGACTACCGCATTTCAATGTACCAGCCGATGGCTTACGTAAAGCTGCACCAGCACAAAGTGCAGGAGCAGGTCTATCACGTCATCGAAGGCGAAGGGCTGATGAATATCGACGGCGAGGCGCACGTCGTGCGCAAGCACGATTTCATTTTCCTGCCCCCGGGCATCGACCACGACATTCACAACACCGGCCTGGTCGACCTCGTGTTTCTGGTAGTGACCTCGCCGGTTACCGATGAGGTGAAGTAGGCGGAACTTCGTCCTATTGACGGCGTTGAACTACGCAGGTCTTGACGGCCAAATGAACTATTTATGTTGCGCTGCAGAGAAGAAAATGCTGCAATGCACATGTAGCGTAACCAGTCGGAGGTTGTCCTTTGTCGACTGCAAAATGTCTCAGACGACAGGCTGCACAGTGCGCCACGTTGGCGGCTGAATCTTTCGACGAAGACGCCCGCGTTCGCTACGAGCGGCTGCAGCAGACATTCCTGCAACTCGCAGAAACCGAAGATCCGCACTCTCACGCCCGTTCCGGCGGCGACAGCCCGCCGCTCAACGCCTAAGCGCCGCCCTTTCCCAATCCCAGTTCAGCGAGCCGCCGCGCGCTGTCGACAATGTCGCGGTCGGGATCGTGCGAGATGATTTCCAGTATCGGCCGCGCCGTATGGTCGACCGCGGCCAGAGCCGACGGCACCTCGGCGAACGGCACCGTCCCCATACCGACCGGATCGTGGCGGTAGACTTGGCGACCGGTGTCCGACAGATGCACCAGCGCCAGCCGGTCACCGCACGCCTTCAGGCCGTCGGCGAAATCCTCGCCGATGAAGTAGGCGTTCGGAATGTCGTAGACCACGCGCACGGCGTCGTTGCCGTAATCATCCAGCGTCCGCAGCAAATCGTCGATCTTCGGCAGAAACGCAAACGGCATGTTCTCGACCCAGAGCGCGGTCCCGGACGATTCCGCCAGCGGCCCGAGCAGATCGAGTGCATCGAAAAAATGCTTTGTCAGCACGTCGGCACCGGCGGGAAACAGCGGGTTGGCCTTGCCGGGCCCGATGACCACACCGCGCGCGCCGAGTTCGCCGGCCAGTCGGATGGTCTCGATCAGCAGCTTGAGTGAATAGGCGCGCATGCCCTGTGCCGCACCGGCGATATTGATATCGACATTCGGCATGTTGAGCGTGGTGAGCGTCAGGCCATTGTCGTCGAACACGCGGCGCAGCGCGCTGCGCTGCTCGGCCGACAGATCGGCCGGCCACAGATGACCGGGATGCGTCATCAGTTCGAATTCGCGGAAGCCCAGTTCGGCGAGCCGCATCACGCAGGCGTCGGCGCTGTGCGAGCGCATGTAGGAGTAAGTGTTGCAACCGAACATGCGTCTCTCATAAAGCCGCGGCAGGCCAAGTCAACCCGTGCGATAATGTGAGTTGCAGTTTGTCATTCTCGGATTTCGGGTGCTAAGCTCGCGTTCGCCTTCCAGAGGAGACACGCCATGAGCCAGACCAGCCGCCACAACAACGATGTGTCTCCCACCGAAATTCCGATGCTGATCGATGGCGGCTGGCGCGGCGCCAGAGACACGTATGAAGTACGCGATCCTTATCGCGGCACGGTGGTGTCGCACGCGCCGCAATCCTCGCAGGCCGATCTCGATGATGCGCTCAATGCCGCCGTCGCAGCCAAGGCCAAGGCAGCGGCGACGCCCGCCTATGAGCGAGCGGCGCTGCTACGCCGGGCCGGTACGCTGCTGGTCGAGAGGGCCGATGCGATCGCCGAGGTCATGGCGCGAGAAACCGGCAAGGCGGTAAAAGACGCCAAAGCCGAGATCGTGCGCTCGCAGGATACGCTGTCACTGTCGGCGGAAGAAGCGGTGCGGATCGAGGGCGAACAGATTCCGCTCGACGCCAGCGCCATGGGCGCTGGTAAGATCTGCTTCATGCTGCGCTTTCCCGTCGGCGTCGTCGCCGGCATCACGCCGTTCAACGCCCCGGTCAATCTGGCCTGCCACAAGATTGCGCCGGCCATCGCGGCCGGCAACACGCTGGTGCTGAAGGCGCCGCCGCAATCGCCCGGCGTGGTGCACGCACTGGCGAAAATCTTCACCGATGCCGGGACGCCCCCGGGCGTGCTCAACGTGCTCTACGGCGAAACCATCGGCCCGGCGCTGGTGCGCGATCCGCGCGTCGACTTCATTACCTTCACCGGCTCGTCGCGCGTCGGCGCCGAGATCAAGGCCGCATCCGGATTGCGCCGCGTCGCCCTCGAACTCGGCGGCAACGGCGTCACCATCGTGCACGAAGACGCCGCCATTGCCGAGGCGGCCCCGGTCTGCGCCCGCAACGCCATGCGGCTCGCCGGTCAAAGCTGCATCTCTGTGCAAACCGTTTATGTCCATCGCAGCCTCTACGACCGCTTCGTCGACCTGGTGGTCACGGAGGTGAAGAAACTCAAGCTCGGCGACCCGCTCGACCAGACGACCGACGTCGGCACATTGATCGACGAGCGGGCCGCCCAGCGCGTCGAGGCCTGGATCAACGACGCTGTCAGCGGCGGCGCCAAGGTCCTCACCGGCGGCAAGCGCCACGGCGCCCAGATCGAGCCGACCGTGATCGCCGGCGTCACCCCGACCATGAAAGTCGTGTGCGACGAGGTGTTCGGGCCGGTAATCAGCCTCCTGCCCTATGACGATATCGAAGCCGTATTCCGCACGATCAGCGCCAGCCGCTTCGGTCTGCAGACCGGCATTTTCACCAAATCCATGGAGTTGGCGATCCGCGCCGTGCGCGGTATCCGCACCGGCGGTGTCATCCTCAACGGCAGTTCGACCTGGCGCACAGACCAGCTCGCCTATGGTGGGGTCAAGGATAGCGGCATCGGGCGCGAGGGCCCGCGCTACTCGATTCGGGACATGACCGAAGAGCGCATGGTTCTGTTCAACTATTAGCGTCCTGCCGGGGGCTTGTGTGAAGGCGCCGCGGCGGCCAAAGATAGGGGGCCGGAACGACGCCGGCACCGCCGTTTGGAGGCAAACGTGACCACGCGCAGCAAGATCAAGACCCCGGAAAAGCCAGCGACAGCCGCCAAGGGACAGACCAAGGGACCGGCCAAGGAAGCAGCCAAACCCGCCATTGCCCGGCTGGTCGAGACTTCGCTCCCGGACATCGACGACGACGCCGAGGACCGCCAGCGGGTCGGCGTCCAGTCGCTCGGCCGCGCGTTTGCCATCCTCGAGGCGGTCGCCCGTCATCGCGAAGGTATCGGCCTGGCGGAACTGAGCAAGCTGGTCGGCCTGCACAATTCGACCACCTTCCACCTCGCCAAAACCATGGTCTCATTGGGCTATATCCGGCAGGAAAAGGAATCCAAGCGCTACCGGATCGGCCGGCCGCTGTTCGCATTGGCCGCCAGCGCCCTCGACGAAATCGAGATGGTGAACGTCGGCACCCCGGTTCTGGAGGAGCTGTCGCGCGAAACCGGGGAAAGCAGCCACTTCGCGGTGCGCATGGGCGACGCCGTCGTCGTCATTGCCCGCACCAGCGGCCCGGGCGCGTTCCAGTTGACCGACCGTGTCGGCGTGGTGCGCCCGGCGCATTGCACCGCGCTCGGCAAGGTGATTCTGGCCGCGCTGCGCCCCGATCAACTCGAGCGTTTTCTGGAGCGCGTCGACCTCAAGCCCTCGACCGACAAGTCCGTCACCGACATTCCGACTCTGCTGCGCGAAATTGCGGAGATCCGGCGCAGCGGCGTCGCGTTCGACGATGGCGAGTTCAATGCCGAGGTTCGCTGCGTGGCCGTGCCGGTGAAGGATTTCACAGGACAGATCGTGGGCGCGCTGGGCATTTCCGGCCCAATCTGGCGCCTGTCCCAGCAGGCGGTGCAGAGCCGCGTCGGAATCGTGCAGGCAGCAGCTCGCCGTCTCTCGGCAGCGTTCGGCGCGCCTACGGCTTAGTATCGGGCAACACCCCAAGTACGCGCTTTTGGCGTTGACAGCAGCCTACTGCTCCGGACTATCATCCAATAATAAAAAATAGCGTCTCACATTCTCGCATGGAGAATTGTGAGGGGAACGGCGCAACGACGCCTCATCCGGGAGGATAGCAGCATGACCATCTACAACAGGCGAAACGTATTGAAAGCGGGCGCCGCCTTCGCCGGCGCATCCGCCATCGGTTTTCCGGCTATCGTCAGCGCCCAGACCGATGCCATCAAGATCGGACACCTGACGCCGCTCACTGGCTTTCTTGGTGCCCTCGGCGCCTATGCCCAGCTCGGCATCAGAATGGCAGAGGAAGAGATCAACAAATCGGGCGGAGTATTGGGCCGCCCACTGGCCATCACGTCGGAAGACTCGGTCAATCCGGCGACGGCCGCGACCAAGGCTCAGCGCATGCTTGACCAAGACGGCGTCGCCTTCCTGATGGGCGAGATCAACTCGGCCTCGGCGCTGACCATTATGCAGGTGGCCGCCCGCAACAAGAAATTCTTCATGCAGATCGGCGCCCGCTCCGACGCGCTGCGCGGCAAGAACTGCAATCGCTACACCTTCCATGTCGACATCCCCAGCGCGGTGATGGTCAACGCCGTCGGCAAGGCCCTGGTGCGCGACAACATGATGAAGGGCAAGAAGTTCTATACGCTGACGGCCGATTATTTGTTCGGCCACGATCTGGCGAGTTCGGCCAAGCGGTTCTTCGCCGCCAATGGCGGCAACCTGGTCGGCGACGAACTGGTGGCCACCGACGTCAATGACTTCAGCCCCTACCTGTTGAAAATCCGCCAGGCGAAGCCGGACGTGGTTTGCTCGAATCTGGCGGGCAACCAGGTCACCAACCTGATCAAGCAGTATTCCGAGTTCGGCCTGCCGTTTCCGATCGTCGGCTTTAATCTCAACACCGCCGATGCCTGGGCTGCCGGCGAAGGCAACTTGTCCGGCACCTGGCCGACGGTCTGGTATCACACGCTCGAGGTGCCGTCCTCGAAGACCTTCGTTGACAACTTCACGAAGAAGTATGGCAAGCCGCCGGAGAACCACGCCTGGATCGAATACATATCGCTGAAGATGATGGCGCAGGCGATCAACGAGACCAAATCGACCGACACCGAGAAGCTGATCGCCTACTTCGAGAAAGAAACGCAGTTCGACATCCTCAAGGCGCGCAAGGCCTACTTCCGCCCGTGGGATCACCAATTGATGCAGGAAGCCTATCCGTTCACGGTCAAGGCCAAGGGACAGGCCAAGGACAAGTGGGACTTCCTCTCGCTCGGCGGAGCGGTGCCGGGCGCGAATGAATCGCTCGAAGTTCTCGCCATGACCAAAGAGCAGAATCCCTGCACCTTGTAGTCAGCCATCGCCGGGCGCGCGTCATCCTGCGCACGCCCGGCACTGTGCCGCGGCAGACGTCATGAGAGCGTCGCCGCCTCCATCGTCACGACCGTACTGAGACAAGACTCATGTTCCTGCTGGAACAGGTGGTGAATGGCCTCGTGCTGGGAGGCTATTATTTGCTCATCGCGCTGGGCTTGTCGCTGATCTTCAGCGTCGGCGGCGTGGTGAACCTGGCGCATGGCGCCTTCTATGCGCTGGGCGCCTATGTCTCTCTGGAAATCACCGAACGTCTCGGCTTCGGCCCGGCGATGGTGCTGTCGCCGATCGCGGTAGCCCTGCTCGGCATTCTGTTCGAGAAATACATCCTGCGCCGCTTCTACAATGCCGACCCCATCCTCAGCCTGCTGGTGACGTTCGGCCTGGCGATGATCGCCGAGCAACTGATCCGCATCATCTGGGGCGCGGCGCCGCTATCGGCGACCATGCCGGCTGCTCTCAAAGGCCCGGTTATCATCGGCGACTTTCTGTTCTCGCGCTACCGGCTGGTACTGCTGGCGGTCGTGGCCTTCGTGCTGCTCGGCATCTGGCTGTTGCTTCACAAGACCGCGTTCGGCCGGGTCGTGCGTGCCGGCATCCAAAAGCCCGATATGGTGGCGGCGCTTGGAATCCGGCTGCAGCCCTACATGACCGCCGTGGTGATGCTCGGCGTCGGCATGGCAGCAATGGGCGGCGCCTTCTTCGCGCCGATCACCATCGTTCATCCGGCGATGGGCGCGGAGATCATCACCGTCGCCTTCGTTGTGGTGGTGATCGGAGGGCTCGGCAGCTTCTGGGGTGTGGTGCTGGCGGCGCTGCTGGTCGGCGTGGTGCGCGGCGTCACCATCCATTTCATGCCGGCCGCCGGTGAAGCCTCAATCTATATGCTGATGTTCCTGGTGCTGCTGTTCCGCCCACGCGGGCTGCTCGGCGAGCGGATCGAGAAATTCGAATGAGCACCGCCCGCCCCAATGCCAAGTACCGGCCGCTGCTGATCGCCGCCGCGGCGCTGGTCGCGCTGCCGCCGGCGATGCAACTGATGGGACTGAGCATCAACACAGCGACCATGGTGGTGATCCTGGCGATCGCCACCATGGGACTGAACCTGCTGGTCGGCTACACCGGGCTGGTGTCGTTCGGCCACAGCGCGTGGTTTGGCATCGGCGCCTATGCCGCCGGATTGATCCAGAAGAACTGGTTCAACGACCAACTGGCGCTACCCCTCCTGCTGTCGATGCTGTTCGTCGCCGGACTGTCCACATTCGTCGGGCTCGTCATTCTGCGCCGGCGCGGCGTTTACTTCTCGTTGCTGACACTGGCGCTGGCGGCTCTCACCTACACCATCGCGTTCCGCTGGACTGAGGTGACCGGCGGCGAAGACGGCCTCGGCGGCCTCACGCGTGGCGGCATAGGGCCGATCAGTTTCGACGTCGGGCTCAACTTCTACATTCTGGTCGCGCTGATCGGCCTGGCAGTTCTGTATGTGCTGCTACGGCTGGTGCGCTCGCCCTTCGGCCACGTGCTGGTGGCAATCCGCGAGAACCAGTTGCGCGCCACGTTCCAGGGCTATCCGGTCGAACGCTACAAGCTGGTGGTGTTCGTGATCTCGGCGGTGGTGACGGGCCTCGGCGGCGCGCTGCTCGGTTTCCAGACCTATCTGGTGTCGGCCGAATCCGTGTCGGTGCCGTTCTCCGGCGAAATGCTGGCGATGGTGGTGATCGGCGGCATGCGCAATATGCTGGGCCCGGCGCTCGGCGCACTGTTCTTCATCCTGTTCCGCGAAATGTTTTCGATCTGGACCGGGCACTGGCTGCTCTGGTTCGGACTGATCTTCGTGCTGTTCGTGATCTATTCACCGACGGGACTGGTCGGCATCTGGGAGCGGCTGTCGCGGCGCTGGCGGCCTTTGCCGGAAGAGGCGGCGGCGATGAGCAAGCGCAAGATCTACCAGGGCCTGCCGCTGCCGGCGTTCCTCCGCCCCGAGGGCCTGCAGGGAACGGTGCTGGAAGTTGATGGCGTCTCGAAGCAGTTCGGTGGCATCCGCGCCGTTACCAATGCCAGTCTCACGGTCGGCGCCGGCGAGATCCACGCGCTGATCGGCCCCAACGGCGCCGGCAAGACGACACTCTTCAATCTGGTATCCGGCCTGTTTCCACCAGACACCGGCACGATCCGGCTGAAGGGGCGCGACATACAGGGCATTCCGGCGGACCGTATCTGCCACTCCGGCCTCGCCCGTTCTTTTCAGATCACCAACCTGTTCCGCGGCCTGTCGATCTACGAAAACCTGCGGCTATCGTTGCAGGCGCAGCGGCCGATGCGCTTCGACATCTGGCGCGATATCGACAGCTACCCCGATGTCCACGCCGAGACTGCGGAGCTGATCAAGTTTCTTGGCCTCGAAGGCATCGAGGACATCGAAGGCGGCGAACTCTCTTATGGCGGGCAGCGGCTGGTCGACCTGGGCATCGCGCTCGGCTCCAAGCCGCAGGTGCTGCTGCTGGACGAGCCGCTGGCCGGGCTGGCCGCCGCCGAACGCGAGCGGGTCTCGAACCTGATCAAGAACGTCGCCGCCACCATTCCAATTCTGATCGTCGAGCACGACATCGACCGCGTACTCGGATTCTCGCAGCGCGTCACCGTCATGAACCAGGGTGAAGTGCTGATGACCGGCGCGCCAGACGAAGTGCGGGCCGACCGCCGCGTCCAGGAGCTTTACACCGGCAGCGGCACGCCGCTGGCGACCGGCCGTGCTGCTGCCGCGGCATTGGGGACATCGGTGCTGAAATTTGAACGCGTCAATGCGTTCTATGGCAAGAGCCATATTCTCAATGACGCCTCGCTCGATGTCCGCGACGGCGAGATTGTCGCTTTGCTCGGCCGCAACGGTGCTGGCAAGTCGACACTGCTGAAGACCCTGGCGGGGCTGGTGCCGGCCGCGTCCGGCACCATCGAATACGAGGGGCGCAACATCGCCAGCCTCCCGGCCCCAGACATTGCCCGCATGGGTATCGGTTATGTGCCGCAGGGCCGCGGCCTGTTTGCCGGCATGACGGTGGCGGAAAACCTGTCACTCGGCCGGCTGGCGCGCAAGACCGACGGCAGCAATGGCGTGGTCTGGAACGAGGAGAAGATCCTCGAATTCTTCCCGCGGCTCAGGGACCGCATGAACATCGCCGCCGATTATCTGTCCGGCGGCGAGCAGCAGATGGTGGCGGTGGCCCGCGCGCTGTCGGGCAATGTCAGGCTGCTGTTGCTTGACGAGCCGTTCGAGGGCCTCGCGCCGACGGTGGTGCAGGAGCTATTCAAGGTGTTCGACCAGCTCCGCGGTCAGGTCTCGATCGTCATCGTCGAGCACAATCTCGATCTTGTGCTGGCTTTGGCCGACCGAGTCTTCGCGCTGGAGCGCGGCGCGGTGTTTCACCAGGGACCGGCAGCGGAACTGCTGACCGATCTGGAGTACCGCAAGCGAATTCTGTGGCTGTAACTAGAACCGCATCATCGGCAGTGGATTCAGCGGATGCGCCGCAAGGTGCCTGGCCTCCAGCACAAGCAGCCGCTTGTGAAAGCCGGCGCTCGGCCACGCCGCATACAGCCCGCGCAGAAACGGTCGCGGCAGGCCGAACGTCAGGACGCCCATCGACACATCGGCCCAGTCGGCGCGGCGGAATGGCTCGACCAGCCAGTCGGGGCGGTCGCGTGAGGGCGTGATCTTGTGGTGCTGGAGGATCATGGCGGTGACCTCCGGTATCCAGTCCCCGCGATCGATGCCGGCAAGATATGTTTTCGCCAACCGCACCGACGGCGCCAGATAATCGAAGGTGCCGTCGGACCATATGCCCATGTCGTGGAACGCCGCGGCGATGGCGATCTTCTCGACCTGCTGCGGATCATTCGATGACAACGCAACGCACAGATTGGCGACGCGATAGGTGTGGTTGCGGTAGCCGGTGAAGTCACGACCGAGTACAGCCGCGTGGGTGTCAAGCAGCGCGTCGAGCGTCGCGATCTGCGTCAGCATGCGCCTCTCCCGGCGGCGCCGTCCGGCCTCACGCCGGCATGCGCTTGTCGATCCAGGCCCGCATGTCGGCCATCACGCCCTCTTTACCGATGTCGCTGAGCAGATCGTGGACATGATCCTTGTAGAACTTCAGCGTCTTGTCCTTCGAACCGACGGTGTCATAGAAAATCTGGCTGCCGGCCGGCACCGTCGCCTTGTCGACCGTGCCGTGCATAATGAAAACCGGCAACGTCATGCGTGGGAATTCCCGCTCGAGCCGCTCGTCGGCCCGCACCAAGGCGGCCACCGTTGCGGCCGGCTGTACTTCCTTGGCGATCAGCGGATCGCTCTCCAGCGCCTTCAGGGCGACCGGATCGCGGGTGAAATCCTTGTTCTTCAGCGTCAGCACCGGCAGGCGCGGCGCGATGCGGCTGAGGCCCTTGATGATGGCCAGCACGAAATTCGGCGCTGGGACCCTGAAGGCGAAGCTTTCGCAGATCAGCCCGGCCAATTCGGACTGGTTGTCCAGCGTATAGGTGCAGGCCACAACGCCGCCGGCGCTATGGCCGAGCAGGAACACCGGCAGGCCGGGATGGCGCGATTTCGCGAGCTTGATGACCGCCGACAGGTCGGCGACATATTCGTCGACGCTATCGACGTAAAAACGCGGGCCCTCCGACTTGCCGCGGCCGCGCATGTCCAGCGCGTATGCGGCGAGACCGCTGGCGGAGAATTGCTGCAGCGACCACAGATACTGGCCGCCGTGCGAATTCACGCCATGGCAGATAACGATGACGGCGCGCGGCGGGCCATCGGGCTGCTGCGATCTGACGAAAATCTTCACGCCGTCTGAACTGGCGACGGCTTCTTCCTTCACGGCTTGTGTCACTGGCAACTCCCCCCTGGATGCCCGGCGGAGAATTATTGGACAGTCCCGGCGTTTTGTGACCCCCGACGTTCGGCCAAGTCACGGACCAGCATCTTGCCCTAGCGCTGGTAGGCCCCGACCCAGCGGCGGTCGATCCAGTCCTTGAGCCGCCACAGCCAGGCGCCTTCCATTTTGAACGCACCACGCGACGCAACGGCGTAGCGTTCGCCGGTGGAAATCAACGCCAGATGACTGCGCTGCGGCCGCCAGGGCCGCACCGCTTCGCCGAGTACCCGGCGGCGCAGATTGGCCGCCAGCGGCGGCCCGGCCCGCACCGCGTAAACGCCGGCTTTCGGCCGTGGCGTCTCGATCATGCCGGCACAATCGCCGGCCGCGAACACATCCGGGTCGTTGGTCACTTGCAGTGTCGGGCCAACGGCAAGAAAGCCGCCCGGATCGAGCGCCAGCCCGGTGCCACGAAACCAGTGCGGCGCGGCAGCATCGGTAGTGACCAGCACGGCATCCGCGGGAACCGCGCTGCCATCCTGCAAGGCGATGGCTGTTTCGGTGACCGCCGCCACACGCCGATGCTCGTGCAGCGCAATGCCGCGCTTGGCCAGGATACGACGAAAAGTGGCGCGAACGCGTTCGTTGTGGCCGATAAGAATGTCGCCATCGGTGACCAGCGCGAATGAAAGCGCGACGGGATCCAGCCCTGCTGCGCGCAATTCCCGCGGCAGCCGCGATTGCACCGACAGCAGCAGTTCGACACCACCGGCGCCGCCGCCGATCACCGCGATACGGCGTGGACCGTCAGGGTTGCGGCAGCGTTCAAGCAGACGATCAAATTTGTCGAGAAACGATCCGATCGGTTTCACCGCGATGGCATGTTCGGCAGCGCCGGCGATTGGCCTCAGCGACGGCGCGATGCCGACGTCGATCGACGCGATGTCGTAGGAGACCGGCGGCTGACCATCGAGCAGGATCGCCCTCGCCGCCCGGTCGAGCCCGATGGCCTCGCCGAGCACCAGCCGCGTTCCGGTGGCAGAAGCCAGCCGGACCAGATCGATGTGCGCCTGCGCCGTCGTATACAGGCCCGCGATGACACCCGGCAGCATGCCCGAATAAGGCGTCGCCGCATCGCGGGTCACCAGCGTGACGCGGACGCCGGGCGCTGGATCCTTGGCCAGGGCCGTGAGCACATGCACATGCGCATGACCGCCGCCGACCAGCACGATGTCGCGTTTGGGGCCGGTCACAGTCGCTCCCTGTCGGCGCATGGCTCGCGCCGCGAATTGGGTTATAGACGGACCGTGATGATAAATCTCCCGTCAGAACCGTATGAGGTCGCCATCGCCGGCGCCGGTCCAACCGGGCTGGTCACCGCCACCCTGCTCGGCCTCGCCGGCATCCGCACGCTGCTGATCGAGCGCAACGCCGGCACCGTCAACGAACCGCGCGCCGTATCGATCGATGACGAGTCGCTACGCACCATGCAGGACTGCGGCCTGATCGACGAGGTGCTGGCCAACGTGGCGCAGGACTATGGCTCGATCTATGTCGATCCCAATGGAGCGGAATTCGCCCGAGTCATGCCGACGCTGAAGGATTACGGCTATCCACGCCGCAATGCGTTCCGCCAGCCTGTTTTGGAGGCGACGCTGCGCGACGGCCTGAAACGCTTCCCACATGTCGACGTGCGTTTCGGCCATACGCTGGAAACCTTCACGCAGGACGAGAGCGGCGTCACCCTGACGATCAGTGACGGCGACGGCGGCACCGGCACCGCAAGGGCGCAATACCTCGCCGCCGCCGATGGCGGCCGCAGCCTGGTGCGCAAGGCGATCGGTGCCAGACTGGAGGGCTCCAGCTTCGAGGAGCGCTGGCTGATTATCGATCTCGCGCGTACCGAGGATCCGCTGCGCGAAACCCGTGTCACCTGCGACCCGGACCGGCCCGTGATCTCCCTGCCCGGTCCGCATCGCACCCGCCGCTACGAAATCCGGCTGAAGGACGGCGAGACCGACGAGGACATTCTCCGGCCCGAACGGATCGCCGCGCTGCTGGCCGAACGCGGCCCCGATGCCGGGAGCCCGATCCTGCGCCAGCGCGTCTACACGTTTCACGCCCGCCGCGCCGACCGGTGGGCCGACCGGCGCGTGTTCCTGCTCGGCGACGCCGCGCATCTGACGCCGCCCTTCGCCGGACAGGGCATGAACACCGGCGTGCGCGACGCGCAGAACTTTGCCTGGAAGGTGACGGCGGTGGTTCGCGGCCAATTCTCGCCGAAGCTGCTGGAGACCTACCAGCAGGAGCGCGCGCCGCACGCCTGGTCGATGATCCAGCTGGCGCTGCGCATGGGCTCGGTGATGGCGCCGCATAAAGCGTGGGTCGCGCTGCTGACGCGCTGGGTGTTCCGGACGCTGTCGCTGGTGCCGCCGGCCAAGGACTATGTCGCGCAGATGCGTTTCAAGCCGAAACCGCGTTTCGAGGAAGGCTTCCTGCACCGGCCCGGCCCGCGCAGCCTGGTCGGGACCATGTTTCCGCAGCCGCTGGTCGAGACGGCCAGCGGCGAACGCGTGCTGCTCGATCATCTGCTCGGCTCGGGCTTTGCCCTGGTATGCCTCGCCGATGATGCCACGCCGTTGTTCGGGCGCCTTTCTGATCCGGTATGGGCAAAGCTGGCCGCGACGCGGGTTCACCTCCTGCCGCGGACGCTTTCCTTTGCGCCCGACTGCGGCGCGCAAACGGTGCGCGACGTCAACGGATTTTTCGTTGGCAAGGAGCGCGATTTTGCCAACCGTCTGTTCGTGGTGCGTCCTGACCGCTATGTGGCGGCTGAACTGCCGATGGATGCCGTCGAGCGCGCCGTCGCGGGCTTTGCCGCGCTGTGCGAGCGATACGGGATCGCCGCCTCAGTGCGAGAGCAGGACCGGTAGCGGCGACTTCGCCAGCATGCTTTTGGTCGCGCCGCCCATGACGAAATCGCGCAACCGGGAATGGCCGAATGCGCCCATGACAAGAATGTCGGCGTTGCGCGACGCTACATAGCCCTCAAGCACGTCGCCGATCGCCTTGCCGCCGGCATCAACCGTATCGAGCACCACCTCGACGCCGTGGCGCGCCAGATGTTTCGCCAGTTCGGCGCCTGAGCGCTTGCTGTCGATAATCTTCTCGTCTGTAACGGTGACGACGTAGACCTTCTTGGCCATCGACAGAATCGGCAGCGCATCGGCCACCGCCCGCGCCGCCGGCCGGCTGAAGTCCCAGGCCACAACCACGCTGTCCACCACGAAAGGTCCGGACTTTTGCCGCTTCGGCGGCAGTATCATCGTCGGGCGGCCCGAACCGAAGATAATGGCTTCGGCGAACCAGTGGTCGATGTTGCCGCCTTCCGCCAGCGGCACGATGGTCAGATCGCGAAGCCGGGCATAGTCGACCAGCACATCGGGTACCGCCATGGTCAAACCATGCTCCAGGATGCGGTCCTGAAAGACACCGCGCTTCTCCGCCAAGGCCTGAAAAGCGGCCAGCAAATTCTCGGCATTGGCAGCACTCTTCCGCGCCTCGGCCGCGGCCATCGCCGGAATGTCGATCAGGGCATCGGACAGAATATTATGCGGCGCTTTGAAAGTGATCTCGCAGGCAATGGCTGAAATCTTTGCACCAAGCGCCGCCGCAACAGCAACCGCGTCGTCAACCGAGGACACCGGCGTCGGCTCCGGATAGGTCGTGACGGCGAGAAGGATATCCTTGACGGCCATTGGGCTCTCCATTCTGCAACAATCAATCGTGTGCGTTCTCGCGCACTTTGATGAAGCTAGAATGTTGCGCAAATGAGCCGTTGATCTACCGCAAGAACGGCAGAATGCCGCAGCCGGCCGGACCGGTCAGCGTGGCTTGGTCAGCGTCGCCCAGCCCGAATCCTTCGGCGCCGGCAGGCTCTGCTGCGTCGGCTTGTTGCGGAAAATATGGGCCTTCGAAATCATGAAGGCCGTCACCGGCGCGGTCAGGAACAGGAACAGCGTGATCAGCACTTCATGAATGCCGAAAGCCTGACCGAGCAGCGCGAAATACAGGATCGAGGCGATCAGCAGGGCACCGATGCCGAGCGTGGTGGCCTTGGTCGGCCCATGCAGACGCCGCATGGTGTCCGGCAGCTTGAACAGCCCGAAGGAACCGACAAAAAGAAACACGCTGCCGATCAGGATAAAGGCGGAGACGATGATGTCGATCAGGAGTGACATGTCCGGCCTATTCGATCACGTTGCCGCGGAGCATGAACTTGCAGAACGCCACCGTCGAAACGAACCCGACCATGGCAAACAGCAGCGCCGCCTCGAAATACATTGCGGTGCCAAACAGAATGCCGAGCAACACGATCAGGCCGATGACGTTGATCACCATGGTATCGAGCGCCAGCACGCGATCCGTGACGTCCGGCCCGGCGATCAGGCGGTAGACGTTCAGCAGCAGTGAAACCGAAATGGTGACCATGGCGATGGCACAGGCCGTGATGATCATTGGAATATCCTCATCAAACGCTGCTCGTAGCGGGACTTGATGCCGGCGACAGTGCCCGCGGGATCGTCGGTTTCGAGGCAGTGCACCAGCAGCGAACGGCCATCGGCGCTCAGGTCGGCGCTGACGGTGCCCGGCGTCATGGTGATGGTGCCGGCCAGAGTAGCGATCGCTTCCGGCGATGTCAGGTCGAGCGGCACGACGACGAATTGCGATCGCAGCGAGTCGCCGCGGCGGAACAGGACCAGATAGGCCACCTGCACATTGGAGACGACGATGTCCCACAAGACCACCATCGAATACTCAAAGATGGCCCACGAATTGCGTATTTTCGGCCGATCCGACCAGTAGACGCTGGTCAGCTTGGCAATGCCGAGGCCCAGTATGAGGCCGAATATCGCATTGCCCCAGGAAAACTCGTTGACCAGCAGCACCCAGACGAGGGCTAGGATCACGGTCATTATCGGATGCGGCAGGAACCGTTCGCGCATGGTCATCCTCCAACCAGGCCCGCCGTCGCGGCGGGCGGGAGGACGGCGCGAATGTAGCCCTGCGTCGCGATCAATTGCTCGGCCATCGCCGTCATATTGTCCATCATCGGCCCGGCGAACACGCTCAGCGCAGCGAGCGCAGCCACCATGCCGGCGATCACCGCCGTGAGGGCGAATGGCAGCGGCTGGACCGCGGCTCCGTCGGAACGCGGCCGATTCCAGAACGTCTGGATGCCGAAGCGGGCAAAGCCCAGGATCAGCAGCAGGCTGGTGATCAGGATCGCCGACCATGCCACGGCGATGTGCGCGCTGGTACGTGCGGCGTCAAGGATCAGCAGTTTGCCAAGGAATCCGGCCAGCGGTGGCATGCCGACCGAGGCAATCGCCAGCAGGAAATAGAGGCCAATCACCAGCGTGCCGTGTGGCAAGGGCGGCGCCCTGCCTTCACCGCCGCGGGCGATCAGGCCGGCCAGCAGGAACAGCGCCGAGCTGGTGACGGTGCTTTGCACCGCATAGTAAAGCGCCGCGGCAAGACCCTCGGCGCTGGCCAGGCCGACCGCGATCAACAGCGTGCCCATCGAGGCAATCAGCGAATAACAGATGAGATCGGGCAAAGACCGGGCGGCCAGCACGCCGATAGTGCCCATGATCAGCGTCACGACAGCCAGCGTCAGGATCCACGGCTGCGCGATACCGGCCAGCGCGCCGGCGTCGGCACCGAAGATCAGGGTGTAGACGCGGATGATCGAATAAGCCCCGACCTTGGTCATCAGTGCGAACAGGGCCGCGGCGGCCGGTGAGGTCGACCCGTAGGTCGGCGCCAGCCACCAGTGCAATGGCACCATCGCCGACTTGATCGCGAACACCGTAAACAGCAGCAGCGCGCCGGCCGACAGCAGGGCCTCGTTGCCGGCCGCGACCTGCGGCACCTTCACCGCGAGATCAGCCATGTTGAGCGTGCCGGTGACAGCATAGATAGTGCCGACCGCGAACAGGAACACCGTCGAGCCGATCAGGTTGATCGCCACATAATGAAAGCCGGCCTTGAGCCGCCGCGGTCCGCCACCGTGCAGCATCAGGCCGTACGAGGCGATCAGCAGCACCTCGAAGAACACGAACAGATTAAACACGTCGCCCGTGAGGAAGGCGCCGTTGATGCCGAGCAACTGAAACTGGAACAGCGCATGGAAATGCCGCCCGCGCGTGTCCCACTCGCGGATCGCCGCCAGCACCACGCCGGAGGCGACCACGGAGGTCAGCAGCAGCATGGTGGCGGACAGCCGGTCCAGCACCAGCACGATGCCGAACGGCGCCGGCCAATGGCCGAGGAAGTAGGCGCGCGACTCGCCGTCGCTGGCGAGGACAAACAGACCGATGGCGGCGGCGAGTTGAGCCGCCGTGGCCGCAACCGAGATGGCGCGCTGGGTCGTCATGCTGGTGCGCATGGCCAGCACCAGAACCGCCGCGATCATCGCCGGGATGGCCACCGGCACGATAAGCCACTGGTTCATCGTGCCGCTCCATCGCCACTGGCGCGCGAAGCGTCGTCATCGGGCTGCGCCTGGAGCGTCACGTCGTCGGAGCCGGTTTCGAGAAAACCGCGCAGCGACAGCACGACGATCAGCGCCGTCATGCCGAAAGTGATAACGATCGCGGTCAGCACCAGCGCCTGTGGCAGCGGGTCGGTGTAACCCTTGGCGGCTTCGCTGACGATCGGCGGCAGGTCGATGGTCAGACGGCCCATCGAGAACAGAAACACGTTGACCGCGTAGGACAGGAACGACAGGCCGATCACCACCGGAAAGGTCCGGCGTAGCATGATCAGATAGAGGCCGGCCGCGGTCAGTGCGCCGATGCCGGAGGCGAGGAGGAATTCCATGCTCATGACCGTGCTCATGACCGTGCTCATGGCGCCGGCACTCCCGCCGTTTCGGGAGGCTGCTCGGCACGCTCCTCGACCCGCGAAATGGTCGCCAGAGACAGGATGCAGGTGCCCACCACGGTGAAGAACACACCGACGTCGAACGCCATCGCCGAAGCGAGTTCGACCTCACCGAAGATCGACATGTCGAAATAGCCGAACGTGCTGGTCAGGAACGGCCGGTCGAACAGCAGCGACGCCAGCCCGGTGAGACCCGCGACGGCCACACCGCCGCCGATCATGACGTGGGCGTCGAACCGGGCGCGCTCATGGGCCCAGACATAGCCGCTGGCCATGTATTGCATGATGAAGGCAATCGCCACGATCAGGCCGGCGATGAAACCGCCGCCGGGCAGATTATGACCGCGCAGCAGGATGTAGACGCCGACCATCAGCGACAGCGGCAGCAGCACGCGGGTCACCACCGTCAGCAGCAGCGGATGCGGATCGTGCGCCTTGGCGCTCGTGCGCATGGCGGCGAGCCGCTTCGCCGACTCACCCTTCAGGGCGGAATCGAGCAGCGCGAAGATGGTCAGTGCCGCGATCGCCAGCACGATGATTTCGCCGAACGTATCGTAACCGCGGAAGTCGACCAGAATGACGTTGACCACGTTGGTGCCGCCGCCGCCCGGCTTCGACTGCGCGATGTGATAGTCCGAAATCGTCTCGAAGCCGCGCGTCATGATCGCATAGGCCAACGCAGTAACGCCGATGCCGCCTAGCACGGCCAGTGCTCCGGCGCTCAGCTTGGCGCCGCCCGACATTTCATCCGGCGTCGTGCGCGGCAGCAGATTGATCGCCAGCAGCAGCAGAATGGTGGTGACGACCTCGACCGAAATCTGCGTCAGCGCCAGGTCCGGCGCCGAAAACTGCAGGAACGCCAGCGACACGATCAGGCCGACGACGCTGGTGACGATCAGCGCGAACAGCCGGTCATGATGCCGCAGCACGATCAGGACGCAAGCGGCGAGCAGCACGCCCCACCCGGTCACGGCGGGCAGCGAAATCGGCAGCGTCTCGCGCGTGCCCGGCAAGTGCGCGGCGCCAAAATAGCCGGCCAGACCGAACACACCGATGGTCGCGACAATGGCGGCAAGATAGCGCGGCAGGCTTCGGTTATCGATCAGGTCGAGCAACCGTCGCGCCGCCATTACCAATGCAGCTATGACCGCCTGGAACATGGTCATGGCGTCCGGACGCGGCACCGACAGCCGCCACCGGTTGATGGCGGGATAGGCCCAGAGCATGGCAAGGCCTCCCGTCAGCGCGATCGCGCTCATGAAGAGGGCCGGCGTCACGCCGTGCCAGATCGCAAGATAGTAGTCGGGCAAGGCGCCCCCGACGGCGGCGAGCGCAGTGCGCTCGACAATGGCGCCGGCAAAGAAGGCCGGCATGATGCCGATGGCGATGACCGGGATGACCAGCAAGGCAACCGGCAGCCACATGCCGACCGGCGGGTCGTGCGGATGATGCGGATAGTCGTGGCGCTCTTTGCCGAAGAAGACATGAAACACCAGCCGCGCCGAATACGCGGCCGAGAACAGCGCCCCCACGGTGGCCAGCAGCGGCAGCAGCCACCACAGCCCGGCGTATGCCGTGTGCGACGCCTCCTCCAGCATCATTTCCTTGGACAGGAAGCCGTTGAGGAAGGGCACGCCCGCCATCGATGCGGCGGCGATGATTGCCAGCGTCGCGGTGATCGGCATCAGATGACGCAGCCCGCCGAGCTTGCGGATGTCGCGGGTGCCGGTCTCGTGATCGACAATGCCGGCGCTCATGAACAGAGCGGCCTTGAAAGTCGCATGGTTGAGAACGTGGAACATGGCGGCGACCATCGCGCTGCGGGTGCCGAAGCCGAGCAGCATGGTCAGCAGGCCGAGATGGCTGACCGTCGAGAACGCCAGCAGCCCTTTGAGGTCGTCCTTGAACAGGCCGATCCACGCCGCGATCACCATCGTCACCGCGCCGGTCAGCGCCACGATCATGAACCACTCCGGTGTGCCGGCGAGCGCCGGCCACAGCCGCGCCAACAGGAACACGCCGGCTTTCACCATGGTGGCGGAATGCAGATAGGCCGACACCGGCGTCGGCGCCGCCATCGCGTGCGGCAGCCAGAAGTGGAACGGAAACTGCGCCGACTTGGTGAAGGCGCCGATCAGCACCAGCAGCAGCATCGGCACGTAGAGCGGCGACGCCTTGATCTGGTCGCCACGCAGCAGGATTTCGCTGAGCTCGAAGGTGCCGGCGATGTTGCCGAGCAACAGCATCCCGCCCATCAGCGCCAGACCGCCGCCACCGGTGACGATCAGCGCCATGCGGGCGCCGGCGCGGGATTCCGGCAGATGGTACCAGTAGCCGATCAGCAGGAACGAGGTCAGGCTGGTCAGCTCCCAGAACACGATCAGCAACAGGATGTTGTCGCTGAGCACGATGCCGACCATCGAGCCCTGGAACAGCAGCAGGTAACAGAAGAAGCGCCCCATCGGGTCGGCGCTGCTCAGATAGAAACGGGCGTAGAGGATGATCAGCAGACCGATGCCGAGAATGAGCGCGGCAAAGAACAGCCCCAGCCCGTCGACAAAGAAGGACCATGACAGGCCGAGGCTCGGCAGCCATTCGGCGCTCGTGCGCGGCACGGTGCCGGAATAGACGGCCGGGACTTCGGTGAGCAGGATCGCCAGCGACAGGCCGGTGACGCCGGCCGTCACCACCGCGCAGACATTGCGTCCGGCCCGGATCGCCAGCGGCGGCAGCAAGGCGCCGATGAACGGGATCAGGACGATGAGGGCTAATTTCATTGAGAAAGCACGTCCCGGGTCTGCATCGCAATTGCACCTGACCGCGCTGCGAAGGCGGCCAAAGGCATCGACCTGTATAACAAATGAACGCAGAGTGAAAGACGGTCCGGCCGATTGACTCCACCCCTACAAGTCTGCCGAAATCGCGACAGAAGGCCGCATGCGGCCGTAGACCGGGGCACATCATCGTGGACATCACCATTCGCCGCAGCTTCGTCATCATCGAAGAGCGCCACGAGGAGGCCGGCCGACGCGCCGACCATCCGCTGCGTCGCGCCGCCGCCGTGGCGATCGTCGAGAACCCGTTTGCCGGCCGCTATGTCACGGACCTCAAACCGATGATTGCGGGCAGCGCGCAGCTCGGCGTGAGCATGGCGCGCATGGTTCTCACGGCCTTCGGCCAGCACGAGGTCCAGAGCTACGGCAAAGGCGGCATTGTCGGCATGGCCGGCGAGCAGGAGCACGCCAATGCGCTGCTGACCACCGCCTTCGCCAATCCGATCCGCGATGCCATGGGCGGCGGCGATGCATGGATTTCATCCTTCACGAAGAAGGCCGGCCCCGGAACGCCGATCGACATTCCGATGAACCACAAGGACGATGTCTATGTGCGGTCGCATTACGACGGCATGACCCTGACAATTCCGGACGCGCCGATGCCGGACGAGATCGCCGTTATTTTCTGCATCGCCAGCGGTGGCCGTCTCAACGCACGGGTCGGCGGCCTCACCCATGAGGACGTCGTAGCGCGAAAGAGTGGCAAGCGGAGCTGACGGGCATGAAAGTCGCGGTCTTCAATATCGGCACCATCATCAGCGGCGACATCGCCGCCCCGCGTGCGGCCGGCGACACCATCGTCATGGACGATGGCAAGATCGTCTCGGTCGGCACCGGCGGCGATGCGGCCGGTTGCGACATTACGATCGACGCCGCGGGCATGATGGCGATGCCGGGCCTGATCGACTCGCACGTCCACATCACCTTCGGCGATTACACGCCGCGGCAGAAAACGGTCGGTTTCCTGGAGAGCTATATCCATGGCGGCACCACCACCTGCATCAGTGCCTCGGAGGTGCATGTGCCGGGACGGCCGCGCGACCCGGCCGGCGTCAAGGCGCTGGCGATCGCCGCGCGCAAGTCGTTCGATACGTACCGGCCCGGCGGCATGCGGGTGCACGCAGGCTCGGTCATCCTCGAACCGGGCCTGACCGACGCCGACTTCGCCGAGATGCAAAAGGAAGGCGTATGGCTGGCCAAGGCTGGCTTCGGCAATTTCGCCACGCCGTATGACTACGCGCCTTATGTGGCGATGGCGCGCCGGCACGGCATGGTGACCATGATCCACACCGGCGGCTCATCGATCCCGGGATCGACCGGCATCTGGGCGGACCATCTGATCAAGGTGCAACCGGACGTGTCCTATCACGTCAATGGCGGCCCGGTGGCCATGCCCGATGCCGACTTCCCGCGGCTGGTGAACGAGACGCAGGTGGCGATGCAAGTTTGCACCGCGGGCAATCTGCGCACGACGCTGCTGGTGGCGAAATTGCTGGCCGATTGCGGGCAGTCGGATCGTCTGCTGATTGCCACCGACACGCCGACCGGCAGCGGCATCATGCCGCTCGGCATGCTGTACACGATGAGCCATCTGGTTTCGCTCGGCGGCGTCGAGCCGGAGATCGCCATCGCCATGGCGACCGGCAACAACGCCCGCACCTACCGGCTCAACAGCGGCGTCATCGCGCCCGGCCGCGACGCCGACATCGTGCTGGTCGATGCCTGCCTGGGCGGCTCGCAGGACGACGCGCTGTCGGCATTGCGCAATGGCGACATCATGGGCATCGGCGCGGTCGTCAGCCACGGCGTGCCGCGCTTTGTCGGCCGCAGCCGCAACACGCCGGAGACCGTGCGCCGCGCCCGGGTGGCGCACTGCACCATTCCGCAAAGCTTCGCCGCCGATCACTGAGCGAAGCGCCTCCAGCCGCCATACTGGAGGGGTGGAATATCGGCGGCGTGCCGGGGTTGGTGACGGCGGGAGGAGACCATCACATGAAGAAAACCATTTTCGTTTCGCTTTCGATCGCGCTGGCCATCACCGGCACCGCTTTGGCTCAGGCACCAGCCGCACCGCCGCCGGCTTTCTCGACCACCAAAGTCGAGGGGACCGACAACGTCTATATCTTCCGCTACCAGAACCATCAGGCGATGTTCATCGTCACGCCGGCCGGCGTCATCGTCACCGACCCGATCAGCTATGGGCGCCCCCAGGCGGCGAAAGCCTATCTCGACGAAGTCCGCAAGATTACCCAGGCGCCGATCAAGTATCTGATCTACAGCCACCACCACTACGACCACATCGCCGGCGGCAAGCCTTTCAAGGATGCGGGCGCTGTCGTGGTCGCGCACAAGCGCGCCAAGGATCGGCTGGCCGCGCTCAAGAACCCCGACGTCATCGTTCCAGACCAAGTAGTGGACAGAAAGCGCACCATCAAGCTCGGCGGCACCACGCTCGAGCTGGTCTATACGGGGCGCAATCACTCCGACTCGTCACTGGTGATGCTGCTGCCGAAGGAGAAGATCATCTTCGCCGTGGATTTCAATTCGCTCGGCGCGGTGCCGTCGCGGCTGGCTGTGAACGACTCCTATCCGGTCGAATGGGAAGCATCGCTGAAACGGACGCTGGCGTTGAACTGGGACCGCATGATTCCCGGCCATCCCGGGCCCGGCGGCCGGCTGGGCACCAAGCAGGATATGGAGCAGCAACTCGCCTTCCTGACCGAACTGTCCGGCGAGGTGAAGAAGGCGTCGGACGTCGGCAAGTGCTTCGATCCAGCCACCAAGGAAGTGCGGCTGCCGAAGTTCGGAACGCTGCAGGGTTACGAGCAGAACATCGAATGGAATATTCACCGCTGGTGTGGCTACTGGGGCCGCGGCATCTGAGCACGTCGCGATCGCGTGACGTCAAAGCAAAAAAGCCCGGCATCGCTGCCGGGCTTTTCGCTTATCGATCGGTGACTAGTCGGGCGCTTTTCAGGCCGCCTCTTCCTCGACGCCTTCGTCGGTGCCGGCTTCATCGGCCGGCTTCGGACCGCGACGCGGGCCCTTGGCGAGAGCGCCTTCGATTTCCTTGATCGCTTCGGTCTCGGTAACCTTCTGCACCGCCGCGATTTCGCGCGACAGCCGGTCGAGCGCGGCTTCGTAAAGCTGCCGCTCGGAATAGGACTGCTCCGGCTGGGTGTCCGACCGGAACAGGTCGCGCACCACCTCGGCGATGGCGACGATGTCGCCGGAATTGATCTTGGCTTCGTATTCCTGCGCCCGGCGCGACCACATTGTGCGCTTGATGCGCGCGCGGCCCTTCAGCGTGTCCAGCGCGCGCTTGACCAGCGGCGGCTCGGCCAGCTTGCGCATGCCAACCGACACGATCTTGGCGGTCGGGACCCGCAGGGTCATCTTGTCCTTGATGAAGTTGATGACAAACAGTTCGAGCTTCGCCCCCGCGATTTCCTGCTCTTCGATGGCCAGAATCTGGCCGACGCCATGGGCCGGATACACAATGAATTCGTTGGTCTTGAAACCCTGGCGCTGGGTCGTCTTCTTGCTGGTGGGCATTCCGGGCAAAACTCCTTCACCGGCCGCCTTGCGGGCGCCGGTCACTTTGGCTTCGGGGGCCGCGCTACGGGCAGAACCGCGCGAGGCATGAGACGTCCGCCGCGCGCCGGCAGACTTTTTTGGTTTCCGGCTCATGCCGGTGGAACCTTTCTTGGATTTTTGACGCGATTTTCCTGCCACTGCTCACGCGTGGATTACACGCCCTCTGACTGAACCCTTGGGTTAAGCCGCGAAATTAAGGCCCCCAAACCGGGGGGCAGCATCCGTAGCGGCATTTTTCAGTTTCATCGGATAAATCGATATATAGCACATTTTTGGCTTAAATCAAAGCCTTATGGGGTCGCAAAACCGCAATTCGCGGAACCCAGCCCTGCAAAATGCACAAGTCGGTTAACGCTCTGCCTGCAAATGAGGCAGCCAGTCGCCCGCTCCCCCTATTGCCTCGCAAAGGCGCAGAACAGATCAGTCACCGGTCCCCGGGTCGGGCGAGAAGAACTTCTTGAACTTGTCCGGTACGCCTTCGAATTCCTTGGCGTCCGGTGGGGCATCCTTCTTGATGGTGATGTTCGGCCAGGACTTGGCATACTCGGCGTTGATTTCCAGCCATTGCTCCAGGCCCGGCTCGGTGTCGGGCTTGATGGCCTCGGCCGGGCATTCCGGCTCGCAGACGCCGCAGTCGATGCATTCATCCGGGTGGATGACCAGCATGTTCTCGCCTTCGTAGAAGCAGTCCACCGGACACACCTCGACGCAGTCCATGTACTTGCACTTGATGCAGCTTTCATTGACGACGTAGGTCATTCCGGACTCCGGCAGCAGGCCAATAAAAGCTCCCTATCGCAGGAAAACATAGGCTGCAAGCAGCGCCGTGGCTATGGCGGCGACTTGCTCTCCGCCGCCGACGGCTCACGGTAGAGGCGGCGCGCCGCCGCGGCATCGCCACGCCGCTCGGCGAAACCCTCCACCTGAATCACCCGCACCGAACGGTTGAGCGCCAACGTCAGGACATCACCAATCGCCACCGGGTCGCCGGCGCCGCCAACGCGCCGGCCGTTGCGCCGGACATGACCGGCGTTCACGAACTGGGTGGCATCGGTCCGGGTTCGCAGGACACGCGCATGCCACAGCCATTTGTCGATACGCTGACGATCCAAATTGGACCTGACGCAGCTACGGCTGCTCTTTGCCGTTCTGTTCGAGCTGCTGCTTAAGGGCGGCAAGCTTGGCGAAGGGCGAATTCGGATCCGGCGCGCGGTCCCGGCGATCGGAACCGCCGCCGCCGGGCTTGGCGTAATATTGCTCGCGCTCGGCGCGCTCGACGCGGTCGCCCTTGTCGCGGCGCAGACGGTCGCCGCGCGGCGGGCCGCCGCCCTGGCGCTCATCGCGCTGGCCAAAGCTCTTGGCCTGCCGCTCGGTCCGCTCCTGCCGGCCCTGCCGATCCTTGCGGTCACCGTGGCGCGGACGGCCCGATCGCGCGGCATCGCCGCTGGCCGGTTGCGCCGCATCGGCCGGAGCCGCCGCAACTTCCCCGCCCTCGGCCGGCGCGACCGTCGTGGCAGCCTGCTGGGCGCGCGGCTGGCGGCGCGGGCGGTTATTGGGACGGCGCTCGCGCTCGGGACGCCCGGCCGGACGCCAGACTTCCACCA
>JALHNV010000048.1 GCA_022843325.1 Pseudolabrys sp. | reverse complement strand
AATACGTCCGGCTTCCGCGCGCTTTACCTCAAAGCTGGATTGCCGAACTCCGCCTATCCGGCATTCCGCGAAGCGATCGCCGCGATGCGTGAGGGCGTTCTGGTCGGCGAGCACGGCGGCGTGGCCCGGCTCAAGCGCGGGATGGTCGAGCGGGTGCTGGCGCGCTGCGCAGGCGAGCGCGGGCATGACGCTGCCTCGCTGCTGGCGCTGCTGCGGCGGTTCGCGGTCGAGGCCGCGCGCGAGGAAGCGCGCATGTTCTGTGACGATCTGGTGGCCGAGGACTTCGTCGCCGAAGGCCGGATGATGCCGCTGGACTACGCGCTCGAAGATCACCGGCTGGTGGCGTAGCGCGAGCGAAACTGCGCGGCCCGTAGCCCGGATGAGCGCAGCGAAATCCGGGACCGTCCGTCCCGCATTCCGCTTTGCTCCATGCGGGTACGCTCGCCTGCAACCGTTGGTTTGGGCGGGATCTACTCCGGCGCGGTCGGAGGGCCACCGACGATCTGCTCGATCGTCTCCGGCCGGTCGCGGTTTTCTGAAATCAGAAACTCGTCGGTGACTTCCCGCAGCCGCCGGGTCAGCAGCGTCGCCATCTCGCTGGCGTCGGAGCGGGTATATTCGCGGTAGATCGCGCGCACCGAATCGACGTGCTGATCCACCAATGTGAGCGGGATACGGTTGGGGTCGGGTGTGTGCTCGATCAGCCGGCACAGGCTGTCGGCGGCCGCCGCCACCGCCGGAAAGCCGAACGTCGCCGCTTCGCCCTTGATGTCGTGGGCGGCATGAAACAGCACTTCGATCGTGGTTTTGGATAAGCCTTTCGCGGCCACGCTCTGGCGGGCCTGGTCGAGCCGTTCGCATTCGGAGCTCATCCAGGCGGCAAACTCCGTGGACAACTCGGCCAGCGCCATTTCCGCGCGGGCAACGGGATCATCTTCTCCGGGATCATATGGCTTTGTGGTCACCGCCTTGCGCAGCTTGTTTTCCGGCACAATAACCTCGTGGTCGCCGTAGGTTGCCACGGCCGCGGTGTCTTTGGGGGGCGCCATGATGCGACTGCTTTCTCAGCCCAGGGCTTTGACTTTGTCGAGCAAGGGCGTTTGTTTGATGAGGTCGGCCTTGCCGCCCTTGCGACGTTCGGGACCGACGTAGTTCGTATTGGCATTGCGGCGACGGTCCGGTCCGAAATAGGTCCGGGTCTTCACGAAAGGACGCGGATTGGCCACGACGTTGACGATCCGCTGATAGAGGCCTTTGGCCGAGATCGGCTTGGCCAGGAATTCGGTGACGCCGGCATCGCGCGCCGCCACCACGCGTCTTTTCTCGGAATGGCCGGTCAGCATGATAATCGCGACGTAGGGGTTGGAATTGGCGCCCGGCTGGCGGATCATCTGGGCGAGTTCGAGTCCGTCGAAGATCGGCATCGCCCAGTCTGTGATGACAATGTCGGGCATGAAATGGGTAAAAGCTTCCAGTCCCGTGGCGCCGTCTTCCGCTTCATGCACTTCGCGCGTGCCGAAGCCATGCAGCAAGGTGCGCAGAATCCGGCGCATATGGGCGTTGTCGTCGATGACGAGAAAACGCAGGCGGTTGAAGTCGATGCGTACCATGTATTCCCCAGGCCGCGGGCGGATCAGCCCGATACCTTTTGGTCAGGCTACCGGGGTGCCGTTAACGAAGGGTTTAGTATAAGACAGTTCGATCGGGCCGGCGGTCCCGCCCGGCAACGCCATAACGCTCAGGCATGACCATGAAAACGATCCTGATTCCCACCGAAGATCACGATGCGATGCCTGCGGTGCTGGAGGCCGCCCGGCTGGTCGCCCGCACCTTCGACAGCTACATGGAAGGCTTCGCGGTGCGTCCCTCGCTCGGGACCTATGTGACGGTCGAGCCGGTCAGCAGTCTGGCGATCGCCGATGCGTATGACGCCGACATGGCCCCGCAGGCGCGGGCCCAGTTCGAAGCGTTCATGCAAAAGCACGCGGTGCCGAAGGCCGACCCTGCGGCGTCGGCCTATTCCTGGGCCTGGCCTTTTACCGACCCGGCGGAGGATTCCTTTATCGGCAACCGCGGCCGGGTGTTCGACCTCATTGCGCTCGGCCGGCCCGGATCGGCGGCGCAAAACCCGCGGATGGCGCCGCTCGAAGCGGCGCTGTTCGAAAGCGGCAAGCCAGTGCTGATCGTGCCGCCCACGGCGCCGAAATCGATTGGGCGCAATGTGCTGGTGTCGTGGAACCGCAGCACTGAGCAGGCGCATACGAATGCCTTCGCGCTGCCGATCCTGCGGCTCGCCGAACAGGTCACCGTGCTCACGGTCGAGGGCGGTGCCACGGCAGGGCCGTCGGGCGAGGATGCCGCGCTGCATCTGCGCCGCAATGGCGTCAAGGCGACCGCGCTGACGGTGAAGCCCGGCTCGCGCACCGGCGGCGAGGCGACCGGTGAGATCACGCTGGAACACGCCGCCTCGCTCGGCTGCGACTTGCTGGTGAAAAGCGCCTATACGCAGAGCCGGCTGCGGCAGATGATCTTCGGCGGCGCCACTCGCCATGTTCTTGCCAAGGCGACCTTGCCGGTTTTGATGGCGCACTGATAAGAGCGGACTCGTCCCGGATGTCCTTGGACATTCGGGACGGGGGTATCGGGGCCAAGCAAGAGCAGGACATTCGTCATTGCCGAACGTGCCCGACCCGCTCCATAACGCCGCCGTTCCGGCGCCTGCGCCAAAATCTCCCGGTTTCTTTTCCGTCTTCCCCTCGATCATGCTGCCGATGTTTCTCGCGGTGGTGGATCAGACCATTGTCGCCACCGCGCTGCCGGCCATTGTCGCCAGCATGGGCGGCGTCGAGCGGGTGTCCTGGATTGTCGTCGCCTATCTGATCGCCGCCACCATCTCGGCGCCGATCTTCGGCCGGCTCGGCGACTCGTTCGGCCGCCGTAACATGATGTTCGTCGCTCTCGGGATTGCCAGCGTTGCGTCGTTGCTGTGCGCGCTGGCGACGTCGATCGAGATGCTGAGCCTGGCGCGCCTGCTGCAGGGCTTCGGCGGCGGCGGGTTGATGACGCTGTCTCAGGCGCTGGTGGGGGAGGCGATCCCGCCGCGCGAGCGGGCGCGCTATCAGGGCTATCTGGCCGGCATCGCCGTCTGCGCCAATTCGTTCGGCCCTGTGGCGGGCGGTTATCTGACCCAGCATTTCGGCTGGCAGTCGATATTCCTGATCAACGTGCCGGTCGCCATCGGTGCGGCGGTTCTGGCGCTGCGGCTGCCGAAGCCGCCGGCGGAGCGGCTGCCGTGGAGCACCGACCCTGGCGGCGTGGTCCTGTTCTCGATTTTCGTTTTCACCACGCTCTTTGCCCTGGAACAGATCCAGCGCGTCAGGGTCAGCGACTTGCCGCTGGGGGCGGCGCTGCTGGCGGCCGGCATCGTCGCGCTGGTGCTGCTGATCCGGCATGAGAACCGGCAGGCGTCGCCGCTGATTCCGCTTAGCCTGTTGCGGCAGCCGGCGATCTGGCACAGCGATGCGCTGGCGGCGTGTCACGGCGCGGCGCTGGTATCGCTGATCGTGTTCCTGCCGGTCTATCTCCAGGTGGTGCGCGGGGCGTCTCCGTCAGAGACAGGACTGTTGCTGGTGCCGCTCACCATCGGTATCGGCATCGGTTCGCTGGTCACCGGCCGTCTGGTCAGCCGGACGGGCCGGACCACGATCTTCCCGATCTTCGGGCTGACGGCGACCACGCTCTGCTTCGGCGTGCTGGCGATCTGGGCCGGTGATCTCGGTACCAACGGGCTGGCGGTGGTGATGCTGTTGATCGGCACGTTCATGGGAACGGTCATGGGCGTGGTGCAGGTCAGCGTGCAAAGCGCGGCGGGGCAGCTTCGGCTCGGCGAAGCCGCCGCGTCGGTGCAATTCTGCCGGTCGATCGGCGCCGCCTTCGGCACCGCACTGGTAGCGACGGCGCTGTTCGCCTACCTCGCCCTTCGCAATCCGGTGGCCGCCCAGGTCTTCGCCGCGATGGTCGAGCACCGGGCGGCGAGCGGACCCGTCCTGTCCGCGGCGCAGCGGCTGGTGGTTCAGGCGGACATCGATGGCGCCTTCCGCGCCGGCTTCCTGCTGATGGCGTTGTTCTGCCTGGCCGGGCTGGTGCTGGCGCTGACCAATCCGCAACGCCGGATTTAAGGTCAGTCCTGCAGCAGCGCCGCCATGATGCGCTCGCGCGTCAGCGGCAGATCGTGGATGCGCAGGCCCAGCGCATGCGACACCGCATTGCCGATGGCCGCCGCGGTCGGACCGGATGAAGCCTCGCCGACGCCGAGCGGCACGTCGTCTTTGGTGTTGATGAGTTCGACGTCGATCTCCGGCACCTCGCTGAATTTCAGCACCGGATAGGTGTCCCAGTCGAACGACGACAGGCCCGACGCTGCGTCGCTGTCGAAGCGGACCTGTTCCTTGAGCACCCAGCTCGCCGCCTGGACGATGCCGCCTTCGAGCTGGTTGATGGCGCCGTCCGGATTGATCACCAGCCCGGCATCGGTGGCGCACCAGATACGGGCGAGGCGGATATCCTCGTCGACGTCGAGCTCCACCACCACCGCGGAATAGGCGGCGCGGTTCTTGTAGCGGGCAAAGCCGATGCCGCGGCCGCGGCCGGTGCCGCCCGGCGCATCGGCCTGCCAGTTCGCCATGGCTGCGACCTTTTCGATCGTCGCGCGGGCGCGCGGATCGGACGTGATCGACAGCCGGTAGGCGACCGGGTCCTGGCCGGCGCGGGCGGCAAGGTCGTCGAGGCAGGATTCGATCGCGAATACGTTCGGCACCGCGCCGAGGCCGCGCAGCGACGAGGTGCGGATCGGCGTGTCGGGGATCAGATGATGGATCATGCGGGTGGCGGGAATGGCATAGAGCGGCACGCCGTTGCGGGTGGCGCCGCCGCCATTGGCCTCCGGCACGTCGGCCGGCGGTGGCTCCGGCGGCGGGTTCGGCAGGGCCAGCGCGCCGAGCAGATTGCCGCCGCCGCCGGGCCGGTTCATATGCGTGCCGCTCCAGATTTCCTGCGTCCAGTCGACCGGCTTGCCGTCGGTATCGAGCAGCGCCCGCACCGTCACCACCATCGATGCCGACTTCGGCTCGAACACGAATTCTTCCTCGCGCCGCCAGCGCACGCGTACCGGCACGCCAGGCTTTTGCATGGCGATGATGGCGGCGTCGGCGGAGGCGTCGTCGGCGCCGTTGTGGCCGTAGCAGCCGGAGCCCGGAACATGAACCACGGTCATGTTTTCCGCCGTCACCGGCAGGATCTTCGCCAGCGCCGCGCGCAGCGGATAGACGCCCTGGCAATGGGTCCAGACCGTCAGATGGCCATCCTTGAACAGCGCCAGCCCGCAGGACGGCGAGATCGAGGCGTGCGCGAGGTAGCCGCGCGTGAAGGTCGCCTCAAAGCGCTCGCGGCCCTGTGCATCGGCCGGCTCCGGATCGCCGAGCGTGCGGTCGACAGCCGGCCGCTGTAGCAGCCAGGACGCCTCCTGCTGAGCGGCGACGGGCGTCTCGACGTCGTTCCATTGCACATGCGCCGGCGCGGCGCCGCCGGCGCGTTCGACCGCGGTTTCATCGCCGCCGATGATGGCGAGAAAATTCCCCTGACGCACGAATTCGACCGGGCCCTTGGCGGCGCGGCGGATGGCGGCCTCGTCGATAGCGCCGATGGTGGCGCCGCGGTTCGGTTGCCGCACCACGCGGGCATGCACCATGCCGTCGAGCCGCATGTCGTGAATGAACACGGGCGCGCCGAAAACCTTGCCGGGCAGATCGAGCCGGGCGTGGCTCTCGCCGATGCGCGTGAAGTCCGCGACAGCCTTGGGCCGGCCCGCGCCGGTCGCCTTGACCGCGAGGTCGACTGCACCGGACAGCGACCAGTAGTCGAGGCCGGTCGAGGCGCCATCGCGCAGGATGCCGCCATCGCGCACCGACAGCGCATCGGCATTGCAGCCGAGCACCACAGCGGCCTGCGCCAGATACAGCGCGCGGATGTCGGCGCAGGCCTGACGCATGGCGATGCCGCCGGCCTGGATCGAATGGCTGCCGGAGGTGTAGCCCTCGTTCGGCGTTACATCGGTATCTCCGGAGCGCACCGTGATGCGCGCGAGGTCCACGTCCAGTTCGTCGGCCGCGATCTGCGCCATGGCGGTCAGCACGCCCTGACCGAGCTCAACGCGGCCGGTCAACACCGTGACCTGGCCGGGAGCGGGAAACGCGATCCAGCGATCGAGGCGGGGATTGGATTCGAGAAAGGCGGGGAGGGGGGCGTTCATGAGAATGTTTCCTTGCGCATGATCCGATCCGAAAACCGGTTCCCACTTTTCGGGATCATGCGCGCTCCCCGCGCATCACGGCCGCGGCTTTATCGACCGCGCGCAGAATGCGGACATGCGTGCCGCAGCGGCAGATGTTGCCGTCGAGCGCGGCGGCAATCTCGGCGCGCGTCGGCTTCGGGTTGGCGTCGAGCAACGCCTTGGCCGAAATCAGAATGCCGGACAGGCAATAGCCGCATTGCCCGGCCTGCTCGTCGAGGAACGCCTGCTGCAACGGATGCGGCGCTTCGGCATTGCCCATGCCTTCAACGGTGGTGACCTGTTTGCCGGCGACGCTCCAGACCGGCTTGGCGCAGCATTTTTCCGGCGCGCCGTCGATCAGCACCATGCAGCAGCCGCATTGTTCGAGGCCGCAGCCGAAGCGCGTGCCCATCAGGCCGAGCTCATTGCGCAACACGTCGAGCAGCGGCGTCTCCTCGTCGAGCGGCGCAACGCTGACCGGTTTGCCGTTGACCTGAAACTCGACCGTCGTTGTCATGGGCGTCAATTCCTCACCGTCATGCCGGGCCCGGTGCCGGGCATCCACGACTTTTATTTTCCAATTAATAGCGAGACGTGGATGGCCGGGACAAGCCCGGAAGCCTCAGAACCCGAATTGCTCGCTCAGAATGCGCTCGTCGAGGCTGTGACCGGGATCGAACAGCACATTCAGCGAGGTGCGGTGGTCCATGGAAATATCGACCCGCAGAACCGAACGCACCTCGTCGTGGTCGGCGACCGCGGCAACCGGGCGCTTGGCCGGATCCTGCACTTCGATGGTGACCCTGGCCTTGTCGGGCAGCAGCGCGCCGCGCCAGCGCCGCGGCCGGAACGGGCTGATCGGAGTCAGCGCCAGCAGCGGCGCGTTGATGGGAATGATCGGCCCTTGCGCCGACAGATTGTAGGCGGTGGAGCCGGCCGGCGTCGCCACCAGCAGGCCGTCGGCGACCAGTTCGGCCAGCCGCTCGCGGCCGTCGATCAGGACGCGGAGGTTGGCCGCCTGCGCGCTCTGCCGGAACAGCGACACCTCGTTGATGGCACGATGCTCGTGCACCTTGCCCTGTGCGTCGCGCGCCTGCATCACCAGCGGGTGAACGATGGTGATGTGCGCGGCGTTCAGCCGTTCGACCAGCCCATCCTCGACGAATTCGTTCATCAGGAAGCCGACGGTGCCGCGGTGCATGCCGTAGATCGGCTTGCCGGAATTCATGAACTTGTGCAGGGTTTGCAGCATCAGGCCGTCGCCGCCGAGTGCGACGATGACGTCAGCGTTGTCGGGCGCGGCGTTGCCGTAGCGTTTCTCCAGCCGGGCGCAGGCCTCGCGCGCTTCCGGCGCCGAACTGGCGACAAAAGCGATCCGCTGATAACCGGTGGCCGGCTTGATCATGGAAGGGGACCTGACAATGGAACGCGCCGTGCTCGTCTATACGACTTGGCCCTCAATTGTCGAGGCGGAGCGGGCGGGACGCGATCTGGTCGAGCGGCAGTTGGCGGCCTGCGTCAACATCCTGCCCGGGATGATTTCGCACTATCGCTGGCAAGGCAAGATCGAGCGGGCCGAGGAGGCGGTGATGATGGTCAAGACCCGCGCATCGCTCGCCGATGCCGTTGGCGCCGCGGTCAAGGCGGTTCACCCCTATGAGGTGCCGGCGATCATGGTGCTGCCGGTGGAGGGGGGCGATCCGGCGTATCACCGGTGGATCCTGCAGGAGGCGGGCGGCTGAGCGGACGCAGCGATCCGTAGCTCGGATGGAGCGAAGCGTCATCCGGCGCCTTCGAGCACCGTCAACCCCGCACTCTGCTGCGCTCCATGCGGGCGACAAAGCCGAGTTTGCCGGACGCAGTGTTCCGCGCCCAGCAACAGACCTCAATAACTTGCAGTGCCGTCGATGACGGCCTTGAGCTGCACGTAGTCCTCGCAGGTGTCGTTGCCGCACAAGGCGCTGACCTTGGCGAGGTGGTCCTTCGCCATCAGCCGGTTGCCCTGTTCCATGTGCCACATGCCGAAATAGGACCAGGTGCGGGTGTGGTTCGGGTCGGCCTTGAGCGCGGCCTCGTACCAGACCTTGGATTGATCATAGTTGCCGGCCTTGCGGTTGGCGTAGCCGATGTAGTTGGCGACGTCGGGATGGTCGTCGCGGCCGAGCGCATGCATGGCGGCGATGCCGGCCTGATAATTCCCGCTGACAATTAGTTCGCGCGCGGCGCGATAGTCGCGCAGGAATTTGGCGTCGGCGAGCTGCTGCTCGCGCTGCTCGACGGCGCTGCCCTTCTTCTTGTCCTTCTTCTCGTCGGCGGGCGGCGGGGTGTCGGTGCCGGCGGCATAAGACGGCAGCGGGCTGAGGGTGACGGCCAGGCCGATCACAGCGGCGGCGGTCAGCACAGTCCAATTCCGGAGCGTTCGAGCGGGAGTCATGGCGAGGCCTTTCCTGGAGACGGCGAACGTGGGGAGAGGGTAAATCGAATCGTGTCGCTGCAAACAAAACAATCCGTGACCGGGGTCTAGTCCCAGGCGGGGACACGTTTTTCCCGGCGGCCCTCGTTCAGGGTTTGCGGCGAAAAGGCGGCCAGCGCTTGACTCGCCGGCCGTAAGCAACGAACATTTAACCGTGCTGGTTTCCCGGGTCGCACCGGGAACGAAAGAGGGAACACGGCGGATGGCGCATTCGGTAACGAGTGCGCAGGAATCCGTGGCTGCCCCCGCAACTGTAAGCGGCGAGCCCGCGTCCATCGGCCACTGGGATCCTTCGGGAGTCTGGGAAGGCCGGGCGCAACTGAGCGACGACCCGCGAGCCAGGAAACCTGCCAGCGCGGTCACCCAACCGGTGGACGGGAGGTCCATACGGAGCGCGCTTTCGCAGCGGTGACGTCAATGCCGGTGCGATGGCCGTGGTCCCTTTCTCCACGACATCGATGCGGTGAACGTTGCGTGCGTCAGTAAGCGTGCTCGCGTTGCCGTGTCCTTCGTATCGGATCTTGTCTCACCCGATGTGCTCGAGCCAAGGCTTGAGCGCAAACGAAGGATTGTTGCGATATGGGTATTTTATTTCGCGTTGCCGGTGCCGGGCTGGCATTGAGCACGCTTCTCGCGCAAAGCGCGGCTGCACAGGAGTCCCTGCCGAACACCAGAAGTGTCGCTTTGCCGGCGATCGACGTGTCGTCGACCCGGGTCGGCGGCGGCATCACCGGTGCGTCCAACAGCGTCATCACTGCCGAGGACCTTGAGCGCGCGCCGGAATCGACGTTGCAGGATATCCTCAGCCGCGAGGCCGGCGTTCAGACGCAAAGCCTCTATGGCGGCGTCAACGGCACCGGCACCACCGTCGACGTGCGCGGCTTCGGCGTCACCGCACCGTCGAACGTTCTGATCCTGGTCGACGGCCGCCGCTTCAACGATTCAGACCTGACCGGATTCGATTTCAGTCTGATCCCGCGCAACAGCATCGAGCGTATCGAAATCACGCGCGGCAACAGCGGCGCTGTTCTATACGGCGATGGCGCAGTCGGCGGCGTCATCAATATCGTCACAAAGAACGGCGTGGGCGCCAAGCCGAATGCCCGCGTCGAGGCCGGGTTCGGCACTTACAACACCAAAGAAGCCAAGGTTTCGGCCAGCACCTCGGTCGGGCCTTTCTCGACCGCGGTCTTTGGCAATGCCTTCGAGACCGATGGCTATCGCGACAACAACGCCACCAAGCAGCGGCAGGCCGTCGGCGACATTCGCTACAAGGCCGCCGAAGGAAGCGTGTTCTTCAATATTGCCGCCGATCATCTCGACCAGAGGCTGCCGGGACCGCGCACCATTTCCAACGGCCCGTTCGTCGGAAACGTCAATGAGTTCGCAACCAACCCGCGTGGCACAAACTACCCGCTCGACAATTTTCAGCGGGACAACATCGCGCTGCGTGGCGGCGTCACCCGCACGCTGTGGGATGGCACCGAACTGACGCTGGATGGCAGTCTGCGGCGCAAGGATACCACTTTCGCCACCTTCAATCCGATCGGTGGCTTTTTGCCGGCGAATACGCCATCGGGCTTCAACGAGACGACGCTGAGCGCGGCCGCGATCACACCGCGCATCAATTTCGACCGCAGCTGGGGCGACTGGCGGATCAGCGGCATCGCCGGCCTCGATTTCTACAAGACCAAGTACCAGTCGAACCGCGCCCTGTTTCGGGGGGCGGCGCCGAATCACGTTTACGACTTCAACCAGACGACGACGGGCTTTTACGCGCAGCCGACGTTCACGTTCCGCAATGATACCGACATCTCGTTGGGCGGCCGGATTCAGCGCAATTCCTTCAGCGCCCGCGACACCTTCGATCCGACCGCGCCGGCGGGCCTGTTCGGCGTCAACCCGCAGGGGCTGCCGCTCGACACGGAGGAGAGCCAGCGCGCCTTTCATGCCGGTATCGAGCACCGCTTCAGCTCCAACGTCGCCGTGTTCGCGAGAATGGCGCAGAGCTTCCGGTTGCCCAATATCGACGAGCGCGTCGGCGCCAGCCCGGTCCTGACGGTCACCAACTTCAACCTGCGCACCCAGCGTTCGCGGGACTATGAAGGCGGCCTGCGGCTGAACTGGAATCGCTTCGAGGTGCAAACAAGCGTCTATGACATGTACCTCACCGACGAGCTGCATTTCAGCCCGATCACCTTTGCCAATACCAATCTCGATCCGACGCGACGCTACGGTGTCGAGACCATGGCCCGCTTCAGCGTCACCGACAGCCTTCGTTTGCGTGGCTCGGCAACCTATACCCGCGCCGTGTTCCGGTCCGGTCCTTTCGCCGGCAACGATGTGCCGGAAGTGGCGCGCTGGAGCGGCAGCGCCGGTGCGAGCTGGGATGTGTATCGCAAGTACCTCACGCTTGACGTCGGCGCGCGCTTCATCGGCAGTCGTTATCCCGACGGCGATGAGGCCAATCTCGGCGGCAACATGATCCCCGGCTATGCCTTGGTCGACGTGCGCGTCGGCGGCGAGATCGACCGCTTCTTCTGGTCGGTGGCGGTGCAGAATCTGTTCGACAGGAACTACTACGACTACGCACTCGATCAGAGTTTCCCGGGCAACCAGCTCGTGCAAACTTATCCGCAGCCGGGCCGGACGTTTATGGTGCGGGCCGGCGCAAAGTTCTGATCAAACCGGATGCGGCCGGCGTCCGCGCCGGCCGCGTCTGCCCCTCCCGAATCGGTTAGGTTCCGTGGTGGAACAGGGGAGGGCTGCCGATGCTGCGCGCGTTTGCCGGATCGAGACTCATTGCGGTGACGGTTGTCGCCGGTTTGCTGTCGATGGTGACGCCATCGTTCGCCACCGACGACATTCTCGACGCCATAGACGGCGCCCGCAAATCCTATCAAGCAGGCGATCTGCCGAACGCGAAGCAGTCGCTTGATCTCGCCTCGCAACTGATCGCGCAGAAAAACGCCGAGGCGTTTTCGGCGCTGCTGCCCCAGCCGCTGACGGGCTGGAAGGCCGAAAAGGCGCAGGCGACCGCCATCGGCGCGGCGATGTTCGGCGGCGCGTCGGCCGCCACGCGCACCTACACCAACGCGAAAGGCGACACGGTCGAGATATCGATCACCGGCGATTCGGCCATGATCATGCAGCTGGGCCCGATCCTGAACAATCCCGGCATGGCGGGCGCGATGGGCAAGCTCATCCGCGTCGGCAATCAGCGCGCGATCCAGACAAATGATGGCGACGTCATGATGCTGGTCGCCAACAAGGTGCTGGTGCATGTGCAGGGCTCGGCCGATGCCGCCGCCAAGCTGGATTACGCCAAGGCGGTCGATGTCGGCAAATTGTCGAAGATGTAGCCTATAGCGGCCGCCACTCCGCCGGCACCAGTTCGTAGCCGTCGCCGCGGCGCGCGATGTGGCCGCAGGCGGGGAACGGGAAGTGATAGGCCGCAACCAGCATGCGGTCGGCGGCGGCGCGCTCAAGCAGCGTCAGCCGCGACGCTACCGCCTGCGCGCCGTCCATGTCGAAGATCGGCTGCCAGCGCGGATAGCGTGCGAACAGATACGGGTTGCGCACGGTGTCGCTCATCACGAGCATCGAGCGGCCGGTGGAGTGAATGGCGAAGGCGCAGTGGCCGGGCGTGTGGCCGTAGGCCGGGATCGAGACGATGCCGGGCGCGACTTCATCGCCGGGCGTGAAGCGGCCGACGGCGCTTCCGAGGTCGCCGAAGATGCGCCGCGCGTTGCGGAAATAGCGGAACACAGTGCCGGTGGCGCGGCTCTGGTTGCCGTCGTCCATCCAGAAAGCCCATTCCGGCTCCGGCACCAGGATCTCGGCGTTGGTGAAGATCCGCTCGCCGGTCTTGGACCGCAGGCCATCGATATGGTCGGGATGGAAGTGCGAGATGACGATGGTGTCGATCGCGGCCGGGGCTATGCCGGCAGCCCGCAAGGCGTCGGGAAGGGCGCCGGCGCTGTCCGCGGTCTGTCCGCCGGTGCCGGTGTCGATCAGCACCAGTTTCGCGCCCGTGTTGACCAGGAGTGCGGTGAACGAGATCGGCAGCACGCGCGGCGGCAGGAAAGCCGCGGCCAGCGCATCGTCGACCGCGGCGGCATCGGCATTGCGGATGAAATCGTCGCCGATCGGCGACTGCCAGACGCCGTCATAGAGCGCCGTGAGCTGATAGTCGCCGAGCCGGTAGCGATAGACGCCGGGTGCCTGCGTGGTGGCGAGCGGTGCGGCGGCGTGGGCGGGCAGCGCCGCGGTCGTGGCGGCGAGGGCGGACGCCTGCAGCAGGGCGCGGCGTGTCAAAGACGTCATGGGCTCCCTGCTCGCACGCGAGAAAAATTGGCGCGGTGGACTAACACCGCGCCAACCTCATTAGTTCTGATCCGCCTTGATGTTGTTGTCCTTCACGACCTTGCCCCAAACTTTCATCTGGGTGGCGAGGAAGTCGCGCTGCTGGGACGGACCGCCAAGCGCCAGCGTCACCTGCTGCGTCTCGATCAGTTGTTTGGCGATCTTCTCGTCGCGCAGGCATTCCGCCATTTCCTTGGCGAAGCGATCGACGATCGGCTTGGGGGTTCCCGCCGGGGCAAAAATACCCCACCACGCATAGGCCTCGAAACCGGCGTAACCGCTCTCGCTGACGGTTGGCACCGTCGTCAGGAACGGGTTGCGCTCCTTGCCGGTCTGGGCGATGGCGCGAATGTTGCCGGCGGTCACCTGCGGCATCGACAGCGCGGTCGAGCCGACCAGCAGATCGACATGACCCGCGATGGCGTCGTTCATGGCCGGGCCGCCGCCGCGATAGGGTACGTGCACCAGCCGGACGCCGGCCTGCTGCGACAACAGGGCCATCGCCAGATGACCGACGCTGCCGCTGCCGACCGAGGCGTAGCTGATGGCGCCGGGCTTCGCCTTGGCGGCGGCGACGACATCGGCCAGCGTCGTGTAGGGTTTGCCTTTGCCGGTCGAGATCAGATACGGCGCGGTGCCGAGCAACTGAACCGGATCGAGATCCTTCTCGGTGTCGTAGGGCAGGTTCGGCATCACAAACGGATTGGCGGCGTGATTGTCGAACACCGCCAGCCATGTATTGCCGTCCGGCGGAGACTTGGCGACGGCACCGGTACCGACACTGCCCGAGGCGCCGGCGCGGTTTTCGATGATCACCGTTGTGTTGAGTCGCTGCTGCAGGCCGGGCTGCACGATGCGCATGATGGCGTCGGTCGAGCCGCCTGGGGGATAGGCGACAACAATGCGGACCGGACCGTTGGGCCAGGCTTGGGCGTGTGCGAAAGCCGGGACGGCGAATGGCGCCGCCGCGGCGCCGAGCACGAGGCTCCGTCGTGTGAAGGTCATGTTTCTCTCCCTGGGTTATTTTTTTGGTATTGCCGCCAGTGTACAAGTATCGCGCGCAATGCATACAGCTTCTTTGGCCATTCGGGTTGCTGCCGCTATATTGCTGCAGGGGCGAAACGACGCGGATGGAGGCGGAGCGATGCGGCAGTTGATGCTGGGCGGGATGTGTGGGGCGCTGATGCTTGGCGGCTGCGCTACCGACGTCGGCCCAACCCCTGCGGAGTTGAAAGCGCGCTGGGAAGCGCAGAACATCTACCCGGCCGAATACAAGAACGACTTGCTGGCGTTCATGCGCACCTACCTCAACAATCCGGCACGGGTCCGCGCGGCCATGGTGTCGCAGCCGATCCTCAAGCCCCTGGGTCCGGGCGAGCGCTACGTCGTTTGCGTGCGATTTGACGCGCGCAACAACGACGGCAAGTACATGGGGGTGAAGGGCGGCTACGCGAGTTACGTGTCGGGTAAACTTGAAAGATATTTCGATGTGCCGCGCGAGGTAGAGGCGATGTGCCGGGACATCGCGTTCGCGCCGTTCCCGGAGCTCGGGAACCTGACGCGCTAGGGCAGCGCGCCATCGCTGCCGGGCACGATGCGCTCGACAGCACCAGTTTCAGAAAGAAAACGCGCCGAAAGCAGCTTCGGGCTACGAGGTCACTTGACCTTGAGGTTCTCCGCGGATGTCTTGCCGCGGTTCTCGACGAGTTCGAACTGAACGGTCTGACCTTCGTTCAGCGTGCTAAGTCCGGCGCGTTCGACCGCCGAGATGTGAACGAACACATCCTTCCCGCCTTCTTGGGGCTGGATGAAGCCATAGCCCTTCGTCGGATTGAACCACTTCACGGTGCCCTGAGGCATGTCTAGATCTCCGAAGTATTACTAACGCCTCAGTTTGGCACAATCGCGGACCGAAACAAGGTCCACAATGCCGCGACCTGGCAGTTTTTCCGGACGTCACGCGCGGGCCGGACGGATCATTTGAGGACGAACGGTTAGCCCCGCCGGGCGTCAGGCCCGCCGTTGCGGACGGCAAAGCGTTGGTGCTTCAGAGAATTCTATTGCGCAGAGGAGGCGGATCGCAGACCCGTCGGCTTGCGGGGCGAAGCCTGCGCCGGGGGGGCTGGTGGTGCCGGATGAGAGGATTGAACTCCCGACCTTCGGTTTACAAAACCGCTGCTCTACCGCTGAGCTAATCCGGCCCGGGGCGAGAGCTATCAGCGTCGCCGGGGTATCACAAGGGCACCGTTCGCGACCGGGACAACGGTTTGTTCCACGAAAAAGCGTCCCGTGCCGGTCCGGCACGGGACGCTTCGCGTCGGCAGGTGCGCAGCGGCCGCCCGGCGCTCTACAGGGCCGTGATGTCGCGGTCCCTGGTCTCGGGCAGGAAGAACAGCGCCACGACAAAGCTCATCGCGGCGACCGCGATCGGATACCAGAGGCCGGAGTAGATGTTGCCGGTGGCCGCCACGATCGCGAATACCGTCGCCGGCAGGAAGCCGCCGAACCAGCCGTTGCCGATGTGATAGGGCAGCGACAGGCCGGTGTAGCGGATGCGGGTCGGAAACAACTCCACAAGCCACGCGGCGATCGGGCCGTAGACCATGGTGACGTAGAGCACCAGGATCGCCAGCAGCAGCACCGTCATCGGATAGTTGATGTCGGCCGGGTCGGCGCTGGCCGGCGCGTGTTCCAGCTTGGGGTTGGCGTAGTGGGTGATGCCCTGGAAGATCGGAAAATAGGTGAGCACCGCGAGGGCAAAGCCGGCCATCAGGATCGGCTTGCGGCCGATCTTGTCGGACAGCCAGCCGAACATAGCGATTAACTTTAACGGCCCGGTCCTGACGCACGCAATCGAAATGAAGCCGGGCGTAGTTCCATGTGCAAGCGTATCTCGCGCAATTAATGTTACCCGGCGAATGAACGCGATAGCGTGAATCGTTCGTATAAAATGCACTCCAGTTCGACGGAGTGCATGCGATGCGCGCGGGCCTGGCCATTGCTATTTTTCTGTCCGGTACGGCTGCAGCCTGCGCGGCGGACATGCCGATCGCGCCCGGCGGCTACACCCATTACTATTCCGGCGGCGGCGTTCGCGCCGGGCAGATTACGATCTACGACAGCGAGCCCGGCGTCGTGGTGCGCGCTTACTGGCGCAGCCCGTGGCGCGGCCGGCACTATTTCCCGTCCAACGGCGAACAGCCGATCCGCGGCCGCCACGAAGATCTTTCCAGCAGCGGCCCGTTGCCGGAGCCGGCCGAGACCTTCCAGCGCTCTTGGTCGACGATGCCGAATTATCCGGTGGACAAAGTGCACATCGATGCGCGCCCGTTCGACGAGCCGCAACCGCCGGAAGAACGGTTCCAGAAATAATGCGGCCAACAACCGACAGCGCGTACAGGTGCGTAAGAAAATGATCGATAACCGCAAACTTGCCGTCGTTGCCGCCCTGGCCGTGATGCTGCCGGCCGCCGCCGCGCAGGCGCAGTATTACGGTCCTGCGCCGGCGCATCAGCCGCCGCCGCTCTATCCTTATGCCGCGCAGAACCCCGGCATTGTTCAGCGCGGGCAGCCCTATGCGATCCAGGTCGGGCCGGGGACATATGTGATTCAGCGTCCTGCCGCGGCACCGCGGTCCTATCCCTATGTCAGCAGCTCCGAAATTCGCCGTCCGGCACGCGCCCGCAACGCCCCGGTCAGTCAGCCGAGGCGCCAGAAGGTCGAGCCGGCGCCGCGGCCGCAGCGCGCCGAACGCAAGCCGGTGAAGCCGGTTGCGGCCAAGACTGCGCGCGGCAAAGGCGAGGTGGTCAACACCACGCGGGTCGTGCGCGGCAAACCGATCATCAACGAGACCACCCGCTACGTCGATCTGCCGCCGCGGGTCATCGAGCGCTACAATATTGTCGAGGATGGCCCGGCCGCATCGCCACCGGAGTCTTCACCGGAGCCGGACATTGCAGAGGCGCCGAAGCGCGGCAAAAGCCGCGACGACGGCAAGAAGCGGGTGATCCGCGCCGACGCCGAGGTCACCATTCTCGGGCCCGACCGGATGAGCATTCAGTTGTACCGCCGCGGCGAGGCACCGCGTGGACGCGTCAACTAGGGTTTTGCAGTTAGTGGGACGCGGCGGCGGGCGGGGGCCCGCCGTTCGCATTTTTGGCGCCCGTGCGCCGCGTGTGCGACCTCAGCCGGCGAGCTTGCGGCTGGCGACATAGAGCGAGAGCGCGGCGGCGTTCGACACGTTGAGGCTCTTGAGTTCGCCGGGCAGATCGATGCGGGCGACGTGATCGCAGGTTTCTCTGGTCAATTGCCGCAGGCCCTTGCCCTCGGCGCCGAGCACCAGCGCCAGCGGCACGCGCAACGGCAGCGCCGCGAGGTCGGCCTCACCGGTCGAGTCGAGCCCCACCACAAGAAAGCCGCTGTCCTTGAGCGCGGCCAATCCGCGCGCCAGGTTCTGCACGCTGACAAGCGGCACTTTTTCCAGCGCGCCGGAGGCGGCCTTGGCCAGCGCGCCGGTGGCGTCGGGACTGTGCCGTTGCGTCATGACGATGGCGGTGACGGCAAAGGCGGCGGCCGAGCGGAAAATGGCGCCGACATTGTGCGGATCCGTGATCTGGTCGAGGACCAGCACGATGCCTTGCGCCGGCAGGTCCTCGATCGCCGGCGAGTCGAGGGCATCGGCCTCCAGATAGAGGCCCTGATGCACGGCGTCGGGCAGCAGCCGTTCGGCAATGGCCGACGGCCGCACGATCTCCGGCGCAAAGCGCGCCGGGATGTTCTCGTCGGTCAGGCGGCGGGCGGCGTTTTCGGTCGCCAGCAACTTGCGCACGACGCGGGCCGGGTTCTGCAGCGCCGCAGTGACCGTGTGCCAGCCATACATCACGACCGGCCCGTCGGCATCGGGCCGCAAGCTGTCGCGACGGGCCCGTTCGAAGCGCTCGCGGCGCTCGACCTGCTCGCGGGTCGCGCCCGGCTTGGACTTGGTGCCGGAAAGCGGCCGGCTGGCTGGCGCGCGGCTGGTAGGGGGGCGTGACATGATCGCTGGGTTCCGCTGCTGGGACCGCTCGATTTCGCTGCAATCAGGCGGCGGCCCGGGCGGTGGCTTAACCGATCTGCGCCGGGGCGAACAGTCTGCATTGACTTCATCCCGGCGTCTCCCCATAAACCCTGCAAATCCCGACCGGTGGACGGGCGATGCCGCGCTTTATCGTTCGCGATCAAGGCGGTGCGACGACCTTGGGGGAGAGTGTCCCGAGCGGCAAAGGGGGCGGACTGTAAATCCGCTGGCTATGCCTTCGCAGGTTCGAGTCCTGCCTCTCCCACCATTCCTTCCGGCCGTGGTCGCCACGGCTTTATCCCCCGCTGATTTGATTGCCCACACGGGCGCGCTCCCGTGCCCGTGGTTGCGTGCTCAACTCGCGATATACGTGAATGGTTGGCGGCCGCGTATCGCCGCGCGCTTGAAATCGCTCAGCGCCCGGCGCCTAATTCCATCATGCAATATCGACTACGATATTGTGAAAGAAAGTGACGCGCCGGGATCAAAACCTGGCCGGCAGGAAACGCAAGGATACATCATCATGAACGCCCGATCGATCGCACTTGCGCTGAGTGTCGCTATTGGCCTCACCGGAATGCACGCTACGGAAGCCGCTGCGCAGCAGGCGGCTTATCCCACCAAGCCGATGCGCGTGATCGTGCCTTTCGCCGCCGGTGCCACCACCGATTTCCTCGGCCGCCTTGTGGCGCAACAGGTCAGCAAGGCGTGGGGTCAGCCCGCTACCGTTGAAAACCGTGCCGGTGCCGCCGGACAAATCGGTGTCGAGGCGACCGCGCGCGCGGCGCCCGACGGCTACACCGTTTGTCTCGCCACCGGTGCGCTGGCGATCTATCCGGCCACCAAAAGCGACCTGTCGTTCGATCCGCTGAAGGATTTCGAGTTCATTGGCCTGGTCGCGCGGGTGCCGAACGTGCTGCTGGTGCATCAGAGCCATCCTGCCAAAACGCTTAAGGAGTTCGTCGAGATCGCCAAGAAGGATGCGACGCAGAACTACGCCTCGACGGGCGCCGGCACCAACACCCATTTCACCGGCGAAATGTTCAAGCTGGACGCCGGCATCAACATGCAGCACGTCTCGTATCGCGGCGGCGCTCCGGCGATGACCGATCTGGTTGCGGGCCACGTCAAGATCATGATGGCGTCGCTGACCACGGCTGTCCCTCATATCAAGTCCGGCGCGGTGCGTGCTCTGGCCGTCAGTTCTGCCACGCGCTCTTACGCCGTGCCCGATGTCCCGACTTTCAAGGAAGCGGGCTATCCCACCATCGAAACCGCGGAATGGTGGTCGCTGATCGCGCCCAAGAACACGCCGCAGGCCATCGTCGAGATGTGGGCCACGGAAGCCAACAAGGTCATGCAGGATCCGTCCCTGAAAGAGAAGAGCCCGGGCATCGAAGTGGTGACGGGCAACTCCGCCGAAATGCGGGCGCTCGTGGAGCGCGAGATCGCCACCTGGAAAACCGTGGCGCAGAAAGCCAACATCAAGATGGACTGACGATACTGTGCCGACGGTGGCGCCGCCCTGCGAGAAATAAAATGGATCATCTCTACAAAAAGATCGGCTCGCTGGTGCCGTCGTCGAACGCGACCCAGGAGCAGGAGTTCTGGGCCGCGTTGCCGAGGGACACCTCTCTGCATACGGCGCGGCTCAAGCTCACCAAGGTCGGACCGGAGTCGACCATCCAGATCGTCGAGGAACTTGAGGAAGGGAGCCGGCGGCTTGCCGACGCCGATGTCGATGTTCTGCTGCTGGCATTGACCGCGCCATCATCGCGCAAGGGTCTCGGTTACGACCGCGAACTCAAAAAGCGCATGGAGGATGCCTCCGGCAAACCGGCAACCACGGCCGCGACGGCGACCGTCGAGGCCCTGAACGTGCTTGGTGTGAGGAAGGTGGCGCTCGGAGCGCCGTGGAGCGACGAGGTCAATGGATTCACGGCGTCGTTTCTGGAAGCCAGCGGCTTCGAGGTGCCGACGCGCAGGGCATTGGGCTATGTCGATAACCTCGACATAGGCGCCTTGCCTGCGAAGACAGCGTACGACCTCGGCCGGTCACTCGACGCCGACGGCGTCGATGCCGTCATGCTGGCCTGCGGCAACTGGCATAGCATGGGCGTGATTGACCGGCTGGAGCAGGAGATCGGCAAGCCGGTGCTGACCACCAACCAGGTCAGCATGTGGGGGGCGCTGCGCATCCTCGGCCACGTCGGTTCGCTGCCCGGTTACGGCATCCTGCTGCGCGACCATCTCAGGGCAGGCTGATCCTGCGGCCGCCCTTGCGTGGCTGCACCGCCTGCGGTAGCAACGCGTCACGCGCCGGACCGCTGCGGTTGCCGCGGCGACCGAGATTATGCCGATATTTCCGGCACATGCGGGTGTAGCTCAATGGTAGAGCAGCAGCCTTCCAAGCTGAATACGAGGGTTCGATTCCCTTCACCCGCTCCAGCTTTTCCATACCCGCGGCGTGCCGGCTATCGCCGCCGTCCGCATCACACCGCCGCGCCATCCTTGCGGATCGAGTCGGCGCCCTTGTGATCGTTGGCGCGGCCGAGCGTGCTGTCGAGCGCGCGCCTGAGCTTCCGTGCGGCGCCGCTGTACGCGTCCGCCAGGGTTTCGGCATCGTGGGTGACGGCCACCGGCTGCCTTCCGGCGGGCCGGGCTTCCATCAGACAGCGCTTGTCGGCGCTGCCGGCCTTGCCGGCATTGGTGTCGCTGAGGTGGACCTCGATCCGGGTAATCCGGTCGCTGAACCTCCCCAGGATGTCGGTCACGGCCGTCTCGACGTCCTGCGCAAGCTGTTCGCGGCCGGCGATGTTGTCGTCTGAATTGACTTGAATCTGCATGTTCGCTCCTTGAATGGCGGTCGCGGCGAAGGGTCAGCGCACCTTCCGCGAGCGTTCCAGCACGGGGCGATGGCCCTCCTGCGTGAGGGCGCCGGACGGCGCGATGTCGGCGTTCGGGATTGGCCGCATGCCTTCGTTGGCGGTGCGCGACTCCGGAGGTTTCGGCGCCGCGGCGTCGGCCTTCTGTTTCATGGCCAGTGCGCGCGCAGCGATGGCGGCCTGATCTTCAGTGTCGGACGCCGGACGTTCGTCGCTTTTATTGTCGGAGGCCATCGATATCTCCTTGCTGACACGGATTATCGCAGTGTCAACGCGGCCGCGATGCCGAACGTTCCTCGATCGAACCGTGTCACAATGCCTTGGCGGCGTCGGTTTTGCGGCGCACCCGGCTCTGATTGAAGCTCGAATACACCACGTACGCGACCAGCATGAGCGACAGCGTCATCAGTGTGCCGCTGATCGGCCGCGTAAAGAATACCGTCGCGTCGCCGCGGGCGATCAGCATGGCGCGGCGGAAGTTCTCTTCCATCAGCGGGCCGAGGACGAAGCCGAGGATCAGCGGCGCCGGCTGCATGTCCAGCAGCCGCATGCCGTAGCCGATACCGCCCAGCACCATGACGATGATGACGTCGACCGGGCTGTTGTTGACGCTGTAGACGCCGATGGCGACGAACATCAGCACGGCCGGGTAAAGCACATGATACGGGATCGCCAGAATGCGGACCCACAGGCCGATCAGCGGAATGTTGAGGATCAAAAGCAGCAGGTTGCCGATCCAGAAGCTCATCAACAGGCCCCAGAACAGCTCCGGTTCCCGGGTCATGAGTTGCGGTCCCGGCACGATGCCGTGGATGGTGAGCGCGCCGATCATCAGCGCCATAACCACGTTGCCGGGGATGCCGAGGGTCAACGTCGGAATGAAGGCGGTCTGGTCGGCGGAATTGTTGGCCGCCTCCGGCGCCATGATGCCTTCGATGGCGCCCTTGCCGAAGCGCTCAGGCTCCTTGGCGACCTTCTTCTCGACCGCGTAGGCCATGAACGAGGCGATCACGCCGCCGGTGCCGGGCAGGGCGCCGAAGAACGAGCCGAAGCCGGAACCGCGCACCATCGGCATCCAGGAGCGGCGCACATCGTCGCGCGTCGGGATCATCGATCGTAGCGTGATATTCTTGCGATCGACCTGGCCGGCCTTGACGACGCGAACGCTGTAGATGACTTCCGCCACGCCGAACAGACCCATGGCGACGGCGACCAGCGGTACGCCGTCGAACAATTCAGGCACGCCAAAGGTGAAGCGTGGCTGGCCGGTTTCCAGATCGGAGCCGACCAGTCCAACGATGATGCCGAGCACCACCATTCCGATCCCCTTCATCGGGGAGCCCGTCGCCACTGAAGACGCCGCCACCAGTCCGAGCACCATCATCGCAAAGTACTCAGCCGGCCCGAAGCTCAACGCAAAGGTGACGATCAGCGGCGAGAACAGCGTCATGATCAGGATGCCGACGGTGGCGCCAAAGAACGAGGCGACCGTCGTCATAAACAGCGCGATGCCGGCGCGGCCCTGCTTGGCCATCGGGTAGCCGTCGAGACACGTTACCGCGGTCGACGGCGTGCCCGGCAGGTTCAGCAGAATAGAGGCAATCGAGCCGCCATAGGATGAGCCGTAATAGACGCCCGCCAGCATGACGATGGCTTCGGTCGGGGGCAGGTGGAAGGTGATCGGCAGCAGCAGCGACAGCGCGACAAGCGATCCGATGCCCGGCAGCACGCCGACAAAGGTTCCGAGCAGCACCCCGAAGAAGCAATAATACAGGTTGGAGAACGACAGGGCCGTGTCGAGGCCCAACGAAAGGTTGTCGACTAGTCCGCCGAGGTAATCTGTCACTGCCAGAACTGCCAATTCTGCCAGACTTGTCCGAATGGCTGTAACGGTATGCCCAGGGCGACAGCAAAGATCAGCCAGCCGGCGATCGACAGGCCGACGGCGAGGGCGGTGCTGCCAACAATACCGAGTTTGTTATCGGCCAGCACCGACGTCATCACCACGAGGATGATGGCGGGCACCAGACCGAGCCAGCGTATGGTGAAGGAGAACAACGTCAGCGCGAGCGCGATGAACACAAACGCCCGGATGTCGGGCATCGGAATGGACGGGCCGGCTCGGAAAAAGGCCGGCAACATCACCAGCGCGCCGATGATCATGAGCAACACGCCGAGGCCGGCCGGAAACGCGCCTGGGCCCATGTGGGTGATGGAGCCAAGCGGGTAATAGGCCCATGCCCAGAGAGACACGCTGCCGCCGATCAAGGCAAAAAGAGCGCCGGCGATAATATCTTGGTAGTCCCGCGTCAGCATCGTCACGCTTCTCCTACGCATCGCAAGCGTCGAACGCCGACGGTCACGCGTTAACGAACTGCCTAGCGGAATGGGTCAAGGCCGCTAATGCGATGAACCGTCGCAGCAGTGGCGGGAGGTCGCATGGCAATGAGTCACGGCTGCGCGTCAACGCTGCATGCGCCGTTGACGGAACTTTTTTCTCAGCCTGGCGTTGTCGCGATGGTCTTCTTTCATCACTTGTTTGTCGGTGCGACGGCGACGGCTCGCTTCGCCGCAATTGGCCCGCAAATGTCCGTCAAGCGTCGATGCGCGGGCGCGCGGCAAGAGTCGGAACATATTCGTGAACGGACGTCGGATCAGCATACTCGCCGGCATCGCAGTCGTGGCGGCAGCGGTACTTTACGGGCAACTCGGTCGCAGTGGACCGCCGCCCCAGGCGGCGCAACGTCCCGCCGCGGCCGTGCCGGTCACGACCGCTCTGGTCCAGGTTGAAGATTTCCCGATTCGCCGCCGCACCATCGGCATTCTCGAGTCGCCCGCGACCGTCGTGGTGCGCTCGCGCATCCAGAGTCAGGTGCTTGAGCAGCACGTCAAGGACGGACAGCTCGTTCGCCGTGGCGATCTGCTGTTCACGCTGGATGACCGCGAGGTGCGCGCGGCCATCGCCCGCGATGAGGCGCAAATTGCGCGGGATCAGGCGACGGCGGAACGCACCGCCGCCGATCTCGAGCGCTACGAGCGTCTCGGCAAGACCGACGCCGTGCCGCGCCAGCAGGTCGACCAGGCGGCCGCCGACAACAAGATCGCACTCGCCAATGTCGAGGCCGCCAAGGCCCAGCTCGACGCCAATAAATTGCAGCTCGGCTACACCCGAATCACCGCGCCGATCGGCGGGCGTGTCGGCGCCGTGCGCGTCACGCCGGGCAACCTCGTCAGCGTCAACGATGCGACCGGGCTCCTGACCATTACCCAGATTCGCCCGATCCGCGCGGCCTTCACGCTGGCCGAACGTGATCTGGCACCGTTGCGCAAAGCCTTTTTCGGCGACGCCAAGGCCGCGGTGCGCGTCTATACGCCGGGCGAGAGCACGCCTTTGGCCGTTGGCACCCTCGATTTCGTCGACAGCGCGGTCGATACCGCCTCCGGCACCATCGCCGCCAAGGCGGTATTCGCCAACACCGATTTCGGGCTGTGGCCCGGCATGTATGTCGACGTCGAAATCGATCTCGCCGTGCGGCCCGGCACGCTGATGATCCCGGCGGTTGCGATTCAGAGCGGCCAGAAGGGACCGTTCGTGTTCGTGATCGGCAAGGAGGGTGCGGCCGAGATGCGCACCATCGTGCTGGTTGGGCTCGAAGGCAACAGGGCAGCAATCGCCTCCGGCGCGGCGGCAGGCGAGCGCATCATTGTCGAAGGACAGATGCGTCTGGTCGATGGCGCCCGCGTCACCGAAGTTGCGCCGAGCGGGAGTGATGGCGGCGGCAATCTGAAACAACCGGCCCCGCCTGTTGCGACCGGCGCAGCGGCCGAGGCGCGCTGATGAACATTTCCGAATTCTGCATCCGCCATCCGGTCGCTACGACTTTGATGTCGGCGGCGATGGTCGCCGGCGGCCTGTTCGCCTATCTGTTTCTGCCGGTGGCGGCGCTGCCGCGCACCGAGTTTCCGGTGATCAACGTATCGGCTTCGTTATCCGGCGCCTCGCCCGACACAATGGCCAATTCGGTGGCAACGCCGCTGATCAAGCAGTTCTCGACCATCGCCGGCATCGACACCATCAGCGCGTCCAGTTCGCAGGGCTCGACCTCGATCGCCCTGCAGTTCAATCTCGACCGCGACATCGACAGTGCGGCCGCCGATGTGCAGTCGGCCATCGCCCGGGTGCAGCGGCAGCTGCCCAGCGAAATGACCGAACCGCCGAGCTTCCGGAAGGTCAATCCGGCGGATGCGCCGATCCTGATCCTGGCGCTGAGCAGCGACATCGCGCCGCTGCCGGACCTCGATGCCTTCGCCCAGCAGGTGGTGTCACCCGAGCTGGCGACGCTGCCGGGCGTTGCCCAGGTGCAGGTATTCGGCAGCCAGAAATACGCCGTTCGCATTCGCCTCAATCCGGATGCGCTGGCCGCCCGCGGTATCGGCGTCGACGAGGTGCAGACGGCCATCGCCGCCGCCAATGCCAATACGCCCATCGGCACGCTGCGCAACGCGCAGCAGTCATTGACGATCCAGGCGCAGACCGAACTGGAGAACGCCGCGGAATTCCGCAACATCATCGTGGCGACGCGCGGCGACCGCCCGGTGCGGCTCGGCGACCTCGCCGAGGTGACGGATTCGGTCGAAAATATCGAAACCGCGAGCCGCTATAACGGCACGCGCGCCATCATTCTCGGCGTCTATCGCCAGCCGGAAGCCAACACGGTCGAGGTTGTCGACCGGATCAGGGACTTGTTGCCGAATTTCGAGAACCAGCTTCCGCGCGCGGCCGAACTGAACATCCTCAACGACCGCTCCACCTCGGTTCGCGAAGCCGTGCATGACGTGCAGCTGACGCTGATGCTGATCATCGGCCTTGTCGTCCTGGTGATTTTCCTGTTCCTGCGCCGCGTCAGCGCGACGGTGATTCCGGCTGTGGCGGTCCCTATCTCCCTGATCGCGACGCTGGGGGCGATGTACCTGTTCGGCTTCAGCATCAACAACATCTCATTGCTTGGTCTGACGCTGGCGGTCGGCCTGGTGGTCGACGATGCCATCGTAATGCTGGAAAATATCCATCGTCATATCGAGAGGGGGCTCACGCCGTTCGAGGCCGCCGTGAAAGGCAGCCGCGAGATTACCTTCACGATCATCTCGACCACGGCGTCCCTGGTGGCCGTTTTCATTCCGGTGCTGCTGATGGGCGGGATCATCGGCCGGATATTCAACGAGTTCGCGGTGGTGGTGACGACGGCAATCGTGGCGTCGAGCTTCGTATCGCTGACGCTGTCGCCGATGATGGCGTCGCGGATGCTGCGTCCGTCCGCCGAAGAGAAGGAGCCAGGGCGCTGGAGCAAGGTCTTCGAGCGCGGCTTTGACGCCATGTTGCGCGGTTACGACCGCAGCCTGCGGGCCAGTCTGCGTCACAAGCCGTGGATGCTGGTGGTGTTCGCCGTCACCTTGGCGGGCACCGTCTGGCTGTTGGTGACAACGCCCAAAGGTCTGTTTCCGCAGGAAGATATCGGCCAGCTCTCGGTCTCCACCGAGGCGCGGCAGGACATCTCGTTCGAGGCCATGGGCATCTTGCAGGCGCAGGTCGAGGCGGCGGTGCGGGCGTCGCCCCATGTCGCCAATGTTGCCTCCATCGTCGGCGGCAATTCGCTGAACGCCGGCCGCATGTTCGTCGAGTTGAAGCCGCGCGGCGAGCGCGGCGAAATGCAAACCGTGCTTGCGGACTTGCGGCGCGACACCGGCAACATCCCCGGCATCCGCACCTTCGCCACGCCGGTGCAGAACTTGCGGATCGGCGGCCGCGCCAGCCGGGCCGAATATCAGTTCGTGGTGCAGGGCCTCAACCGCTCGCAGCTCTACGAGTGGTCGCAGAAAATGGCCGACGCCATGGGTCGCGACCCGAACTTCGCCGACGTCAACAGCGATCTGCAGATCAACGCGACGCAGGCGACGCTGGTCGTCGACAGGGACAAGGCCGCCTCGCTCGGCATAACGGCAGGGCAGTTGCGTTCGACGCTTTATTCCGGCTTCGGCAGCCGGCAGGTATCGACCATCTACGGCACCGGCGACAGCTTTTCCGTGATCATGGAGTTTAACGACAAGACCAACTGGACGACGGCGGCAATTCCCGACGTTCGTATCCGCAACAACGAAGGCAAGCTGGTGCCGATTGGCGCCTTCGCGCGGGTCGAGCGCACCGCCGGCTCGCTAACCATCAACCAGCTCGGGCAGCTTCCGGCCGTGACGCTGTCGTTCAACCTGCCGGCGGGGGTGTCGCTGGGCGAGGCCGTGGCGCGCATCGACCAGCTCAAGGAAGAACAGAAATTTCCCACGACGCTGACAACCGCGTTCGCCGGTTCGGCACAGACCTATCAGGACTCGGTCGCCAACCAGGGCATCCTGCTGCTGGGAGCGCTGGTGACGATCTATATCGTGCTCGGCATCCTGTACGAGAGCTACATCCATCCGTTCACCATTCTGACCGGCCTGCCGTCGGCCGTGATCGGCGCCCTCATCGCGCTGCGGCTGTTCGGCATGGATCTCAGCCTGATCGCGGTGGTCGGCCTGCTGATGCTGATGGGAATCGTCAAAAAGAACGCGATCATGATGATCGACGTCGCTCTGGTGACCCAGCGTGCGGGCAAACCGCCGGCCGAAGCCATTTATGAGGCCGCGATCCTGCGTTTCCGCCCGATCATGATGACGACACTGACGGCGCTTCTCGGCGTGCTGCCGATTGCGGTCGGAATCGGGGCAGGGGCAGAACTGCGCCAGCCCCTGGGTGTGGCTTTGGTCGGCGGCCTGTTCCTATCGCAGGCGCTGACGATGTACCTCACGCCGGCGCTGTACATCTATATGGAGGAACTCTCGGCCGGATCGCGGCGGCTGTACCGGCGGGCCCGCGGTCTGCCGCCCGTCCCGGTAACCCATCCCTGACGCAGCCCCGGCGCGGGGCGATTCGCCGGGTTCCAGCCGTAAACCCCTCCGGTTCGCGGCTTTTCCGGCCTTGCAAACCGCCCGGCTATAATGCATGACATCGCCGCGGCGGGCCTTTATGGTCCGCCGCATCCGCTTCCGGAGGAGTGTAGCTCAATGGCTAGAGCACCGGTCTCCAAAACCGGGGGTTGCAGGTTCGAGTCCTGCCACTCCTGCCAGGCAGGGGCCCGGCAGTAATTGGCGGGCTGGCCTGAACAGATGCTTCGGGCGCGACTATATAGGTTTCGGCTGAGCCGGGTCGTGTGACCCGTCGATGCCGAAACGACATCGGGATTAGGGCTTCGCTGAATGGCGTCTCCGTTCAAGTTTCTGCAGGAAGTGCGCGAAGAAACGCGCAAGGTGACGTGGCCGTCCCGCAAGGAGACCATGATCACTACCGCCATGGTTTTCGTCATGGTGGCGATTACCTCGGTGTTCTTCCTCATCGCGGATCAAATCATCCGCATTGCCGTTACCTTCGTGCTCGGCATCGGAAGCTGAAGGTCAAATAGAGATGAGCGATACTGCCGCCTCGACGATTTCTACCCGGCCCAAGCGCTGGTACATCGTCCATGCCTATTCGAACTTCGAGAAGAAGGTCGCCGAGTCGATCCGCGAGCAGGCCAAGCAGCGCGGCCTCGAAGACCATTTCGACGAAGTCATGGTGCCGACCGAGACCGTCACCGAGGTGCGCCGCGGCCGCAAGGTCAACGCCGAGCGCAAATTTTTTCCCGGCTACGTGCTGGTGAAGATGAGCCTGACCGACGAGGTCTATCATCTCATCAAGAATACGCCGAAGGTCACGGGCTTTCTCGGCGCCGACAACAAGCCGATGCCGATCACCGACGCCGAAGCCAACCGCATTCTGCACCAGGTGCAGGAAGGCATTGAGCGGCCGAAGCCGTCGGTATCGTTCGAGGTTGGCGAGCAGGTGCGCGTATCGGACGGGCCGTTTGCCTCGTTCAACGGCACCGTCGAGGAAGTCGACGAAGCCCGCTCGCGCGTCAAGGTGGCGGTGTCGATCTTCGGCCGCGCCACACCCGTGGAATTGGAATTCGGTCAGGTGGAGAAGCTTTGACCGGACTTGTCCCGGACGCGGTGCAGCACGAAGTGTTGCGCCGCTGACCCGGGACCGTAACGATCCCGGGTCTGCAATGCATCGCGTCGCGCTGCATTTTGCCCGGGACACGCGTGGGAGGTGAGGCGGTTAAGCCAACCGTCAAGATCCGCACCACTAACTGTAACTTACGGGCCGGCAATAACCGGCCCTATGCAGGAGTAAGACATGGCTAAAAAGATAACTGGATTCCTCAAACTGCAGGTGCCGGCGGGCGCCGCTAACCCGTCGCCGCCGATCGGTCCGGCGCTGGGTCAGCGCGGTCTGAACATCATGGAGTTCTGCAAGGCGTTCAATGCGCAGACCCAGAAGATGGAAAAGAACACGCCGATTCCGGTGGTCATCACGACCTACCAGGATCGTTCGTTCACGTTCGAGCTGAAGACCCCGCCGGTGTCGTTCTTCCTCAAGAAGGCGGCCAACCTGCAGAGCGGTTCGAAGACCCCCGGCCGCGATGTCGCCGGCGAAGTGACCAAGGCGCAGGTCAAGGAAATCGCCGAGCAGAAGATGAAGGATCTCAACTGCGAGTCGATCGAAGCCGCGATGAAGATGATCGAAGGCTCGGCCCGGTCCATGGGCCTCAAGGTGGCGGAGTAACGATCATGGCAACTGGAAAACGCACCAAAGCCGCCCGTACCGGCATCGATCGCGAAAAGTCCTACCCGATCGCCGAAGCGATCAAGCTGGTGAAGGAACGCGCCAAAGCGAAATTCGACGAGACCGTCGAGATCGCCATGAACCTCGGCGTCGATCCCAAGCACGCCGACCAGATGGTCCGCGGCGTCTGCATGCTGCCGAACGGCTCCGGACGGACCGTGCGCGTGGGCGTGTTCGCCCGTGGCGCCAAGGCGGAAGAGGCCAAGGCGGCCGGCGCCGACGTGGTCGGCGCTGAAGACCTGGTGGAAAAGGTGACGGCGGGCGAGATCAACTTCGACCGCTGCATCGCCACGCCG
>JALHNV010000047.1 GCA_022843325.1 Pseudolabrys sp. | reverse complement strand
TGGTTCGGCTGCGCCATGCTCTGCTACGTGACGCCGAAGGAGCATCTCGGCCTGCCCGACCGCGACGACGTCAAGGAAGGCGTCATCACCTACAAGATCGCCGCGCACGCCGCCGACCTGGCCAAGGGCCACCCGGCGGCGCAACTCCGCGACGACGCGCTCAGCCGCGCGCGCTTCGACTTCCGCTGGCAGGACCAGTTCAACCTCGGTCTCGATCCGGAGACCGCGCGCGAATATCACGACGAGACGCTGCCCAAGGAAGCGCACAAGGTGGCGCATTTCTGCTCGATGTGCGGGCCGAAATTCTGCTCGATGAAGATCACGCAGGACGTAAGGGATTATGCGGCGAGTTTGGGAGACAACGAAAAGTCAGCCCTTGGTTTGGACGCCGCACAGGCGGGCATGAAGGAGATGTCCGACAAGTTCAACGCCATGGGCCAGCAGGTGTATGTCGCGGCGGACAAGGCGGCCAAGGCGCCGCACACCACGGCGCTGGAGTCGGAGGCCGAGCATCAGGCACGGAATGCGGCGCTGGTGAAGGAGAGTAATAGGACGCTGTCGTAAGACGGCGTCCGCCGCTCTCCGCTCGTCCCCGCGCAAGCGGGGACCCAGCACGTCATGGCCGGCAAAGGTCGAAAGAACGCCGTTCTTCGAACGGCTCCGTCACGGCCATCCAAGACTTGTTTATTTGATATTTTAAAGCGGGTTGGCCGAAGGCGCGCATAGCCCGCTTTTTCTTTGCCTGGTCGACGGGCGAAGGTCGCGTTTGAGTTCGCATCGCCCTGAGGATGCTTCGCTCAGTTTCAGGTTTAATATGATTGTATATTCTATTAATACGTGTAGTGTGTCCGGTTTAACGGGCTACAAAAGCCGACGCCTTTTTTTTGCGTGGGGGAGCGTTCATGCCTTCTGCGACAATTTCCGGTCATTTCTCATGTGACAACTCCTATGCAATTTGGTGGGGCGATCAGAACAGCGTCATCACAAAGTATGCAGAGGAAACCAACACTTCCGCGAGCGGCATCTTCAGTGGAGAGGACCTCACACCAATCCCCTACGTCGGAGGGTCCTATCTTTATATTATCGCCTGGAGCGATGACTCGGCTTACCAGGGATTGATCGGCACTTTTTCGGGAGCGGTGAGTATTCACACCGGAGACCCCAGATGGCGGGTCCTGCCGACAAACAAGAACAAGGGAAACAATGAGTTTCCGTCTCAATCCGAGATCAACGCTTCAATCGCCGCCGCAGCCGCGCCCGACTGGAAAATGCCTTTTGTCGGCGCCCCTAACGGAGGCGCTCCCTGGAATACAAGCGTCGGCGAAATCAGCACAGATGCCAAATGGGTTTGGCACGACAGCGGAAGGGACAACAGGACCAAATATCCCAATTCGCCGTATGTCCCCTTTGCCGGTTACAACCACGACGAATTTTTGATTTTCCGCATCCCGCTTGACGACTTCCAGGAACCGAAACCCGAATCCAAAGGATGCTGCGTCATCATGTGTCAATGTTGCTGCAAAGAGGAAAAAGCGCCACCCTCACCGCCGCCGCCACCCAAATGCTGTGGGAGTTGTGTGTTCGAGGCCCGGCTTCAACGCTTTCGCTATATCAGCGGCAAGCCCGGATTCCTCGACGGATGGGCCGAGCTCAGTTTCGTGTCCCATCTTGATGGCAATCAGTTTAACTATCCGACAGCCAACGGGTCTTACGTTCGCATCGGCAAACGCCACAACGATTTTTGGACGGGGTGGTACCCGGTCAATGCCCGCGTCGGAATTACCGAAGTGGGGTGCGAGTCTCCCAGGCAACTCGATGTCATGTCCGAGATGATCGAAAATCCGCAAAAGGAGAAGGGCCTTTCGGCCATGCTCGAAGGCGGCCGCCCTTGGGGAGCCTCGGAAGTCCACGTCGTGAAGCTGGAATGCGGAAAAAAGCCAGAGCCAATCCTGCAACGCGTGCGGCTGGAATTGGGCGGCAACCGAACCGAAAACCTCGAGGTCGAAATCGAGTACCGCTTTAGTCAGGTAACCGCGTGCTCTTGTTGCGGAGCGAAGGGATGAAGGGCGGCGCGGCCTCTCTTCGCTAAAAGCGCGGACCCAGCTTCCGCCTCATCCTGAGGAGCTCCGCAGGAGCGTCGCGAAGGATGGGGCAGCCATGGTTCGAGACGCATCGCTTCGCGATGCTCCTCACCATGAGGCGGATTGAGCAACCGGAGCCCGGATGAAGCACAGCAAAATCCGGGGTCACCTTTTCGACCGCCCCGCATTGCGCTTCGCTCCATGCGGGCTAAGGCATCCTATTTCCCACTGACCTTCCTCAGCGCCGCATTGATCCGCTCCTGCCAACTTGGGCCGTCTTCCGGAAAAAAAATCCAGCACGTCGCGGTCAAGGCGCAGAGTCGCCACGAAGCTCACCCCGCCTTCAGCTTCCTCGCCTTCCTTAAATCCGCATTGATCCTTGTCTGCCAGCCGTCGCCGGTCGCGCGATAGGCGGCCAGCACATCGGCATCGAGCCGCAGCTTCACCGCCTGCTTCGGATTGTCGAGCGGTGGCCGACCGCGCCGGATCACCTTGTCGCCGTGCCGGATCTCGGCGCGGTCGAAGAATTCCGCCGTCAGCTCCGGTGCATCATCCGGATCGCTCCACGCGGCTTTCCCAGATTTTTTCTTCTTTGGCATGACAATGTCTCATCGAGATGATGTGGCGGGCTTCTCCACGCGGCGTCCAAACGGTCACCACCAGGCGCCCGTCAAGCCTGCCGGCACTGATGAACCGAACCTCGCCGTAGGCGAACCGCTCATCGGTGATGGTTGCCGTCAGCCCGGCAAACAGTTCACTCGCCCGTGCGAAATCGAGCCCGCGGTGCTTGAGCGTCAGATCGCGCTTCGACGGATCGAAGGTGACCCTCATCGTATTTTTTGTACCCCCAATATATAGGGCGGGTCAAGCGCGATGGCGGCAGGAGGCCGTTTAGCAACAGTAGCCCGGATGGAGCGCAGCGTAATCCGGGGCCTTAACTGATGCCGCCCGCATGTAGCTAAGCCTGTCATCGGGCGGCGCTTCGCGCGGACCCGTTGGCTTCATGCAGCCTACAAACCTAATCCCCTCACCTCGACAAATCTCCCCTTGCGCCCTAACCTTTCTCCCATGAACCTCATCCGCCGCAGCATCTCACTCGACCCCGCGACAGACGCGCGCTTGCGCGAGATGGCGGCCGAGCGCGGGCAGGATGAAGCCGCCGTGCTGGCCGAAGCCGTGGCCCTGCTCGATTCGGTCGTCGATATCGGCAACCCGGATATCGCCGAGGACCGCCGCCGCCTCGACGCCTTCAAGCGTTCGCGCGAGGCAATTCCGCTGCACGACGTGAAAGCCTGGGTCGAAAGCTGGGGCACGGACAAGGAACTGCCCCGGCCGAAGGCGCAGCGTGTTGGATGATCCGCTTTTCGCCGGATGCTGCGCTCGACATCGAGCGGGTCCGCGAATTTCTCGACATCAATAATCCCGAGGCCGCCAAACGCGCCCTGCGCGTCATCTTCACGGCCCTCGAACGCGTCGAGGAATTTCCCGATCTCGGCCGTCCCACCGACGACGCCGATGTTCGCCAGATCGTGATCCCATTCGGCGCGGCGGGCTACATCGTCCGTTACACGCTCCTGCCGGAGCCGGGCGACTTGCTGGTATTGCGGCTCTGGCACGGTCGCGAGGCGCGGACGTAAACTGTAGTCCGAATGGAGCGCAGCGTAATCCGGGACGATCTCTCCCCGCATTTCGCTTCGCTTCCTGCGGGCTACGAAGCCAACCCCGACGCAAGCGTCCCCCGCCCATCTCCCACCACAATCCCCCTCTCCACTCCGGCCTCCTCTCCACCGGCCGCGCCCTTATGAAAATGTTCGCCGCTCTCTGCCTCACGCTCACGTTGCTCGCCGGCGCGCACGCGCAGGAGGGCCCGCGCGCGCCGGAGAGTCGGGAGACGCCACCCGCGTCCGAGATGTCGCCGCCGCCGCCGGCGGATTTCTTCGTCAACCGGCCGGCCTTCTCGCAGGGCGATCAGCCGGCGCAGCAGGTGGCGCGCTGCGAGGAGCTGCGCGCCCAGGCCGAGGGCGTCGACTTCCCCGGCTTCCGCGTCGACCTGTCGCTCGCCGGAACGCTGACGCTGGTGCGGACCGACGGCGCGCTGTGGTACTTCGTGCTGTGCAGCGACATGCGCGTGATGTGCGTCGCCTATCAGGAGAACGAGATGAAGGCGGGCGACCGCGTCACCGTCAAGGGCGGCTACCGGCGGCTCGACCTCAACCACGTCGTGCTCGACCCGTGCCTGGCGACGCCCGATCCGGCGTAGCGCGCGGGCTTGCGAGATGCGCCGTCATTCCGGGACGGCGTTCTTCACGCCGGGCCCGGAATCCACAACCCCGGTTTGTGTTTATGGATTCCGGGCTCGCTCGCCAAAACGGCTCGCGTCCCGGAATGACGCGGAACAGCCTCTTGACTTTATCCCTAGGTTTAAATACGCACTTATATACTTGACTTAGCGCCGTTCGGAGGTATTTTGTCCTTCGACAGAGCAGCCCAATAAGTTAAGTGCAGAGGTGCCAACCTAGGAGTGGGCTGGCCATGGGTCATTTCTCAAATGGCCGCGCGGATGGTCGAGACGGCCTCTCTGGTTGCGTGGATCATCCTGTTGAGGGTTTGGATGACCGGGGTCTTGGGCCGGTTGATCTCCACCCGGATTGGGAAAACTATATCAACGGCAACCTCCAGTTCGCGCTCGAATATGTGTGGCGCGGATGGGCTGGGGGTACCAAGCAGATCGGCGGGTATTGGCCCCACAAAATGCCAACAGACGTCGCGTTCGTTCTGGCCGAAGCCAATTTGGACGTGAAAAGGGAAGTCCGGCACGCCCTGTCGCCTGATTTGGGAGCCGCTCAGGAATGTGTAGTTTGCTATTGGGGTCAGAAGTCTGTGCTTGTCCCCACGGTCGAAATCATAAACCAGCCAGAGAAATTGGTTCCCTCCCGTATTCGTGTGTGGCCGAAGGCTCCGGATTGCCTCGACGAAGTTGGGTCCGACACGATGGGCGAATCTCTGCGCTATGGCTTTGTCAAGCCGGTGCGGTTCTCGGCAAAACGGAAATTGGACGGCTCTCTCTTCGTCCCTGGTCACGTGGGGGGAGACGATTTCCCAAAAGGCGTGATCCAGTGCGGTCCTAAGGTTGTGGACCACGTCACCGCAGATTATGGCTGCCTCGTTTACGACGGCTTCGTCCTTTTTGGCGAACGTGGCGCGTTCGCGGGTCTGTGTATTTGTCTCAATGACGTAAGAGAAGGCGCGCTTCTCTGTGAGAAGCTTGGTAAGATCTTGGACGTGTTTCGAGGCCCGCTCAATCTTGAGGGTTGCGCTATCGGTCATGGCTAAATCGAACCCAACAAAAGACCCTGAATTTAGGCGCGTTCTGGGCAATCTATTGAGCGCGAAGCCCAAGCCCCACGCTGACATGAAGGTCGGTAAACCGCGCGCAAAAGCGCGGCCCGCAAAAAAGGCCAAGCTAGAGCCTCGAAAATCGTCTGCTAAATCTAGCGGCTAGCGAGTTGCGGTCTGACGCCGTAGCGCTGCTGCATGATCCTATCCATGCGCGGCTGGTCTATTGCGGGATTGTGGCGCAGGGAATTGATCGCTTGCCACATCTTTTCGCGCTCGGATTCGAGGCTTTTTATCCGAGTTTCCAGTTCTTGGATTTTCTCTGAATCAGTCACGGCTCTCTCCTAATCGCTTGGGAGCCGTTGATCACGCAATACAAATAGCGCCCTGCGCTTGGCTCCGTGAAAGCCGTAGGGCGTTCGGGGAGTGGGTCTTGACCACCCGCTCCCCACCGATTCGGTTGTGAGTATATCAGGTTCGCGGCCGGCGCTTCCGCCAAGCCAGAAACCGCCTAGCGAAGTGCCGTTTATTCCGGATTTTAGTGAGGACTACGGTAAGTCAACCGCTTGCCTTCCGCGCCTTTCAGTATCAGCGCCGCGCGGGCAACGTCATCGACGCCAAGGCCCGAACGGTTGGAATAACGGAAGGCGAATTCGTTCAAGTAGCGCTGCAAGTGCTGCGAGCCGCAGAAGTGATAGGTGCCGCGCATACCGCGCTTGAACGTGCCGAAGAAGTTTTCGACGTTGTTCGTGGTGAAGCCGTTCTTGTTTACGTATTCGTGGCCCCAGTGCAGCAACGTTTCATGCGAGGCAAATTCCTTACCAAGCTTGGTGTAAAGCTTCGACTCGTCTGACACCAAAACCGACGCGCGGTCGGCGTGCTTGACGATGATTTCGCGGACCACAGGAACGCCAGCGCCCAATTCCATATGGAACGCGCGGGCTTCGCCAGTGTCGGGATCGACAACGCCAAGAATAGCTTCTTTGCGCTTCAGGCCCTTGCGGTAGGACTTGGAACGCTTGGACGTGTTTCCGTAATAGGTTTCGTCAGCTTGGATTTGACCGCCTTCGCCGCCCATCGGGGCGGGTTTGTCGTCAAGCTTCATGGCCTCGCGGATGCGATGCGCCAGAAACCAAGCTGATTTGTAGGTCACGCCAAGCATGCGATGCAGTTGGTGCGCCGACATGCCCTTTTTCGAGGCCGACATAAGATGGATCGCCAGCAACCACTTATGGACCGGGATTTTGGAGCGCTCCATGACGGTGCCGGTGCGGCAGGTGAACTTGTCGCGGCAGTCATTGCACAGGAACATCCCGGCCTGGGTCTTGCCGCCCATGCGGTGGACGTTGACGGAGCCGCAGTGCGGGCAGTTGACGCCATCGGGCCAACGGGAGGCCTCGACATGGGCAACGGCGGCGGTTTCGTCGGTGAATTCGGGTGCGTTCAAAGCGGTCATGGCTATCTCCTGACCCCTTTGTCTCAAATCCCGTCTGCTAAGTCAAGTATATAAGTGCGTTTAAATACTCTCACTCTGTCCGGTCCATCGAGGGGCGTCTCCGGAGACGCAACGAAGACGGGATCGGATGCGGCGCCCGCGGGCGGGGCTCGTAACCCCGCACCCGGGAGGCCCTGGGGAGCCGTCCGGCCTCACTACGGGGGTCTGCCTTCAATGGCTGCACGTGGCCCCGACGAAGGCGGGCGAAAGTCCGCCGGATAGCGATGCCCAAAAGGCGTCGGTCGGGCGCCGGGAAGCACGGCCCCGGGGAACATAAGTCGCCGCCAGCGGAGCGCCGAGAGGCGCCTCTCCGCGATCGCAAGCGGAGAGGACACGTTTCGCAGACGTGTCGGGTGGCCGCGCCGGCCACTCCGAGAGCCTCGCAAGCTCTCGCGTTTCCCGGCGCTCCGCTCCCCTCGTTCGGGGGAATGGACGTTGCGGCTGGGAATGACGGCGCACCCGGCGCCGCAAAGAACACGGGCAGCGGAGCGTTGGCTACGGTGAGAATGCGCTGTTTGACAATTGAATCGGCTCACTCACCCCGCTCGTCCCCGCGGAAGCGGGGACCCAGTGCTTCAGGCGACGCGGCAAAGACGGGATGCCCGCGTCCGCGGGCATGAGCGGAAATACGTTGCGGCGCGTCACACTCGGCGTCATGCCCGGCTTGTGCCGGGCATGACGACTTACCTTTCAATCCCAAGCAAGACGTGGATGGCCGGGACAAGTGTCACGGCCGTGCCGGCCATGACGGTGGCCGGCGCTGGACTCGCGACAAACTCTCGACTGTCATGCCGCGAGTCCGGCTATTCGTGAAACGCCCCTTCGGAGGATCCGATGCCCATCAGCCACATCCCGCCGCCGCCCGGCATCAAGGCGCCGCCGCTGTCCTATGCCGCCAAGGTGGGCGACCTGCTGTTCGTGTCCGGCATTCCCGGCTTCGACGACAGCGGCAAGTTGCCGGAGGATTTCGCAGCGCAGTTCGGATTTGTCGTCGCCGCCATCAAACGCATTCTCGGCGAGGCCGGCACCGACATGCGGCGGCTCGTGAAGGTCAACGTGCTGCTGACGCGCGCGGCCGACGTCGCGACCATGAACAGGCTCTACGCCGACGCCTTCGGGCCGGCGCCCTACCCGGCCCGCACCACCTGCGTGGTGCAGGCGTTGCCCGATCCGGCGATGCTGATCGAGATCGAGTGCGTCGCGTCGCTGGCGCCGTGAGCTCAGCGACGCGGGCTGCTGGGAATAGCGTCGTCGCCGCGCGAAGCGTGAGATGCTACGGTGCGGCGTCCACGTGGGAAGCCAGCATGCCGATCGACACCATCCGCGACGTTCTCGACATCCTCCGCCTTGCGATCGGCGCCGTCGGCGTGCTGATCGTGATCTGGGGCGTGGTTGAGGCGGCGTTGAGTTTCCTGCGGCTGCGCACGGTGGAGCATTCGTCGCATTTGTTCGTGCGCGCGTCGTCGATCCGCGAACGGCTCGGCGTGCATTTGCTGCTGGCGCTCGATATCTTCATCGGCGCCGACCTGGTCGCCACCGTGCTGCATCCGGACTGGAATAATGTCGGCGTGCTGGCGGCGATCGTGGCGATCCGCGTCGTGCTGACCATCGTGTTGACGCGCGAGATCGCGGAGACGCACGATTTCATCGCCAAACATGGTCAGCCAAAGGGCCGCAAGACGAAAGATGAGTCCTGAGGCTTAGCCGAATTTCAGCCGCGCCGTTGCGCCGTTGCGCCGTTGCGCCGGGGCTTATCGCCGTCCGAACAACAGCCACAGCAGCAGGCCGAGGACCGGCAGCAACAGAATGACAATGATCCAGACCGCCTTGGATCCGGTCGACCGGCCGCTCTGCAGGATCTTGATGATGGCCCAGATGTCGAGCGCCAGAATGATAAGGCCAAACAGCCCGCCATATTCCATCTGAAATTCTCCTGAAAAACCGCAATGGCGCCGTTATCGGCGCCGCATGGAACCAACCGCTGGCGGGGCGGCTGGTTCCATCGGCGCCAGATCCGGCCTACGCCGCCGCCTGTTCGCCGTGCTCGACCTCGATGACCGGCGGCAAGGTCGCGCCGAGCGCCGCGTGCAGATAGCAGGTGCGCGCGGCCACGGTCATCAGCGTCTCATAGGCGTCGTCGCTTTCCTCGCCGTTGAGGAACAGATGCGTGTCGACCGCCTCGGCGCTGCCGCGCCAGCCATCCTTCGGCGCGCCGGTCAGCGTATAGGGCGAGGCCTGCACCACGCGTACGCCGCGGATCTTGAGCTTCTGGTGTTCGATGTAACGCAGCAATTGCGTGATGTAGCAGTAGACGACGCCGCTGGTCGTTAGCGACAGCCCGCTCGGCGCCGTGTCCTGATTGCCGCGCTCGTCGGAGCGGATGGCGAAGTGGCTGGTGCCTGGAAAGCCGAGCCGCACGATGGTCTCGGTCAGGCCGGCCGGATCGCGCAGGCGGCACGTGCCGGCCACATCGATGACGACGCGGCCTTTGGTTTCCGCGGCCATGAAGATGAAGTCGCCTTTGGTCGTCTGGCCAGACTTGTAGATCAGGTCGCGCGGCGCGGCGTCGCCTTCGAGCGGCGCCGGTACGGCGCGGTATGTGACGTACGGGTCGGCGGCGTCGGGAGCGCTTGAGGCCGGCAGCCGCGTCACCTGGCGCCGCCGGCCGTTGACGTAAAGCGCAAAGGTGTTCTCTAGCGCCATACGCATGGTGGCGAGCGCCGGCGAGGCGGCGCCGGCATCCTCGACCAGCGCGTCGATCTGCGCCGCGCTTGCCGGCGAAGCGACGCGCACCTTGATCCGCGCCGGCTCGGCCGAGCCGATGCCGGTGCCCTGGAAGAACGAGCCGGTCATCGAGTAGCGGTTGTGCAGGTCGATCGTCAGGTCGTTGAGCGTGATGGCCCGGGCGCGGGCGATGGCAATGACGCGGTTGGCGAGATCGGCGCTCAGCCCGGCATTATAGAAGCCAAGCGGAAAGGGCGCGAGGTCGGTGCCCTTGAGCTGGGCGCCCTCGTCGCTGACGGTGCGGAAGGTGGTGCCCTTGGCGCCTTCACGCACGACGCATTCTTTCTGATGCCCGCCGATCTGACGCGCTTCCGCAAGAAAGACGTCGCGGCCACTGGCGCCGGCGATCAGCGCCGAGCGATCGCCGCCCTGATTTAACTTGAAGCCGAGCGGAAAGCCGGAGCTTTCGATTGTTTCATCATGCGCCATGATCGTGTCCTCGCGATTTTCGTTGCGAGACAATCCGGCATTTTTTTTCTCGCGGCGCAAGTCATGGCATCGTAAAAAATTGGCCGGACAGGATTCCCTGTCCGGCCTCATCCTTCATCAGTCGCGCTCTATGCGCCTAACGCTTCAGCGACAGCACCAGTCCGCTGAGATCGGCGCTGACAATGACGCCGGTCTGTTCGCCCGACAGCGTCAGCACGGCGCCATTCTGGTTGGTCAGCACGACGCCCTGCGCGCCCTTGCCGGCGGCGATGCCGGCGCCGGCCTGACCATAGACGCCTTCAATATCCGAAGGACGGCGAATATTGGTGACGGTGCCGCGCAGGCGCGTCTCGGAGGCGCCGAAGGTAAAGCCGTAGCTCAGGCCGCCGATCGACAGCGGGTAAGTGCGTCCCTTGAAGGTCAGCGTGCCGCTGCCGGCCGAGCCGCCAATGACGAAGCCGGCCTTGACGATCCGGATGCTGACCCGGCCGCTATCGGCAAAGGCCGTCGACACCAGGCTGGCGCCCATCAGAGCAATGAATGCAACAAATGCGGTACGGAGTACGGAAGAACGCATGGGAAGTCCTCGGTTTGCCAGCCATGACGGCTCAGGCAACGGCCGCAAGCTCGCGCCGCGCGGAGCTTCGAATCGGCTGGTTGCGCCGTGACAATACGTCGCCTGCCCGAAAGTTCCATCGAATGGCGCGATTATTTGCATCTCACCGCCTGAACAGGCCCATGAGCGACGCCTTGGCCAGCGTCTTGAAATGCAGGTTGAATCCGATCTGCGCCGCAGGCGTGTCTTCCTTGACGGCAAGGGTGTCCCCCACCGCGTGGACGGTGAACAGATAGCGATGCGGGTGGTCGCCCTCCGGCGGGCACGGCCCGCCGTAACCGGCGAAGCCGTAATCGGTGCGGGTTTGCAGCGCCCCCTTCGGCAAACCGGGCGATTGGGCATTGCCGGCGTCGAGCGCCAGTTCGGTGACGTCGGGCGGAATGTTGACCACCAGCCAGTGCCAGAAGCCGGAGCCCGTCGGTGCGTCGGGGTCGTAACAGGTGATGGCGAAGCTTTTGGTCCCAGCCGGCGCTCCCGACCACGACAAATGCGGTGACTTGTTCTGGCCAGCGCAGCCAAAGCCATGATCGGCCGAACCGGCATGGGTCATGGCGAGATAGTCGCCGTCCTTGAAATCGTTGCTGGTCACCGCAAAGGCCATGGCGTTGCTCCGATGTTGTCCTGCCCAAGCCTAACCAGCAACAGGAGAAATGCCAATTCATCGCTGAAGCGGCCGGCGCAGGCTGACACGGCTGTTGCAACCTTCAAGGCGCAGCCTACGTTAGGGTCAGCAACGTAACAAACTAAAGGTGTCCGATGGCCGAAGTGACCTATGAGATCGTCGAACATGATGGCGGCTGGGCCTACAAGGTCGACGGCGTATTCTCGGAGAGCTTCCCGACCCACGCCGCGGCGTTGAAAGCGGCGCAGATGGCCGCCGCCGAACAGCGGGTGCCCGGCGAGACCGAGGTCATCGAGTTTGAAGACGAGAAGGGCAAGTGGCACACCGAAACCGCCAGCGGCAGTGACCGCCCCACAACCACCATCAAGGACAAGGAGTAAGGGCGCAGCGCCTGGCGTGACCCCCGCCCCGGGATCGGTCCGCGCGATGATGCGCTGGACGCTGGCGGCCTTCTTTGCCGCCGCCGGTATCGCCCACCTGCGGGCACCAGCCACGTTGCTGCAAATCACGCCGGACTGGGTGCCGTTCGCGCCGCAACTGATATTCGTTACCGGCTTGTTCGAACTCGCGGCGGCGCTGGCCCTGGTGACGCGCCGGCTGCGCAAATGGGCTGGCATCGCGCTCGCGGTTTACGCGATCTGCGTTTTTCCCGCCAACATCAAGCACGCCCTTGACGGCATCGATATCCCTCCGCTGCCTTCGTCGTGGTGGTATCATGGCCCACGGCTTGCTTTGCAGCCGGTGATCGTCTGGTGGGCGCTGTATTGCGCCGAGGCGATCGACTGGCCGCAGCGGCGGCGGTAACAACGGCGGGACGTCCATGAAAACCTTCGGCGGACCGGCAGCGCTTTCGGCCCTGCTCGCCTTCAATGCCGGCTTTGTCGACACCGCCGGCTTTCTCGGACTGGCCGGTCTGTTCACGGCGCATGTCACCGGAAACTTTGTCACGCTCGGCGCCGCGCTGCTGCTCGACAACCACGGTATCATCGGCAAATCGCTGGCGCTGCCGGAATTCATTCTGGTGATTGCGCTGGCGCGCGTGGCCGGCACGGCCATGCGGGCGAGAAATATGCCGGTCTTGCGCGTGTTGATGGCGACCAAGGTCGCGCTGCTGTTTGCGTTCTTCGCGCTCGCGACCGGCTTCGGGCCGTTCCCCAATCCGGACAGTCCGGTTGCGTTGCTGACCGGTTTTGCGGCGATCGCCGCGATGGCCTTACAGAACGCGGTGCAGCGCGTGCACTTTGCCAGCCTGCCGCCGACCACGCTGATGACCGGCTCGACAACGCAGGCAACGATCGACGCCGTCGATCTGCTGATGGGCGCCGAGCCGAAAGCGGCAGCGCAAATCCGCACCCGCTTCGGCCGCCTGTCATTCAGTATTTTTTACTTCGCCGCCGGCTGCGCGGTGTCCGCTCTGCTCTATTGGCTGGCAGGCTTCTGGTGCCTCATCGTGCCGGTGCTCGTCGGCGTTGCCACAGTATTTACGCGGGTGGAGACCAAGTAACCGCCACCACCCGCCGTCGGCATCAGACATCCGCCTTTTTCTTGGACACTTTCTTTTTCTTCGCCGGCTCGGGCGGAGCATTGGCGGCAGCTTCCGCCTCGGCGGCATCGCGGGCAAGACGGAGCGCCCGCAGCCGTGCCGTCTTGGCGCGGTTGGCGTTGGCGGTGCTTTCATAATCCATCATCGCGCGCTTGCCGTCCTCGGCCTGCCGCTGCTTGCGGAACTGCTTGTTCGCCGCCGTCGTCGCTGCGTCGTCTGCCATTGCGGCCTCCATGGTAAAAAAATGACTGAAACATCGGACTGGCCGTGCGACACCGCCCGACCCGCGCCCAGAGGCGCGCTTTTACTTGCCGGCGGCGATACGAAGCGCGTCGTTGATGCGCTCCTGCCAGCCCGGCCCGTCTTCCTGAAAGAAATCGAGTACGTCGCGATCGATGCGCAAGGAAACCATCTCCTTGACGCCGGGGATCGCCGGAGCCTTTGGCACGGATTCCACCGGCTTGGCGGTCGCCGCCTTGAAGGCATTTTCAGCCGCTTGCCGCGAATCGGTCGTGCGCCGTGTCATCACGCTGCTTCTAGCATATCCGGGGATTTCATGCGCGTTTGCACCGGAACAGCCTAATATATGGGCATGGGCAGCCGCTTTGGCTAGAGCCGAAAATCGGCCGGTTCCGTCAGAACGGCGCAGAAAGGATGTCGTTCGGCTCGATATCGCTGCCCAGATCGCGGTCCATATCGGCGATTATCTCGGTTTCCGGCACCACGCCGGCCGGCGGCACATTGAGCGCCGTCGGGGGCAGCGCCGGCATATCCCGGAACGCCTGCAGCGCCCGCTGATCGCCGACCATGACACACTGGCAAGTCGCCGGATCGGCGTAAAGATAGAAACGCTTGCCAGCGATGGTGCGTGCCACCATCTTGCGCGCCGGCAACTTTTTCAGCCGCTCCATTTCCTGCGCGGTTTTCGCGACCCGCATGATAAATCCGGCCTCGGCCAGCCGCATGTCCCGCGCCTCTTGCGACGCCGCCGGACCGCCGCAGAGGCCGCTCAACAGCAATACCGAAATTGCCGGGAATCGCGCGTGCATGGTTCGACTTTCGCGAGAGTTCAGATGCCCCAAAGTCCCATTGCCGGCGGGGTCTGGCAAGGCCGATTGTAAAGCACCTGCTCGACGTTTATCGATGATGCGGGACAGGAATTCGAAGGTTTCCGGTTAACGCATATTAACTTCTGCAGACAAGGTTGCGAGCCACGCCATGCGAAATCGCCCCATGATCGCGCCGCTGTCGGTTTATATTCTGGTATGCGCTGGCATGCTGACGCTGAGCGCCACGGCCCATGCGCAGAGATTTGCGCCGCCGCCGCCGCCCACGATGGAAGAACCGCCTCCCGGCGTCGACAACACTGCGCGCGAGTCGGAATTGCCGCCGGAATTCCGCAGGCAGCCGGTGTTCTATCGCACCGAGCATCCCGTCGGCACGATCATCGTCAACACCGCCGATCGCTTCCTCTATCTGGTTCAGCCCAACAACACGGCGCTGCGCTACGGGGTCGGCGTCGGCCGCGATGGATTTCAGTGGGGCGGCACGCACCGCATTTCCCGCAAGGCCGAATGGCCGGACTGGACGCCGCCGCCGGAGATGATCGAGCGGCAGCCTTATCTGCCGCGCTGGATGGCGGGCGGTCCCGGCAATCCGATGGGCGCGGCCGCCTTGTATATCGGCGCCACTGTCTACCGCATCCACGGCACCAACGCGCCGCAAACAATCGGCCAGTCGGTGTCGTCCGGCTGCTTCCGGCTGGTCAACGACGACGCGATCGATCTGTACCACCGCGTGCCGGTCGGCACGAAGGTCGTGGTGCAGCACCAGTAGAACGATCGCCCAGGATCATTCGGCAGTCGGGGAAATGAACTGATGAAGCAAGGTTTTCTGCCGGTCGTCGCAATGACGCTCAGTCTTGCCGGACTGGCCAGCGCGCAAGAACGGCCTCAGGGCTATCCGCTGGTACCGTTGTTTTCAACCGGCACCAACATCGTCGGCGAAACGATCCGCTATCCGGTCACCGGCGCCGCCAAAGTCACCGCCGCCATCGTCACGGTCGCGGCCGGCGCAAAGACTATCACCCATCAGCACGGTGTGCCGATGTTCGCCTACATTCTGGACGGCGAACTCAGCGTCGACTACGGCGCCCACGGCAAACGCCTCTACCGCAAAGGCGATGCGTTCATGGAGGCGATGAAGGTCGAGCACTTCGGCGACAACGTCGGCGCGGAGCCGGTGCGCATTCTGGTGGTCTATATGGGCGCGGAAGGCAGTCCGCCGGACACCATCCCGAAAAACTAGCGCACCTTCATTGCCAAAGGCCGTAGCCGGCCCATTTGCCGGCCGGAATTTCCGCGCCGACCTTGTAGTCGAACGACACCACCTTCAGGCGGTCAGGCGTCGCGGTGCACGTGAACGAAATGGCGTACCATTTGCCTTGGCTGCGAAAAGCACCACCGGCGGTCTTGAGCGTGTTGCCCTTCACACTGGACTGGGCGGCGGCATTGGCGACCGCGCGGTCGGGGCGGAACTTGCGGGCATCCTTGCGCACATTCACCATCGTTGCGTAAGCGCAAAGCTGCTCGAGTCGCTCGGACGGGGCCAGCCGCAACAGGGTCCGCTCAAATTTCGGATCGGCGCTCGCGGCCTGCGTTGCAATGATAAAGGCCGCGATCGTCGCGAGTCCGAGTTTCAACATCACTATATCCTGCGCCGACGGCCCCGGATCGCATTTAAGCGTCAAAGGCGGTCATGGCAACCCGAGACGACCGCCTGTCCCATGCAATATGGCCGCGATGCAGCGGGCAATTTGCCGCGCTGCATCGCGCGCTGCTCTCAGGAGAACTTCGAATTGCGCTCGAGGATTTCGATCGAAATACCCTGCGGTCCGCGCAGGAAGCAGACCTTGATTCCGGGACGCGGCGAATGCGGCTCCTGGGTGAACTCGACCCCTTTCTTCTTGAGCTCGGCGGCGACGGCGTCGATGTCGGTCACCTTGAGACCGAAGTGATCGAGACCCTGATAGGGTGTGACGGGCGCGGCATTGACGCCGTCACCGGGCGCGACCTTCGCGGTGAATATCATGGCGCCGCCAAGCTTGATGTCGATGCGCGGTTTGCCCTCCGGCATGGTGCGGATCACCTCGGCGCCGAACATGCGCTCGAACCATTGTGCGGTCGCCTCCGGATCCGGCGTGCGCAGATGGATGTGGTCCCAGGTGAAGGTCGTCATGGCGTTCTCCGTTGCGTCAAATTGGCCGCGATCTAGGCCATGGGCGCGGGCCCGATGCAACGGCCGTCGGCGTGTACCGGCTTTTTCACAATACCAAAAGAGCGTTTTTTCTCACACCGATTCCCCTGTCCATGGCAAGATGGGCAGGACACCAACGCGTCGTCACAAGACGCGTTTTTTTATGGGAGACACGCATGAGCAAGGATCAGATGACCGACAAAAATCGCCGCCGTTTTCTTACTCTCACCGCCGCGGCTTTGGCAGCGCCCGCGCTGCCGCGGCTCGGCTTCGCCCAATCCGCCTGGCCCACCGGCAAGGCAATCCGCGCCATGGTGCCGTTCAGCGCCGGCAGCACCATCGATATCATCGGTCGCATCGTCATGGACCCGGTGTCGCGCCAGCTCGGTCAGAGCATCGTCATTGAAAACCGCGGCGGCGCCGGCGGCAGCATCGGCTCGGCGCAGGTCGCCAAGGCCGACCCGGACGGCTACACCCTGCTGATCAATGCCGCCGCGCATTCCGGCGCACCGGCCGCCTATCCCAACCTGCCCTATGATGCCGTCGCGGATTTCGCCTGCGTTGCCTGCTTCGGCAGCGTGCCGAACGTGCTGCTGGTCAATCCGAACGCGGGTATCAAGACGGTCAAGGAATTCGCCGAGAAGGCCAAGGCGTCGGGCACCATGACCTATTCCTCGGCTGGCGTCGGTAGCGCCACCCACTGGGCGGCCGAACGCTTCCGCGTCAGCGCCGACTTCAAAGGCACCCATGTACCATTCCGCGGCGGACCGGAGGCCCTTACCGAAGTGATGACCGGGCGCGTCGACTTCGTCTTCATGGGCATCTCTTCCGCGATGTCGTTCATCCAGAATAAGCAGTTGGTGCCGCTCGCCGTATCCTCGGCCAAGCGCTCGCCGTCGCTGCCGGATGTTCCGACCACGCTTGAGGCAGGTTTTGCCAATTCGGACTACAACTACTGGACCGGCCTGCTGGTACCGGCGAAGACCCCGCGTCCGATCATCGATCGCCTGCACAAGGAAGTCACGATCGCGCTGGCGCTGCCGGACGTGAAGGAAAAGCTCTCGAAGCAGGGTGTCGAACCGGCGCCGCTGTCGCCGACCGAGATGGACGCGATGAACAAGCGCGAGATCGACCTCAACCTCAAGATCGCCAAGGCGGCGGGGCTGAAATTCAACTAGGCGGCGACGCCGATCGTACGAGCCTGATTCTCCGGCGGGTCTTGCAAGGACCCGCCGGATTTTTTGTGCCGCGACGTCCTCGTTCAATGACGGTCGGATTACGACTCGAACAAAGGCCGATGACAGGCCACTGAATTGCACGTTACCCACAGCGAGGCCGCAGCGCCGCCCTGCATTTAACTGCATGAAGAGCGCAATTTTGCTAAACGAATCGTCTAAAGGTGAGCATGGCCGACAAGACGATTCACGCGGCGGGAGGCATTGTGGTACGCGGCGGACCGCGGCTGCGGATTGCCGTCGTCCAGCGCAGTAAAGACGACCGCTGGGTGCTGCCGCGCGGCAAGCTCAAGCGCAACGAGGATCCGGTCGCCGGCGCCCAACGCGAAGCGCTGGAAGAAACCGGCCACCGCGTGCGCGTGCGCGAGTTCGTCGGCGCCATTACCTACCGGGTCCAGGGCCGTTCGAAGGTGGTGCAGTTCTGGCGCATGCAGGCGGCGCTCCAGCCCACCCATGACCTGATGAAGGACATCGCTGCCGTCGAATGGCTGCCGCTGGCCAAGGCGGTGCGGCGGCTGAGCTATCCGTTGGAGAAGCTGTTCCTGCGCAATGTCGGGCAACAGTCACTCAAGCCGCGCCGGCGCAAAACGGCGGCGCGCAAGCGCTCGGCGAAGGCGGCCGCAAAATCCGCCAAGCGCCGCGCCGCCCGATCTTCACGCCGCCGCACCTGAGCCCTGCTCTGGTTCCGGTTCCGGAGGTGGGTTCCCGCCCGCGCCGGATCGCGGCATTTATTGGGCCGGTCCATTCACTCCCTATTCACGGAAATAAGCTGAAAGTGCTCGTCAATACGGGCGAAATTTCTGCGAAAAGAGGCCGCAGGAAAACACCAGCCGGTCCGTTCAATCGATACGGCCAGCGATGGCCCAACAGACAGATCCTCTCAAGGAAGGTGCTTCATGCTGAAGTTCTCCAAGACCCTGACGGTTCTCGCCGCCGCCGCGACCGTTGTCGGCGTGGCCGTGGCCACGCCGCAGCAGGCCGAAGCCCGCCGCGGCGGCAACGGTGGCGCCGTCGCCGCCGGCGTGATCGGCGGCCTAGCGCTCGGCGCCATCATCGGTTCCACCGCCAATGCGCGCGGCGGCTATTACGGTGGTCCAGCGTATTACGGTCGCCCGAGCTACTACGGCCCGGCGCCGGTCTATTACGGCCGCCCCTATCACCGCCGCCACTGCTACACGACCCGCGAGCGGGTTTGGGACGGCTACGGTTGGCGTTCGCAGCGCGTCCGGGTCTGCCGCTAAGCGGCGTTCTTCGCGCAAAAGACTTCAAAGCCCGGAAACGAAAGTTTCCGGGCTTTTGCGTATCCGGACCTTTCAGCGCCGCATGTGGTCAAGCACCGCCGCCGTTGGCCAGCAGTCGAGCTTGAGGCCGTTCGCCTTCTGATAGGCGCCGAGCGCGGCGCGGGTCAGCATGCCAGCCTTGCCGTCGATTTTGTCCCGGTAGAGCCCAAGCGCGGTCAGCTTGCCCTGCATGGCCTCGACCTCGGTTGTCTTGAGCTGGGCCGACTTGCTCCACGGCGTCACGAAGCCGCCGCCCCCGGCAATGCGGTCCGCCAGATGACCGACGAACAACACGTAGAGGTCGGAGAAATTGTATTCCTTGATCACGTAGTAGTTCTTTGCCGTCAGGAAGGCCGGGCCGTAGCTGCCTTCCGGCTGTAACAGCGACGCCGGGATAGCCCGTTCCGCGGCGCTCAACGGCCGCCGATCGGCCAGCACGAAGCCGCGACTCAGCCACTGGCCGAGCGGCAACGTGACGTCGGGCACGCCGATCGAGCAGTCGGCATTCGGCGGCGCCTTGACCTCGTAGGCCCAGCGCTGGCCGCGCTGCCAGCCTTTGTTGGCGAGTTGCCTGGCGGCTGACGCCAGCGCGTCGGGCACCGAGGACACGAGATCGACACGCCCGTCGCCGTCGAAATCGACACCGTGCCGGTAGATTTCCGACGGCAGAAACTGGGTCAGGCCGACCGCGCCGCCCCAGGACGATCGCAGATCGGCGCGCGGCGTGCCGTCTTGCAGCAGCTTCAGCGCATGCAGGAATTCGTCGCGAAACATGTCCTTGCGTTTGCCGACATACGCCTGCGTCGCCAGCACGCGGATGGCGTCGTGCGGCAGCCTGACGCCGCCGAAATCGGTCTCACGCGCCCAGATCGCCAGAATGACGCTGCCGGGCACCCCGTATTCGCGCTCGATGCGCGCCAGCGTGTCGCGGTGCTGCGTCGCCAGTTGCCGGCCGCGCGCGGGGAGCCGCGTGAAGCTCGACTCGCGCAGATACTGCGCCGGCGTCTGCACGAATTCCGGCTGGCCCGGCGGCGTCTTCTCCGGTTGGCCGGGAATGGCGAGATCGGGCAGTGAATAGTCCGGCGTCAGGCCGCGGATCGCAGTGTCGAAGGTTGCGCGGGAGACGCCGAGGGCCTGGGCCTGCGGCCACAGCGAGCGAATGAAGGTCTCGAAGGCGGCATCGGCCCGCGCCGGGGCGGGCGCCAAAAGCAGCACGGCGACGATCAGTATCTTGATTGGCAGCATCATCATAGCGGCCAAGCTTAACCCGCCGATGGCGGCGAAAGCTTGACCCATCCTCACTCCGCCGGCTGCGGCCGAGTCCCCACGATCGTGTCCTTGAGCTCGGAAATCTCGGCGCGAAGCTTCCGGATCTCCACCATCATCGGCTCGGTTTCCTGTTGCAACAGCTCGCGCTCGGCCGCCATTTCGTCCTGGACCACTTTGTCATGCTCGGACTGCATCGCGTTGACGACAACGCCGATAAACAGGTTCAGCGCGGCAAAAGTGGTGACGATGATATAGGGCACGAAGAACGCCCAAGCGTAGGGAAACTTCTCCATCACCGGGCGGACGATGCCCATCGACCAGCTTTCCAGCGTCATGATCTGGAACAACGAATAGGCCGAGGCGCCGAGATTGCCGAACCATTCGGGAAAATCCGCCCCGAACAGCTTGGTCGCCATCACCGCGAAGACATAATAGATCAGGGCGAGCAGTGCGACGATCGAACCCATGCCGGGCAACGCCGTGATCAGGCCGCCGACCACCCGGCGCAGCGACGGCACCACGGTAATCAGCCGCAGCACGCGCAGGATGCGCAGCGCCCGCAGCACCGACAGGTTGCCGGTCGCCGGCATCAGCGCCACCGCCACGACGAAGAGATCGAACAGCCTCCACGGATCGCGGAAGAACGCCAGCCGGTGGACGTAGATGCGCGCGCTCAGTTCGATCACAAAGATCGCCAGAATGGTGACATCGAGGAAGAACAGCACCGGGCCGATGGCAGCCACCGCCGCCGGGCTGGTTTCGAGGCCCAGCGTGATCGCGTTGATGACGATCAACGCCGTGATGATCCATTCGGTGCGCGGATTATCCAGAATACCCTTGAGCCAGCTACGCACAGATAACCCCTATGTTGGACGAACGGCGCCCGCTCCGGCGCCCCTGAAGTCACGGATGAAATCGCATCTGGTTTCGGATGGCACGGCACTCGGCCCGTGCCCGGCTGCATGACGACGATACAAACCGCTTCCGCCAAGCTGGACTTGGCTCACACCCCTTCGACCAGCCGCTTGCGCGTTTCGCGTCAGCGTGCGGTCGCGTGTCTTTATATGCGATTCGGATTGCCGCGAAGGGGTGATTCGGAAAAGCGCTCGGTTGCGAGCTACCAGATGCAGACATGGCGCCGGACGCCGACACTTCATCGTGGAAAATGTCGAACGTTAGAGGAACAAGAGCGAATCAGAGAACGGATAGAGGACGGTAAACCGGGCATTAACAGCCAACGTAACCGGGGCCTGACATTCAAATTAAACGGGACAAAGGCTCAGCGCTATCTTGACGGCGTTTCATCAGAGTGATGCGCTTGAGACTTGGGGGAGCGACGTCGCGCGTGCAGTTCGGGCAATCCACAGTTCTTGTCTTGTTGATCGCGGCGGCGGCTCTGGCGGCGTGCGCGGCGCCACCGTCCCAGTATGTCGTTGCCGATGACGAGATGCTGTGCCGCCATGCTGCCGGCGAGCCGGGGTCACAACCCTACCGTGAGTGCCGCAACCGATTGATCGGACAACGCAGCCTCGCTGCGGCAGCCGGCGCGACGCAGATCGAGACACCGCATCCTAATGTCGTCGCCTTGATCCGGCCGACGCCGCACGCCGTCCCTGCCGGTGTCGCGGTTTGTCGCGATGGCGCTCCTCATGCCTGTCCGCCGGCGGCCGGCGACATCACCGGCTCCGTGCCGGCACCGCCGAAAACCCCGCAGCCATAAGCACGCAACGTCGATGCGACGAACGTTGGGTGAACATCGCCGAATCAGAGAACGGACAGTGGACGGTAAAGCGGAGATTAATGCCGCAACCGATTGCGCCTTGCGCAGCATTTAATTTGCATTGCGGCGCGTCGGTTGCTGCGTCAGGCTTCGATCAATTCAAGCCGCTGCGCGATGCGCTCGACACGCGCGTCGAGCCTATCCATGCGGGTCGACAAACTCGCGTACTGACTTTCAAGAATGCCGAGCCTGCCCTAGACCTCGCGCATGCCGTCGCGAAGCCCGTCCACCGCAACGGGGATGTGGCGCAAATGCTCCAGAACGAGCCTCTCGGCTTCGGTTGAACAAGAATATGCACGCGTTTTCTAGCGTGAAAACTTCTTGTACTTCAGCCGGTGCGGGATGATGCTGTCCTGGCCGAGCCGGCGCATCTTGTCCTTCTCGTAGTCTTGGAAGTTGCCCTCGAACCATTCGACATGGCTGTCGCCTTCGAAGGCCAGGATGTGCGTCGCGATGCGATCGAGGAACCAGCGGTCATGGCTGATGATCACGGCGCAGCCGGCGAAATCCTCCAGCGCCTCTTCCAGCGCGCGCAACGTGTCGACGTCGAGATCGTTGGTCGGTTCGTCGAGCAGCAGCAGGTTGGCGCCCTTGCGCAGCATTTTGGCGAGATGCACGCGGTTGCGCTCACCGCCTGACAGCGTGCCGACCTTCTTCTGCTGGTCGGCGCCCTTGAAATTGAACAGCGACACGTAAGCGCGCGAGTTCATCTCTTTCTTGCCGACCATGATCAGGTCGTTGCCTTCCGAGATTTCCTCCCAGATGGTCTTCTTGCCGTCGAGCTGGTCGCGCGACTGATCGACATAACCGAGCTGTACCGACTCGCCCACCTTGATGGTGCCGCCGTCGGGCTTGTCCTGACCGGTGATCATGCGGAACAGCGTCGTCTTGCCGGCGCCGTTCGGGCCGATGACACCGACGATGCCGCCGGGCGGCAGCTTGAAAGTCAGGTCCTCGATCAGCAGGTTGTCGCCGAAGCCCTTGTTCAGATGCTCGAAGTTGACGACGTTGTCGCCGAGGCGCTCGGCCACCGGAATGGTGATCTGCGCCACGGTGTTGACCTTGGCGTTGGCAATCTTGAGCAGCTCATCGTAGCGCTCGTAGCGCGCCTTGGACTTGGCCTGGCGCGCCTTGGGCGACGACTGGATCCACTGCGTCTCGCGCTCCAGCGTGCGGCGGCGGGACTCGTCCTCGCGGCCTTCCTGCTCGAGGCGCTTCTGCTTCTGCGCCAGCCAGGACGTGTAGTTACCCTCGTAAGGAATGCCGCGGCCGTGATCGAGTTCGAGAATCCAGCCGGTGACGTTGTCGAGGAAGTAGCGATCGTGGGTCACGATCAGGATCGCGCCGGGATAATTGCGCAGATGACCCTCGAGCCAGTTGACGCTTTCGGCGTCCAGATGGTTGGTCGGTTCGTCGAGCAGCAGCAGTTCGGGCTGGTCGAGCAGCAGCTTGCACAGCGCGACGCGGCGCTTCTCGCCGCCGGACAGCTTTGAGACATCGGCATCGTCGGGCGGGCAACGCAGCGCGTCCATCGCCAGATCGACCTGGCTGTCGAGGTCCCAGAGGTTCTTGGAGTCGATCTCGTCCTGGAGCTTCGCCATCTCGTCGGCGGTCTCGTCGGAATAGTTCATGGCGAGTTCGTTGTAGCGGTCGAGGATCGCCTTCTTCGGCGCGACGCCTTCCATTACGTTCTCGCGGACCGACTTCGTCTCGTCGAGCTGCGGTTCCTGCTCGAGGTAGCCGACCCGGGCGCCCTCGGCGACCCAGCCCTCGCCGGTGAATTCGGTGTCGATGCCGGCCATGATCCGCAGCAGCGTTGACTTGCCCGAGCCGTTGACGCCCAGCACGCCGATCTTGGCGTCCGGATAGAACGACAAATGGACGTTATCCAGCACCTTCTTGCCGGCCGGATAGGACTTGGTCAGTCCCTGCATGTGGTAGATGAATTGGCGACCGTTCATTGAGCCCTCGAACTTTCGAAATCGGCCCGAATCCACATCCGCGTGTCAGGCACGCCGCCCTCGGTTGTGTCGGGGAATTCGCGGTTGATGTAGCGAGCGGACGAAGGAAGGGCAAGACAGGCCTTCCCGCCGTTGAGGCGACAGTAGCGCCCCTGTTATTGCAGATGATTTACTTGATAGCGTCATGACGCCAGTAATTAATATATAATTCAATGACGCAACTAATAGTATTCGCTGGCGTTGACCCAATAGAGCTTCCTCATCTATTGGCGATTTTCATGATTTTAAGTTTCCCGGCGGATACAGTCTGTCGTCGCTGCGGTGAACCGATCAACATTGCCTTTATTGCCCTCCACCCCGAGCTCCGGGATACGGCCGTCCGCTCCGTCGAATGTGGCGAGTGCGGCCATGTCGCAACATCGACATTGCCATTGCAGCGCGCCAAACAGCGGCACGACGCCCGCTCCTGATCGCCGCGCATTTCCAGTCACCCGGGTTCCGCGGGTAATGAACTGGAAAGGCTGACTTTGAATTTAATTCACCCGAATCCCTTGACCTAAACCGACCTTAACCGGCTCAGCCCATGATGCCCTGACATGAACCGGGTCGCCCAGCGAGGCGACCTAGTATGGTCGGGCGCTCAGTGCCCGCTGTCAGGGAGATGGGTCATGGGCCGCGCCATCGCAGTCCTGTCGGGTTCCACGTCGTCGTTTCCGAGGCCCTTTGCTGGCCTTGCCCGCGCGCTCACCGCAATCTGGCATGAGATAACCCGCGATCTGACGCGGCCCTACCGTCCCGAGCGGCATTACATGCGCGGCCCCGGCCCCGCCTGCCGGGCCAAATACGGCCAGCCGCCGCAGGCCTGATACCCCCCTTTTCTTTCCGTCTTCGATGCCTAAGGTGGCGCCGCCCGGACGAGTTCCGGCCGCCACATTGAGGATTCATCGATGCTTCGCGCCGCCATTCTCGACGACTACCAGAACGTCGCGCTGTCCTATGCCGACTGGTCCAGCATCACCAAGGACGTCGAGATCAAGGTGTTCGACAAGCCGTTTGCCAGCGAAGCCGAGGCCATCAAGGCCTTGCAGGGCTTCGCCATTGTGGTCGGCATGCGCGAGCGCACGCCGTTTCCGCGCCGGGTCATCGAGGCCCTGCCCGACTTGAAGCTGCTGATCACCACCGGCGCCAAGAACAACGCCTTCGACATCAAGGCCGCCAACGAGCGCGGCGTCACCGTCAGCGGCACCGGCGCGGTCGGCAGCCCGACCACCGGCATCGTGTTCGGACTGATGCTGGAACTGACCCGCCGCATCGGCTTCGAAAATGCCCGGATGAAGGCCGGCGAGCCGTGGCAGGTCACGCTCGGCCGCGACCTCGAAGGCATGACGCTCGGTATTGTCGGCCTGGGCAAGCTCGGCCAGCGTGTTGCCAAAGTCGGCCAGGCCTTCGGCATGAAGGTGATCGCCTGGAGCCAGAACCTGACACCGGAACGGGCCAAGGAGGCAGGCGTCGACTATGCCAGCCGCGAGGACCTGTTCGCGCAGGCGGATTTCGTCTCCATCCACTTGGTGCTGAGCGACCGGTCCCGCGGCCTGATCACCGGCACCGACATCGGCCGGATGAAGAAGGACGCGTATCTCATCAACACGGCGCGTGCGCCGATCGTCGACGAGACGGCGCTGTTGCAGGCGTTGAAAGAGAAGAATATCGGCGGCGCCGGTCTCGACGTTTTCGAGGTCGAGCCGCTGCCGCTCGACCACCCGTACCGCAAGCTCGACAATGTCGTGATCACGCCGCACCTCGGCTATGTCAGCGAACAGAACTACCGCAAGTACTTCCCCGACATCGTCGAGAACATCCGCACCTGGCTCGACGGCAAGCCCGTGCGCGTGATCTCGGCATAGCGGGCGGACTCGATCAGTTGAAGGGTGAATCAGATTCGTCATGGCCGGGCTTGTCCCGGCCATCCACGTCTTTATTGCCTTTATGAAGTCGAGACGTGGATGCCCGGCACAAGGCCGGGCATGACGACGGAGCACCGTTGGAATTATTGCTACGCTTTTAAGCAAGACCTCCCGGGAAAACTCCGCTCAATTTGATTACCCTTGGCCGGGTTAGCATTAAGCCGACAATTGGCTGTGTATGCGTCATACGGTTGACGTTTCGGGCCTCCGCTATCGTTCAGAGTGCCGCGGTCTTTCAGATGGAGGAGCGCGACATGGAGACGAGATATTCGAGCGGACCGCACGACGCCGTCACCGGCTTCGGCCGCCGCAAGGTCGCCGCTCGCGCCTGCGTGGCCGACGGCAAGGTGCATATCCGGAACTTCCTCCGCGAGGCCCTGGAAGAACTGGGTTTCATCACCTGCGAATGCGAACAGCCGGACGGCCTGCGCGCTGTGGTCGGACTGGAGCGTCCGGATCTGATTGTGCTGGGCTTGTCCGGCGGCGGCATCGCCGCCAATGAAATTCTCGAGCGCCTGGCGCAGTCGAACTTCGGCGGCAAGGTCCTGGTGTTCGGTCCCGACGGATCGCCCATGGTGACCGCGATCGTCGGCGTCGGAGAACAGCTCGGCCTCGGCATGCTGCCGCTGCTGCCGACGCCGTTCAGCGACCGCGAGCTGCGCAGCCGCGTGCTACCGCTGCTGCCGGAGGAGACGCCGCCGAACCCGCCGGTCGATGTCGGCGAGGCGCTGCATGCCAATTGGCTCGACCTCTGGTACCAGCCGAAAATAGAGGCCCGGTCGATGACGCTGATGGGCGCCGAGGCTCTGGTGCGGCTTCGGCATCCAACCTGGGGCACGCTGACGGCGTCCGAGTTCCTGCCGGACGAGGCGGACCCGCATTTCGCCGCGCTATCGGACTTCGTGATGGGCCGCGCCATCGAGGACTGGCACTATTTCGTCGGCGAATACGGCCACGTCGAGATCGCCGTCAACCTTCCGGTTGCGTTCTTCCAGGCACCGCATGCGATCGAGAACCTGACCCGGCGCATGCCGACGCATCCGGCCTTCGAGGGCCTGCTGATCGAGTTCAACGGTCCCGAGCTGACGCAGAATTTGCCGCTGGCCAAGAAGGTGGCGCGGCTGCTGCGCTTCCACAATATCGGGATATCGGTCGGAGAACTCGGGCCCGAATGGCCGGCGCTGATGGAGCTGACGGATTTTCCGTTCGTCGAGATCAAGGTCAACCGCAGCTTTGTCACCGGCTGCGGCGACGACCGGCTGAAGCGCTCTGCCTGCCGCAGCATTCTCGAACTGGCGGACAACTTTGGCGCCCGCACCGTGGCCGAAGGCGTCGAATCCAGGCCGGACTTTATCGCTGCACGCGAACTGGGCTTCGACCTGATCCAGGGTTATTTCCTGGCCAAGCCGATGGAGCCGCACAAGTTCGCGCGCAAGGTGTTGAACCGGCCGATGACGTTATCGCAGTGACGGCGTCCGTAGGGTGGGCTGAGCGCAGCGAAGCCCACCCTGGCTCTCGTCGGCACGGCGCCTCGCGTCCTTTGCCGCCTAAAGCCCCAACAGCTTCGCCGCATTGTTGTAGGCGACATCAGCGCGCAAGGAGTCCTCGACCGGCACCGTGTCCATGAAATGCCCAGCTTCGAGCGCGTCCTCGAAGGGATAGTCGGCGGCGAACATCACCCGGTCGCGACCGAGTGCATCGACGGCGCAGCGTAGCGGCTCGGCCGCGAACACGCCGGACACCGTCACGACGATGTTGTCCTTGATGTATTGCGACGGCGGCTTTGCGAGCGTGACATTGTAAAGCTTGGCGCGGCTGTCGAAGCGCCACAGCAGGTAGGGCAGCGTCTCGCCCATGTGGCCGAGTCCGACACGCGCTTTCGGGAAACGTTCGAACAGACCGCTGAACACCAGCCGCAGCGCGTGCGAGCCGGTCTCGAAGCCCCACTCCCAGGTGGCCCGGCGCAACGCCGGCACGCCGGCCAGCACCGGCGCCGGCACCACCGGATCGGTCGGATGGATATAGACCAGCGCGCCGAGCGCTTCGGCGCGTTCCCAGAACGGATAAAGCGCGGGGTCGTCGAGATACTGGCCGTTGGTGTGGCCGTTGATCATGGCGCCTCGTAGGCCGAGCTGTTTGACGCAACGCTCCAGTTCGTCAGCGGCCGCTTTCGGATCCTGCACCGCGATATGGGCAAAGCCGGCATAGCGGTCCGGGCGCTTCTGAATCTCAGTGGCAAGAAAATCGTTCGACTCAGCCGCCTTGCGCGTCGCGGTAGCCGGGTCGCGTTCAGCCTGCACGCCGGGACCGGAGATCGACAGCACCATTTTGGCGATGCCGGCTTTGTCCATGGTCTCCAGCCGCAGATCGCTGAAATCCGTCAGCCGACTGAACAGGTTCTCCGTCACCGCGGCCGGCACCTCGGTCATGGTCGGTCGCCAGTAGTCGATCAGTCCGGGCGACAGGAAATGCTCTTCGAGCGCGATCTTCTGCACCATGCGGGCCGCTCCCTCTCGGTTAGCGGCACTGACGGCCGCTTTTTTTTATATTTTGACTGTATCGGATATTGGGCTAACCTAACCCACCATGCAAGGCGGCAAAAGATCGCCCGGGCAACGATCAGGGCAGGAGCGTCAGGTGGAAGCGTCCGTGAGCCGCCACGTCACCAACGACAAGAGCCAGGTGCAGGTGATTGCCCGCGCGGCGACCATCCTGCGTGCGCTGGAAGACGAGAATGCCGGGCTGAGCCTCGGCCAGATCGCGCAGCGGGTGAACCTCGCACGCTCCACGGTGCAGCGCATCGTCGCCGCACTGGAAACCGAAAAGCTCGTCATCGCGGCGACGCCGAACGGACGCGTCCGCCTCGGCCCGACGATCCTGCGGCTGGCGGCCTCGGTGCGCAGCGATTTCGTGTCGCTCGCCCGGCCGTTTCTGGAACGGCTGTCCGAAGAGTTGCAGGAGACCGTCGATCTGTCGACGGTGAAGAAGGACCATCTGGTCTTCATCGACCAGGTGATCGGCTCGCAGCGCTTGCGCACCGCATCGGCGGTCGGCGAAACCTTCCCGCTCCACTGCACGGCCAACGGCAAGGCTTACTTGGCGCAGTTGTCCGATCCGGCCATCGAAGCCCTGATCGGCCGCAACTATGAGTCCCGCACGCCGAATTCGCTGACACGTTTCGACGCCCTGATTGCCGACCTCAAGGTCGTGCGCCGCACCGGCATTGCCTTTGACCGCGAGGAACACGCCCTCGGCATTTGTGCCGTCGGCGTCGCGCTGCAGGATCCCCTCGGCAATTCCGTCGCAATTTCGGTGCCGGTACCGAGCCAGCGCTTCACCGATCGGCACACGTTGATTGCGGAGCGGCTGCTCGCGACCAAACGCCTGCTGGAGACCCGCATGAAAGCCGCCGCCTGACGTCGCGGCATCTGAAGTCCAACAACAGGGGCCGCAAGGCGCCGCAATCAGGGAGGATGCCGTGGCCAAGACAATTCGCGGCGTGACGTTCGAGGAAAACGACAACAACTCGATGGGGCTTGAGTTCGTCAACCTGTCGCACCGCTTCGGCTATCAGTCGCCGAACTGGCCCTATTTCCAGGACGTGCAGATCGAGCGCATCCATTACATGGCGAAGTCCGGCGTGCTGTCGCAACGCATCACCACGTCGATGCACAACACCACCCATATCGACGCGCCGGCGCACGTCGTGCAGGGCACGCCGTTCATCGACGAGGTGCCGCTGCCGCACTTCTTCGGCACGGGCATCGTGGTGTCGCTGCCCAAGAAGATGTGGGAACCGATCACCTATGACGATCTGGAAAAGGCCGCCGGCAAGGTGGTGCGCCCGCGCGATGTCGTCATCATCAACACCGGCTGGCACAAGCAGTACGAAGACTCGGAAGACTATTTCTGCAAGTGCCCGGGCTTCGTGAAGTCGGCTGGCGACTGGTTCGTCGAGAAGCAGGTCAAGGTTGTCGGCCACGATACCCAGGCCAACGATCACCCGCTGGCCACCGCCATCGGTCCGCACCGAAACGGCCCGCTGCATCCGCATCTGCAGGCCGAGTACAAGGAATGGTCCGGCGGCCGCGACTGGAAGGACGATCACCCGGAATGGGAGCCGGTGCACCGCAAGCTGTTCACCAACGGAATCCTCGGCATCGAGAATGTCGGCGGTGACCTCGACAAGGTAACCGGCAAGCGCTGCACCTTCGCGTTTTTCCCGTGGAACTGGGACCGCGGCGACGGCTGCATCATCCGCCTCGTCGCCATTACCGACCCGACGGGCAAGTACCGCATCGAGCCGGGGGAGGCGTTCTGATGCACGTCAAACGCTTCAAGGACGCCAAGCCCTACGAGGCGCCCAACCACCGCGGCTACACCTCGCTGCGCCTGTTCGGCGCCGAGGCCGGCGGCACCAAAGGCCTGGTGTTCGGCTATTCGCACTTCCTCCCCGGTGGCGGCGCCGGGCCCGACGCCTCGCCGCCGGAAAAGGTCTACTTCGTCCTCAGCGGCGAACTGACCGTGATCGTCGGCGGCAAGGAGACGGTGCTCAAGGCCAACGACAGCTGCGTCATCGAACCGAACGAGACGCGGGAGATCATCAACCGCGGCAACGAGGTGTGCTCGATCGTCGTCGCGGTGGCGATGCCGCCGAAGTGATCTTCTCCCTCTCCCCGCCTGCGGGGAGAGGTGAAGAAAAGAATGACCGAGGGG